>QYQL01000080.1 GCA_007280915.1 Verrucomicrobiaceae bacterium | reverse complement strand
GCGCTCCAGAGCAAAAAAAATCGGAGCCCATCTCACCACGGAGGTTGACGCCTCCAGAACCAACACATAAAACACAAATCACACCCGCATTGCTTAGCTTATTTTATGCTTCTGCTGGTCTGAAAATCGGGCCCACCCCAAACATCCCAACCCGCCACTGCAAGTGCTATCGGCCTATTGTCATTTCGCTGTTATTTATCGGCGCAGTCCCGTGGGGCTACCCATGCCTCGGGAATTGCAGGGCAAATACAGAAATGAGGAGCTGAACCAGCTTCTACAGGAACTCGCATGGGACGCAGTCATACACCATCCGATGAGTGGAGTTAAGGTAAAAGCCCCTTTATCCGGCGAGGCAAAATAGCGTGAAGGGTCGGCTTGTCCCCTCGATTTGGTGAACATCCGGCTCGCAGAAATTGCAGATAATCAGACGCCCTCCACCCCCGGATTGGTCAAATCTCTCGGTTAGCCAATGGCTCCCAGCCAAACGAAAAATGACATCATTCCTCCGAAGGGTGTCCCTTCGCCAAACTTGGAGGTCGTGTAGGTCTGCCCGTCACTCGTGCGCGTGATATAATCATCACCGAATTTCGAGGTGGTGGCGGTCCCGCCGCCTTGGACGGGAATGGCCACTGGGGCAGTGTCACCAGCATTGGCAAGGAGAATGGAGGCGAGGATGGCGAGGAGGTATCTCATGGTGAGGATAATATCACATTCCGCTGGTCAAACGCTGTCCCACCCCTCCTGATCTAGCAACAAATTTCCAGTCCGTGCTTACCTTCGCCTAAAAGACACTTCAAAATGTATTGCCAAAGACCTGCAACCTGTTGCTTACTCGCCTCCAATATGGACATATCGCTCATCAACAGCCAATCCCTTCTCCGCTTGCTCGCACTCACGGAGAGGAAGGAGGAACTTCTCAGCCTCGTCGATGAAATTGACGCAGTCATCATCGACACGCTCAGAGGCGGAGTTACGGTCGAGGTCTTCAAAATTGCCGCCAAACCCGTAAACGCAGCACCCGCTCCTGCGCCGTTGGCCGCTCAAAAAGCACCTGCGAAGCCAGCCAAATCGAAAAAGGCAAAGGGTGGAAAATCGGGTGGTCTCAAGGAAAAGATCCTTGCCCTCCTCGAAGCGGCTGGAAGCGCAGGTCTCCGGGTGAAGGAGATTGCCGCGAAGCTCGGCTCGAAGCCTGGCAATATCTCAGTTTGGTTCAGCACGACCGGAAAGAAGTTGACCACGAAGGTCGAGCCAGGACGTTATGCGGTGAAGGGCGCCAAGAAGTCCGCCCCATCCACTCAGACGGTTACAGGGTATCTCAAACCACCCGCCTCAATGAAGGCGGAACTCACAAATGCTGCCAAGAAGCCTGCCAAATCAAAAAAGAAGAAGAGCGGCATCACACCCGAAGGGCGAGCCAAGCTCGCAGCCAACATGAAGGCACGCTGGGCAGAACGTAAGGCCGGGAAATCTGCTGCCAAAGTCGGCAAGCCATCCAAGAAGGCGTTCAAGTTTCCGAAGGCCGGTAAGAATCCGTTCTGAGACGTAGGGGCCTGCTCATTGGCGGCAGAGTTGGTCTAGCGGCGCATATTCCACTGCTCCTCGATGAACCAATCTTCGACCTTTTGCCGTGCCCATGGCGTTTTGCGCAAAAACGTCAGGCTGGACTTTATGGACGGGTCGATTTGGAAGCAGCGGATCGGGATTCGATTTGCCATCTCTGCCCAGCCATGTTGTGCGAGCAGTTGCTTGAGGAGGTTCTCCAGCGTGACCCCATGCAATGGATCGCGGGGATGCTCGGAAGGAAATGGCATGAGCACTAATTCGTGCCTGCAGCAATCATGGCAAACAGCTCCGATGCGAAATCATGCGCTATTTCCCGCGCAATGAATCGCGGGGAGCGGCCCTATCAGGCGCCTCGCCGGGAAACCGGGGGTGCGGGTTTGGGCTTGTCTTTCTTCGGCTTCTTGACTTCTTTTCTTTTGCTGTTGTTTCCTTTGGCCATAGTAAACTCCTGATTGATGAGGGTTAAGAGATTTGCCTCATTGACCGCGCATTGCAAGTGGTATTCTCAGCGGTGCCGCGTTGCGGTTCATGCGAGGATTTTCGGTCTCTGGGTCGTCAGGAGCAACTGGAAAGATTCCCAGAAAAATGATCCAATGGATTCTAATCGATTGTGGGCGTGAACTACTCATTATTCCTCGGCGGTATGAGCAAGTTTCGATTCATCCGCTTCGCATTTCGAGCTGTTGGCGTCACTCCCTGTGACGATGCGGACCATCCGGTGAGGCCAGCTTATCCAAGAGCCTCCTTCATGACTGCTGAGTTGGTTCGGATTTCCGTACCTCCCGATATACCATAAGGCGGTAGATGAACGGGGTGTTGAGCAAGGTGGCGTTTTTCGTGATGGCACTTCCCTGCAACGACGAGTAATGCCTTTCTATCCGCGGCGGATAACAGGCGGACACTTTGAGACTGTTTCCGGCTTGTGCGATAAAGTGCGATATGATTTCGCTCGAATTTCAAAAAACAGCCGCTCCCCCCTCTGTTTATCGGTGTCAGAGGAGAATGGGCAGGAGTGGATTATCCCCGGAGGAACCGGGGCTCTGCGAGTGTGGCTTCGCGGTGGAAGGCGGCGCTGTCGCGCGGGCGGCTGAACTGCGTTATCATCCACGGATTGCTTTGTGTTTTCCGCTTTGCGGAAAATATGGGCAGGAGTGGATTCGAACCACTGAAGGCGTAAGCCAGCGGATTTACAGTCCGCCCCGTTTGGCCACTTCGGTACCTACCCGGAAAGATTCACGCGGAGCCAGTGGGTCACTGGTTTGCCGTTTGGGCGGCGCGCGGTTCCAAAGTAATGGATTTTATCACGACTTTTGGCAATGGAAAATCGTTGCTGTTGGTCGTGAGATTGCTGATGTGGTCGAGGACTTCGAGTCCTTCAAGCACCTCGCCGAAGACGGTGAATTTGCCGTTGAGTTTCGGAAGGGGGGTCAAGCAGACGTAGAATTGGCTTCCGTTGGAGTTTTTCGCGGGGTTGACGTCGTCGGGGAGCCGGGCCATCGCGACGGAGGCCTTTTCGTGGTTGAGTTTGATTTCCGCGGGGATCGTGTAGCCGGGGCCACCGGTGCCGGAGCGGTCGGCTTCTCCATGACGGCTTGCCGGATCGCCGGTTTGCACAAACGAACCGGGGAATACCCGGTGGAAACGCATGCCGTTGTAAAACTTTTTCCGGATGAGCTCCTTGAAGTTGGCGACGGTCAGGGGCGTGGCTTCATCGTAAAGCCCGATCACCACCCGCTGGATTTCCTTTGCCTTGCCGATGCGGATTTGCAGGACGGCGACGTCCGGACCGACCGGAGCGGCAAGGCAGGGGAAAAGACCCGAGACAACAGCGACGAGGATGGCAATTTGTATTTTCATTCAGACCGGGCGTTTTTCGAGTTCCCCGATGACCTTGCCTGTCCCGTCGGTGGCAAGAAAGTGCAGGGCATCAACGAACTCACGGTTGAGATACCCGAGCGCGAGCGTTTGCGCCAACTCAAAATCGCGGGCGGCACTGGTGAGGGTGCCGGCCGGCCGGTCGGGATCGGATTTGGAGAGCAGCGAAACAGGAGAATCCAGAGGCGTTGGAAGACTGCCGGAAAAGCGGCGGAGCAGGCGGTTGACATGCCCCACGCTCCTGAGGCGCGAAACAACCTCCTGGCCGACATAGCAGCCTTTGTCGAAGTCCACCGAGGACTGATCAAGGCCAGCTTCCTGCGGCAGGGTGTCCGCAGTGAGTTCGGAACCCCAGAGAGGGATTCCTCGTTCGATCCGGAGAAGTTCGACATCGGAGTCGTCCGCTGCGGGGATTTCCGTGGGAGGTGCCGGACAATCGTAACCGGGCATCCCGATTCTGTTGATGCGAATGGCGTCATCCGGAAGGGGGACTCCGAAAACGTGATAAACCGGCATCCTTTCCGGAATCCTCGAAATCGTCACATCGTCGGAAATGATGTAACGCTCCAGACGCGCTGCGGTTTCTTCCAGGAGGGATTCCTCGGTTTCAATGATGAAGCCGGTTCCTTCACCCCAGACCTGAATCGGAGCGCAGAGTTTGCCTTTTGCGGTGAGAAGCAATGCGCGGCGGGATTCTCCTGATTGCAGCCTGTTGATGTCAATGGTCAGTTGGCCGTTGAGGTAGCGGCGGCAGTCGGCTCCGGTAAGCTTGAAAAGGGCTTTGCCCCGCACAGGGAACGCGCCACCTGACTTGCGGAGGATGCGAATCCTCTCCGCGCTCACTTGCGTCCGCGGAACGGGTTCCACCCGCGGGAACTCTTTGCTTCACCGCCGCCAGGAGTTTCCTCGACCGATTCCGCAGGGGTTTCCGGGAGCGGATGCCCCTGCCCGGGGAAGCCGTAAAATCGGGCGACCACGGAAAAGTCCGAATCCCCCCATCCCTGCTGGATTCCAGCCATCGCAGCGCCCGCGAAGGCGGATGCAGCCGGTAGATCGATATCTTTTTCAGACGCCAGGCCTAGCGCAAGCTGGATGTCCTTGAACATGTGCTTGAGGGAAAACCTCGGCTCAAAATCCCCTGCGATCATCGCGGGAATTTTCATGTCCGCAAGCGGCGAGCGGGAGACATTCGACTGGAGTGCGAGCGAGAGCTTGCGAAGCTCGATTCCGTTCTTGTCCAGCAGCGCATGAGCTTCTGCAAGGGCTTCAACTGCTGTTGCGGCGAGAAGGTTGGTAGCGATCTTCACGACCGAAGCCTGACCGATATCACCGATCTCCAGAACGGCTTTTGACGATGCTTCAAGGACAGGCCGCACGGTTGCCAGCACGGCAGGATCGCCGCCGATGTAGTAGACCAGTTCGCCGCGCTCCGCCGCGCCCCGGCTTCCCGTAAAAGGCGCATCGAGGAACTTGGCGTGGCGCGAAGCCACCAAGTCGGCGGCCTCGCGGGTCTCGTGCGGAGAGACCGTCGCGTGATTCATCAGGACATGATCAGGGGTCAGCGCCGGGACAAGCGCCTTGATGATCGAGATCAACGCAGGCCCGTCGGAAACAAAGATCTGGATGTGCTTTGCCGACTCGGCCACTTCGGAGGGAGAGCTGAGAAAATTCGGCTCCGGACGCGGCGATCGATTGTGCAGCCAAACCTGGTATCCGTTCCTCCTGAGAGCGGATACCACTCTGCTGCCAATGATGCCGAGTCCGATGACTCCGACCGAAGGTTTGCCGGGGCGTCCCATTCGCCAGCTCAGTTTGCGGGCGGGAGGGTGGAGTCGATCTTCGCGGAATCTTTGAGATTTTTCAGGATCCCCTGAACCGCCTCACGCTGCTTGGTGCTCTTCAGGTAGGCGGTGATCTGGTCCTTGACCTCGTCGAACGGAACCGTCCCGGCGGGCTTCTTCTCGGTCACCTTGATGATGTGCCAGCCGAACTGTGTCTTCACCGGACCGGAGATCTCGCCCGGCTTCTGGCTGAACGCGACTTCGGCAAATTCGGGGACCATGCGGTCCTTCGAGAAAAACCCGAGGTCGCCGCCGGATTCCTTGGCGCCGGGCTCTTCGGAGAGCTCCTTGGCAAGCTTGTTGAAGTCCTCGCCCTTCTTGGCGCGGGCCAGGGCCGCCTTGGCTGCGGCTTCCTTCTGCTTCACGACCTCCTCGGAGTCATCCTTGTTGACCATGAAAAGGATGTGGCTGGCCTTGACGGTTTCTGGGTTTTTGAATTCTTCGGTGTTTGAGTCGTAGAATTTCTTGGCATCGGCATCGCCGACACTGTCGGTGTCCTTGATCTGACTCTGCATCCAGCGCTGCTGCTGAAGCATTGTGCGAAGCGCGGTGGTGAGCTTCTCGGGTGTCTGGCCCGCTTCCTTGAGCTGCGCCTGGAAAGCTTCTTCCGTCGGGAACTGCTTTTTGAGCTTTGCGATCTCGGCATTGACATCCTCGTCGGAAATGACCTCTCCGGCGGCGGCCTTTGCCACGAGCTTGTCCATGATCAGCTCGTCAAGGATCTGCCGGTATCCATTGAGTTTTTGGTCGGCCGAAAGATCGTCGCCCTTGACACCGGACGCTTCGACAGCGGTGCGGAACGCCTCCTCGAGCTGGGCTTTCGAGATTTGTTCGCCGTTCACTGTGGCGACGGGATCCTTGAGTTCCGGCGCGGCGGTTGCGGGGGCGGCAGCTGCAGGCGCGGTGGTTGCTGCTGCGGCTGGTGCGGCGGGAGCCGCCGGGGCAGCAGGTGCGCTCGTTGTCGCTGGAGAAGCAGACGGAGAGGGTTTGGCCGGGGATTCCTGTGGGGCGGCGGCGGGCTTGCAGGAGGGGAACAAAACCACGGCGAGCAGGGCTGCCGGGTAGAGCAAAGAGCGTTTGAATGGTGTCATTGGAATAAGAAAGACAAAAGTTTCTCAGGAATGTTCATCAAATGCGAGCGTAAAAAGAAAAGACTGATGATGAG
>QYQL01000161.1 GCA_007280915.1 Verrucomicrobiaceae bacterium | reverse complement strand
GCCGCCCCGGTCACTCCCGCAGCCGGGCTCAAGCGGATCAACCTCGCGGGAATCGCAACCACAGCACCAGCGGCGAAAGCCGCCAAGACGTATCCCGAACTGCCCGATCCAGATGGGCAGGTGGCCGCGCTCGTCGAGGGCATCCTCGAAAAGAGCGACCAACTCGAAGCCTTGGAGGGCAGTCTCGCTATCGAGAAGGACGAGCTGATTGCCATCGCGAAGCCGTTCTACTTCGCCCACTACTCCGGGCAGATGGCAGTGGCCTCCTCAGTGGAAGCCAAGGCCGGTGACAAGATCGTGCGGGTCGGGTTCTCAAATTCCTACCGGGGCACGACCGACGATGCCGCCATCCTGCGTGTGACCGGCGAAAAGGGAGCCGCGTTCTTCAAGCAGAGCTTCGAGCTGAAAATCAAAGGCGATCTGATCCCAGAAGCCGCTGCCGAGGAGATCATCGGTGAACTCCAAGCACTGTTCGCCCGCCACAGCGCCGGGGCTGCCCTCAGCGCGAAGGCTGTGTTCAAGCCGACCAAGGAATTTCACACAGCCCGCCACCGGAACAATTTTGAATTCCTTCAGCTTTCAGCTTCCCAGTTTCCGCTTTCTCTTTCCGTGGTGCCGGTGACTGCGAGCGTGAAGACGAAGCTCGGGAGGGGAGGATCAGCGGAAGATTGAATCGCCCGGCCGCGTTCAGATCAGGGGGAGTGAATATGGCACTCGATCAACTGACCCCTGCCGCAGTCTGGTGATGCGCCAGAAACGCGCCGGGATTTTTCCCCGTGTAGCGCTTGAAGACGGTTGCAAAATATTGCGACGATGAAAAGCTCAGCCGGAACGCCACATCGGTGACGGTCGTGCCGGGCCGCGCGAGCAGCTTCTTGGCCTCGGAAATTTTGCGGCGCAAAACATACTCGGCGGGCGGAATGCCGATCTCCTGTTTGAACCGCGCCTTGAACCGCGAGACGGACAGCGCCATGCGCGCCGCGAGGTCCGGGACGGCCAGCGGCTCTTCGACCTGCGCGTCGATGTGGCGCAGCAGGCTGTTGGTGCCAATCGAGAGCCCGGCCTTCGGGCTCCGGCGCGAGCATTCGAGGACCTTCAAAAGAAATTCCACGAGTTTCACGCCGAGAAAAACACGTCGCAGGGGATCTTTTTTGCGCCCGGCGGCGGCCATGATTTCATCCAGCAACGTCTGGAGCAGGGGATCCCCGGCAAAGTGGCGGTTGGGCATCGCCAGGAGCTGGGCCACCAGCTGACGGGCATCGCCCGGCGGGCAGTTCAGGAAGCGAACCGCCTTGCGGGGCAGGAGGAAGTGGATCCAATACAGCACGCCTTTTTCCTGCGGCGCTTCGCCCGTGCTGTGCTCCTCCCCGGGAAACGTGACAAAGACATCGCCACCGCGCAGCACGAAATCGCGCCGCCCCACCCGGTAAATCTGCGTGCCCTTCGCCAGGTAGCAGATCTCCATCGCGCCGGGGTGCGCGTGCTCGACGAGCCCTTCATGGGCGTGCGCGAAATTGTAGCGCCCCAGCATCGGCACTTCGGGAATCCCCGAAGAACCCAGGTCCAGGACAGTCCGGTCGGCGATCGGCGTTTCTGGCATGTTTGATTTTGTATTGCGATACGCGCCTGAAAGCCAGCCGCGATTGCGCGTGCTACCTTGCCGCCATGAATACGGAAGGCAAACCGCAGCCGGTGGACTGGTATCGTTGCCCGGTGCGACCGGACCTGTTGAAAGCCCTGCACGAACGCAGCGACCTGCTGGGGTGGATGCAGTCCCTCGGCTACCTCGGGGTCCTGATCCTTACAGGCGGGCTCGCCTTCTACGCGGCTGGCCATTGGCCGGTTCCGGTGCTAGTCGCGCTGATCCTCCTCCACGGGATCTGCTACGCTTTTCAGATCAATGCCATCCATGAGCTCGGGCACGGGACAGTCTTCAAGACGAAATCCCTGAACTGCGCGTTCCTGCGGGTCTTCGCCTTTCTCGGCTGGATCAATTTCGAGATGTTCGAGAAGAGCCACGCCCGGCACCACCGCTACACCCTGCACCCGCCGGAAGACCTGGAGGTCGTCCTGCCGATCAAGATTTTGGTCCGGCAATTTTTCCTGCAAAGCTCGCTGAATCCGATGGGGTTTATCCGGACCGTCAAAGACACGTTCCTCGTCGCCTGCGGAAAGTTCTCCGGCGAGTGGAATTTGAAACTTTTCCCTGCCGGCGATCCGGAGAAACGCCGCGGCCCGGTCCGGTGGGCGCGGGTCCTCTTGGCGGGCCATGGCCTGATCCTGGCCGTTTCGATCTATTTTCAGCTCTGGATGATCCCCGTGCTCATCACCTTTGCCCCGTTCTACGGGAGCTGGTTGTTTTTCCTTTGCAACAACACCCAGCACAACGGGCTGCAGGACAACGTGTCGGATTTCCGGCTCTGCTGCCGGACGTTCACGGTGAACCCCGTCGTGCAGTTTCTCTACTGGCAAATGAACTTCCATATCGAACACCACATGTTCGCCGCCGTGCCTTGCTACAAACTCGGCAAGCTCCACGAACTGATCAAACACGATCTGCCTCCCTGCCCGCACGGGTTGATTTCCACATGGAAGGAAATCGCCGCCATCCAAAAACGGCAGGAGGCGGAGCCGGGATACCAATACGTGGCCCCGCTCCCCTCCACCCGCCTCGCCGGTTACTGAATTCACACAAATACAATGCCTGCTCCATCGCAACTGCCCACCGACCGCTTCTCCCACCCCGATTTTGCCCGCTTCGATTTTGCGAAGCACAACGCCGAACAGTCCACTCTTTGGGCCGACTTTAACGCGGGCCGCCCGACGGCGCGCATCCCGGTTATCCTCGGCACGAACACGCGGTTTTTCATGTTCAACGAAGGCGCGAACCCCGGCAGGATCGATTTCCGCAGCTACACCGAAGACCCGGATCTCATGTTCGACGCCCAGCTCCAATTCCAGCGCTGGAGCAAGTTCAACCTGCTTCAGGATGCCGAGCTGGGGCTGCCGGAGAAGTGGGCCGTCTCCGTCGATTTTCAAAACTACTACGAGGCGGGCTGGCTCGGGTGCGGCCTCCACTACTTCGACGGCCAGGTGCCCGACACCCTGGCCGATTTTTCCGATGTGCCGGAGCGGATCATGGAGAACGGGATCCCGGATCCGTTCGGCGGGCTGGGGGCGAAAGGGCTCGAATATTGGGAGCACTTCAAGGCCAGGGCCGCCAGCGAGACATTTCTCGGCCGCCCGATCGAGGTGGCTGTCCCGTTTCTCGGCACCGACGGGCCAATGACAGTCGCCTGCAATTTGTTCGGGGCCGACTTCGTCTGCGAGACGATGGCGGCCGACCCGGACCGCCTGCACGCGCTGTTGGACTTTCTCACCGAAGCAGCAATCCTGCGAATGACCGCGTGGAGGAAGGCGGGCGGATTGCCGGTGCCGCAAAAGGACTTCGGTTTTGCGGACGACAGCGTTGCCCTGATCTCGACACCCATGTATCGCGAACACGTGATGCCGCACCACCGCCGCCTTTGCGATGCGCTTGCCGGGTCATCGACCACGCCGCGCAGCATCCACCTCTGCGGAGACTCCACGCGCCACTTTGAAACGCTGGTCGAGGAACTGAACATCAAAAATTTTGACACCGGCTTCCCGGTGGATTTCGGGGCGATGCGAAAAAAGCTCGGGCCAGAGGTGCGACTCCAAGGCGGCCCCCACGTGGAATTCCTCATGCGCGCCACTCCTGGCGAAGTGCGCGACGAGGTGCGGAGAATATTTAAATCCGGGGTGCTCGAGGGCGGACGGTTTTTGCTCCGCGAAGGCAATAATCTCGCGCCTCACACGCCGCTCGCAAACACCGAGGCGATGTATCATGCGGGCTGCGAATCGGCATTGATCCTCAGCGCGTCGCGTTAGGCGACAACAGGCAGCAGGTTTGCGAAGCCACAAGGGAACCCGTGTGCCGGAATTCGAAGAAGTTTGACAGCTTCCAGGAGTCACTGGAGTTCATATGCGAAAAAAGTTGTGAGCCCGGCGAGCCGCCGGGCGTATGCGAAGGACGTGGTGGGCCAGGGGCTGTGTTCCGTCCGCTCAAAGATCTTTCCGAAAGAGTCGTTCATCACATTGGTGAAAACCATCCAGCAGACTGAAATCACGAGCGCCGACACAGTCATTGCTGAACATGCGAAAAGTGCTTCGATATGCCACGGGAACGCGATCTCTGAATGAATTTTCCTTCTCATGATACTGCCGTCCCCGGGCTCAGATGAGTCGCTCCAGATTGGCCAGAGATTTCTGGCAGCGCGCGGAGGATTTCGCCGAAGAGGTGGTATCGCGTGTCGTCCTTCATGCCGCTCAGGTTTCGCACCTGATTCGTGGAAGCCAAGCTGTCCATGGTGTGGAATGCCTCGTCGTCGGCTTTGTCCATGCCGATAGCGGCGTGCTGCTGCGAGTTCATTTCAGGCTCAACAGAACCGCGTTCGTGAACCAGTCGATCAAGATTAAAGGAGACCTGATCCCGGAAGCCGCCGCCGAGGAGATCATTGGCGAACTCCAAGCCCTGTTCGCCCGCCACAACGCCGGAGCCGCTCTGAGCGCGAAGGCCGTGTTCAAGCCGACCAAGGAATTCCACACTGTCCGCCATACGCTTTATTCAGCGGACGATAATATGGAGATTGATAAAGTCGTGCCGGTCGCGGCGAGCGTGAAGACGAAGCTCGGGAGGGGGCGGAGGACGGGTGTGTCAACCCTCCATCGCATATTGCCCATCAGATTGTGAGAAAACGAAACGGAGGCGTAGCGCCAAAAGCATCCTTGCAGACGGCTCGCTTCATGGCGTTTGCCGTCGCACGGCTTTTCATCAGCTAAACTTGCTTGATGACAGACACGGAATCTGAATCAGCCAGGGGAGAGGCGGTTGTGGGACCGTGGGAGTGAGTTGTTCAAATCATTCTTGACGGGATTGTCTGATTGTGGATATTGTGTTTATTCAGCGTTAAAAAACCAATAAAAAATAGAAAGATATGGGATACCTACCAAAGTCGGAAAGCGAGATTCGCCTCACAAAAGTCAAAGCCATCCTGGATCGGATGGATCTGGATTTGGCGCTGGTCTATTATGATGAATTCAACATCGGCAACGGCTGGTATCTGACCGGCTGGTGCCCCCAGTTTGAATCTGGGGCCGTGTTGGTTCCGCGCAAAGGAGCTCCGTTGCTTCTGGGCGGACCGGAAAGCGAGCCGTTCGCCAAACTTGACAGCACGATCACGGAGACGCGCAATTTCCCGGTCTTTATGGTGCCGAACGAGGAGTATCCGGCGGCGACCATCATTGGTTTTCCCCAGCTCTTCCAGGAGCTCATCAAAATGACAGGGAAAGTAAAACGCATTGGGATTGTTGGCGGCGATCGTATGCCGGCCGGCTGCTACAAGGGCATCCTGGACGGGTTCAAGGGCGTCGAGGTTGTGGATATCACCAACGAATACACGGGCCTGCGGTATCTGAAATCGGACTGGGAGATCGAGCAGATCCGCGCCGCTTTTGGCCTGAGCGATTTCTGCTACGATGCGATGAAGTCGCAGGTGGCTGCGGGCAATTCCGAAATCCAGATTGCCGCGGCCGGGGAATTCGCCGCCCGCAGTCGGGGAGCCTCCGGATTTGGTTTCTCTGCCATTGTTGGAAGCGGGTTGCGCTCCAATGCCGTCGTGCCAACAGCGAGCAGCAAGCTCCTGGCTTCCGGCGAAACCGTCATGATCGGAATCGCTCCAAAAGTGAACGGTTATGCCGGCGTGGTCGGAGATTTGTTTCCGGTGGACGGTTCCTACACCGATCGCCAGAAGGTCTGCCTCAGGTATTTGCGGGAGGCCTTTGTCATGACGAAAGCGATGCTGATTCCCGGCAAGACCGGGCGTGAGATCGACGCTCCTGCCCGGGCGTATTTCGAGAAGCTTGGCTTCTCGAAATATCTTGTCTGCCCGTTTGTCCATACCATCGGCCTGCACGAGGCGGAGTCCCCGTTCTTCGGCCCGAATTCCGACGATGTGCTGGTTCCGGGCATGGCTGTCTGCATCGACGTCTCGTTCTTTGGGCATCCCGAGTTCCACGGCACCCGGATCGAAACCGGATATGCCATCACGGAAAAAGGAGCGGTGGCGTTCAGCGAGAAAATGGACGCGATCCACTGCAATCTGGACTTCTAGTTTGGGGTAGCAAATGGGCGGGGCAGCTTCGGGGGGAGCTGCTCCGCTTTTGCTCCGACCAGAGTTATGAACAAAGACCCATTCAAAGTCGTTCTCGGGATCGACATGGAGACCGATATTGGCAGCTACACTGACCGATACGAAGGCACCAGGCACGGGACCCCGAGATTGCTGGAGCTTTTCGGCATGCATGGTGTGCCGGCCACGTTTTTTTGGACCGGGCACGCCGCCATGAACAACCAGGAGATGGTTCGCGCGGTCCGTGATGCCGGGCATGAAACCGGATGTCATTCGCTCCTCCACGAAACTTTGGGGGATCCGTTGTTTCCACTGCCAAACAACTGGCCGGTTTGCGATTTTGAGGTGGAGGGCCGGATCAAGGAAGCGACGCGCATTGTGGAAGAGATCAGCGGCGTCAAGATGGCAAGTTTCCGCTGCCCAAGGCTCTGGGGCAGCACGAAGGTGGTGAATGTTCTGGAAAGCCTGAGCTACAAAGCCGACGCCTCCCTGCCGCTCTATTTCTACCGCACGATGATCGAACCCTACCATCCGTCCGCGACGGATTGGACGACGCGTGGAGATCTGAAGCTGGTTGAGATCCCGAATTTCTGCGATCTGGCCATGGAGAGCAGTGATCCCTGGCAGCGCGACCGCGATCAGTGGCCGCTTTTCCGAACGGAAGGTGCCGAGTCTTTTCTGAAGAAAATCGACGGATATATCCGGTATGTGACGGAGCGAAACGTGAAACCTGTTCTTTGTCTCTATCTGCACCCCTGGGAGTTTCACCCCATGCCTCAAGGGGCGATTGATTTTGGCGAAGCGGATGTGACACCGAAGGCGTTCATCACAAAGAATTGTGGAGAGGTGGCTGTGCGGGAGTTGGACAAGGTCATCGCCCGGCTGAAGGAACTCGGCGGCATATTTCAAACGGCGGAGGAACTGGCAAATGAATACTGAAAACCTGTTGGATCTGTTCAGACGCGCCAACAAGCGGGCGGTTCTGGTCGGCGATCGAACCCAAGGCGTGATCATCGGGCTGGACTTGGAGGGGCGGCTTTACCTTGTCCATGGAGGGCAGGTGATCAGCCGCGTGAACCCCGATGCCATCGGGGGAATTTCGGATCGGGCCGGCTACAAAAACCCTGGCGGGGATGGCCTGTGGCCGGCACCCGAGGGGACCCGTCTGGGCTACGAGTATTCCACGGGCGAATGGGAGGTTCCCATCGGGCTGGTCAATGCCCGCTTTGCTGTGACTCGGCAAACCGAGTGGACCGCGACCATCGAGGCCGAGGTTCCGCTGATCAATGCCGAGATGACAGGAATCCCTACTATCTTCCGGCGCGAAGTGAAAGTGATCCCCGGGGAGACAACTACGATCGAGGTGGTGGAATCGATCGAATACCTCGGACGGAAGACGCTCCATGAATTCCTTCTGGCTCCGTGGAGCCTGTGTCAGTTCGATTGGACGAAGGGAGACGAGTTTTCATTTTGCGGCAACGCGGAGGCTCGTGATTTATACACCGATAGCACGAGTTATCGGACGGTTCAGGACGGTCGCATCACCTATGCCCCAACCAACGAGAAGCGATATCAGATCGCTCTGGGCGAGGACGTCAAAGATATCGAACTCCGGCTGAAGAGCAAAGGCTTGAGGATTACCCGGAATGTCGAGCAATTGACCGCTGGCGGCCGCTACGTTGACATTGCAGACGCTCCGGTTGACGTCGAGCCGCTGGAAGCCGGAGTCAAATACAGCTTCTATAACGATCCATCCAACTTTTTGGAGATTGAGGCGGTAGGAACCTGCACCAGCGAGCTTGCCAAGGGGGCAGTGCTGAGCGCGAAAGTCACCACCTTCATTCAAAAGTTGTGAGATGCCGCTGTATGGCGTTCAAGCATGCAAAATATGGGTGATTTTAGTGTTCTGCCGCATGGGGAAACAAAAAAAGCACTGAGCTTCCCCCATTTTCCTGCCTGCTTTCAGGCAGTCATCTGGAGAAACTGGGGGTTGGTGACATTCGAGAGGCTGGCCCGGGTCTTGGGGACAACCGCTGATAACATCAAAGCCGCCGGTGAAATGCTGGGGCTGCAATGCGGTGATTTTGACTATCAACTGTGGGCCCGGCGGGGATACCTGACGATCATTCGCAAAAACTGGCATTTGCTGAATTACGAGCAGCTGTGCGAACTGCTGGATTGGACTCCGGAACGACTGGCGTTTGTTTTGAGGGAGGATGATTTTTTCTGGCACAAGATGGGGCATCTGAAGCCGGAGGTCGGTCCCGTGCACTATCGGGAGTTGACCGGAGAAGAGCTGATTGCAACCCGCGAGATTGCGGAAACGACATCACAAATTCTCAGCGAGATTCCTCGCAAGAGTGAAAAGCCGTTTGAATTTCTTCAGCAGTTCGGAAGACGCACCAGCGGGAAGACAGTCCAGGCGAACGGGCTGCGCATGATTTACTCCTATGCGACCCTTTACGGCGATCCGCTGTTTGACGACACGATTGACCTGCTTCCAGAGGATCTTCTGGCCGAGTATGCCAAAAACGGCATCAACGCCGTTTGGATTCAGGCGATCCTCTATACGTTGGTTCCCTGGCTTGGTGAAAAACCTGCCGTCGGTCACGAGAAGCGGATTGCCTCGCTCAAGAGGCTCGTCGCGAAAGCCAAGCGCCACGGCATCAGGATCTACCTCTACCTCAACGAGCCCCGCGGTGTTCCGCCGGGCATGTTTGAAGAGCATCCAAAATGGGGTGGAGCGATAAGCTCCGATGGCAACCAGGCGTTTTGCACCGAGAACCCGGAAATGCTGGCGGCTTTGAGCGCAGGGGTTCAGTCGCTTTGCGAACAAGTTCGGGAAATCGGCGGATTCTTTGCCATTACACAAAGCGAAAATCTCACCCACTGTCTTTCCCGGCCCACGGAATCCCTTGTCAAACAATGTCCGCTTTGCCGCAATGAGAAAAATCCGGTCAAAGGAATTGTTCGAATCCTAACTGCCATCAACAACGGGATCAAAGCGGCGAAAAGCGGAGCCGGCCTGATTGGCACAAAGTTAAGCCCCCAAGGGCATGTGCGTCAAGTTAAGCGAGACGCTCCCAGATTTCACAGAAGTTTGGACGTTTGCGTCGGTCATAACAGCAGTAGCGCAGGACGGCATGGTGGAAGACATGGGAGAGGGGGTCGTCGATGGACAAGGAGTTCAG
>QYQL01000120.1 GCA_007280915.1 Verrucomicrobiaceae bacterium | reverse complement strand
TAGTAATACCAACGGGACCCGATCGCGTCAGACACCACCTTTTTGTAGCGCCCGAGCGGCGTCGCGGCAGCATCCACCGAGGCTCTTCCGCGGTTGGAAATATTTCCGCGGATTCTTGTGACCCGGGTCTCCGGCTGGAACCCGGATGCGGCCGGCGGCTTCGGTTGGGCGGCCTTCACCTCGGGGCGCGGCTCGCGGGGTTTCTCCGGTTTGGGTGCCTCGCGCAGGGCGAGCTGGGCGGCGGGTGCTGCAGCCTCCGCCGGAGTCGGCGCGGGTTGGGAGAGTTGCTCCTGGACCGCTTCTGCCGCCGGCGGGGAAGGCTGGCCCTGCATTCCATCCGAGTATTTGCGGTTCTCAAGATCGAGGGCCGGGGACTTTTCCCCGTCCACGGATGGCATCGCCTCCCTGCCCGAGGGGGCTGCTTCGCTGGCGGCACGCGTGTTGTTGTCGGACTCGAAGGGCGCATTTTTCGGCGCTTCCTGAACGTTCTGCGGGGTCGTCCGCACGTAGGAAGGATCGGCTGGTTTCGGCGGTTCGACGGGAAGGATCGTCATCTCGATCGGCTCCTGATTCTCCTCTGGAACCGGGAAATGCCAGATGGGAACCGTCATGGAAAGCGCGATCGCCACGACAATCAGAAGATGGATGAGCACGGAGGCAACAGCCGCAGCGATCGTCTCGCGGCGGTCATCCTCCTGGATATACATGGTGCTCACGCCTCCTATTTTGACGAAACCCGCGCCCGATGGAAGAGGTATTGTTGGACATATCCAGCATACGGGCCGAGCCGGCGGCGGGCGTATCGGGCGAGCTGCGCGGCTGTCCCATCCCGGCCGCGCCGCATGGAGAGCAGCACGCGATGGATCCAGACATCGATCGGCACCGCATCGAGGCGCTCGTAGGCAAAAAGCAAAACACAGTTGGCTACTTTCACCCCAACCCCTGGGAGCGCCGTGAGCGCATTCCGGAGATCCTCCGTTTCGAGCCGGGAAAGCGCCTCAAGATCGACCTTTCCGTCTGCAACCCTCCGGGCAGTGGCGAGAAGGTTGGCCGCCCGGTAGCCAAGTCCGCAGGCGCGCAGGGACGGCTCATCCGCACGGGCAAGCACCCCGGGACTTGGATACGCAAAGACCTCCCCGATCTGCGGCCCGAACGACTTCCGGATTGCCAGCGACATCGCGCGGATGTGGGCGACCTGCTTCATCGAGGACGTGATAAATGTCGCCAGACATTCCCACCGCGGCTGCCGGATGATCCTCATCCCGCGGCACATTTCCAGCGCCTCGCGGCTCAGGGGGTCATCGGGAAACGCGGCGTAAATCTCATCCAGCGGATGGTCGAGCGAAAAGTAGTTCCGGACAATACCTTCACTGCCCCGATCCGTCTCGAGCGCCCCGTTCCTTTCACTGACCCGCACAAATCTGTCACCGATGAGCCCGACCCACGAGCCGTCCTCCAGCCGGTCCCAATGAAAAACCTGCCCGCTCCGCAGCGTGAGATCGAGCGAGATGGGACCGCCTACGACCGAAAGGGCTGATTTTCTGGCTCGTATTCCGGAATCCATCAAAGGAGATCGCTCACCACCCCCGCACAACGCAAGGGGAATTCTCAGCCTCCCCATCCGCCGCAGAACCGTCATTCTTCGCCCTTGCGAGGATGCCGAAAGACTCCATAATGATCTTATGAAGACTTTGACAATCACGGAAGGCCGCGGACGACTTGGCTATTGGCTCAAAATGGCGACACAGGGCCAGGACGTGGGGTTCGTTTTTGAGGGAAAGATTGTCGCACTCCGTCCCGTTGGAGTGACTTCCGACGACTACGCGCTCAGGGAATACGGCCTGACCCCGGCCGAGATGGAAAAGGCGGAAAAGAAAATCGGCTCGGAGATCAAGGCGGCGGCCAAGCGCGGGGAAATGACACGGTTCACCGGAGGGCCGGATGATTTCCGTTAAGCTGTCCAAACGGTTCAAAAAAATCGTGCGGTCAGCAGGACGGGAGTGCGAAGTTTCAGAGACGCTCAAACTGGTGTTGGAGGGATTTGGAAATCCTCACGCCCACACCGGACTTTCCATCAGGAAACTCGGCCGGCACGTTTACGAGTGCCGCACAGGTTTGGCGTGGCGGTTGATATTTATCGCGGAAAAAGGCGTGCTCTCCTTTGATTTCGCCGGGGACCACGACGAGATCCAAAATTACCTGCGCGGCAAACGATAACCCCGCAGACTCATCTGGTTTTTCTTCTTCTGATCGCGAAACCGTTGTCAGAAATCTCTGAACCGAAGCTTTCTGCTCTCCGAATGGAAACAGGGAAGAACCTTCCCCGAGAAAATGTCAAAAAACACGGACCAACCCCTTCGACTTTCGATTAAAAATCAGAGCGAGAACTAGATACAAAATGGTCAAACTACAAAGCAGCCCACTAATGACTAGGCTGCGCAGAGTCTGAATCGATTTGTCGCATCGACTCAACCGCACAATGGAACCCGACGTATAATCCGTTCATCCATATTCCATGATCCGGATTTGAATTCAACTTTTCTTGAACAAGCAGTTCCACCAAAAAGTTGCGCGTAGCGGGGGGAGGGGGAGGAGAAGGCCGTGAGGCTGTTTGCTTTCAGCCTAGGGCCAGTCCCGCATATTGTCGCCTTTTGAAAACTCCCCCTTCTTCTCCTTCGCGGCTTGTAGGTCGGATTATTCACAAATGCCCGGCAGGGCAAGGTAGCGGCAGCACGAGCCCGAAGGGCCGCGCTTCGCGGGCTCTATGCTCTGGATTTCCATGCATGGGCAGGATGCCCGATGCCACGGCCGGGAGGAGATTTAGTCGAGAACGGCCGGATCGCCGTAAAGTGTGGACGAGGTCGTCCGCATGATTCTCACGGGGAAGATCTGGCCGATGTGGCGGGGAGCGCCTTCGAAGACGACGATTTTGTTCGTGCGGGTGCGTCCAGAGAGGCGGTCCGGGTTGTTCCGGCTGGCTCCCTCGCAGAGGATTTCCACGCGCTGACCAACGAGCGAGCCGAGGTGCCTGGCGACATGCTTGTTCACGACATCCAGCAGATCCTTGTTGCGCTGCTCCTTGATCTCCTCCGGCAACTGACCCAACATCGTGGCGGCCGGAGTGTTCTGGCGCTGCGAGTAGCGGAAGACAAAAGCGTTGTCGAAGCCGATGCTGTCGCAGAGCTCGCGCGTGGCGGCATAGTCCTCGTCGGTCTCGCCGGGGAATCCGACGATGATGTCCGTCGTGATCGCGATCCCGGGCCGCGCCGCGCGCAGGCGGTCCACCAGTTTGAGAAAACTCTCCGCCGTGTAACCGCGCCGCATGATTTTCAGGATCCTGTCCGATCCGCTCTGGAGCGGCAGGTGCACATGCTCGGCCAGTTCAGGGAGGCGCGAGAATGCCCCGATCAGATCCGACCGGAACCCGATGGGATGCGGGGACGTGAACCTCACTCGATCGATTCCGTCCACCGCGCAGACGGATTCCAGAAGCTGGACGAACGGGCTGATTCCATCGCGTGCGGGGAATTCATGCCGGCCGTAGAGGTTGACGATCTGCCCGAGCAGTGTGACCTCGCGGACCCCGCGTCCGGCAAGATTCCGGACCTCGTCCACGATCTCGCCGATCGCGCGCCCGCGCTCGGCTCCTCGCGTCTGCGGGACAATGCAGAACGCGCAATGCATGTTGCACCCCTGCATGATCGAAACGAACGCCGTGCATTGGCCGGGAGCAAGGTCCTGATCGCGAACGGTTCCCTGTGAACCCTCCTCCTCGTCCACATCCACAACAGGCAGCCGCTCGTCGTCCATGCGGGCCTCCATCCGGCGGCGAAGCAGATCGTCCACATAATCCGCCACACGGTGGAACTTCTGGGTGCCCACGACGAGATCCACATGCGGGGAGGTTTTGGTGAGCGATTCCCCGCGGGCCTGCGCCATGCAGCCGAGGTAACCGAGAACCAGATGCGGGCGCACCTCGCGAAGCTTCCGCAGCATCCCCATTTTCCCGATCGCCTTCTGCTCGGCCATGTCGCGGACGCTGCAGGTATTCAAAAGGATCACGTCCGCATCCGCCTCGCTGTCGGTCATCCGATAGCCGCGCTCGCCGAGCATCTTTGCGACCTGGTCGGAGTCGCGCTCGTTCATCTGGCAACCGTAGGTTTTGATATGGACGCTGGGCATCTGAGGCAGGGGAAAATAACCGATGAGCGCGAAATTTCCAGCGCGGATCCCGTGGCGCGGGCAGGACACCCATGCCACGTGTGTTTTCGACACGGCGGCCACATCGGGGATTTGTCACCGGAAAATCCGGTGTATGATGGGAAGATGCGAGCATTTCTGGAGGAGTTTCATGCGGAGGCTGGGCGAGCGCTGGTGGATCGGGAGCGCGAGTTGGAGTTGGCGCTGTGCTGCCTGATCGCGGAGGGAAACCTGCTGATCGAGGACACGCCGGGTGTTGGGAAGACGACGCTGGTCAAGACAGTGGCGCGGCTGCTGGGCCTCGATTTCAAACGGGTGCAGTTCACCAACGACCTGCTCCCGGCGGATATTCTCGGGAGCCAGATTTTCGATGCGGCACGGCAGACATTTTCTTTCCACCGCGGGCCGATTTTTGCACAGCTGGTTCTCGGCGATGAGCTGAACCGGGCGTCCGCGCGCACCCAGAGCGCGGTGCTCCAGGCGATGGACGAACACGAGGTAACAATCGAGGGCCAGACCCATGCGCTTCCGGAACCGTTCTTCTTTTTCGGAACGCAGAACCCACGCGACCATGCGGGAACCGCCCCGCTGCCCGAGTCCCAGGTGGACCGGTTTTTGATGCGCATCGAACTCGGCGTTCCCGTGCGCAACACCCAGCGCAAGCTGCTCGAGCGCGACGCCGGCGGGGCATTCGACTTCACGTCCCTGCGGGTCCTCGCATCACCGGACCGGTTGCTCGCCTGGCAGAAAGAAGCCTCCGGGATCCATGTGTCGGGAGCCGTCTCCGAATACATCCTGAACCTTCTCGAAGCGGCGCACAGCCGGGGGTGGATGCTCTCGCCCCGCGCCGGACTTGGATTGCAGCGGGCCTCGCGGGCACTCGCGCTGATTCGCGGCCGCAAACATGTGCTGCCCGACGACGTGCAGGAAGTCTTTCTGCCCGTGGTCATCCACCGTCTCGCGCAGTTTGCCGCGGAGACTGGAGGAGCGCGGGAAGCGGCGAAGATGGGGAGGGCGTTGATCCAGGCGGTTCCGGTGCGGCGATGAAACCAGCCGAGAGGATATACATCGTCCCCACATGGGCGGGATTGATTCTCGCGGCGGTGGCATTTTCGATTTTCGTCGCCGGCTATTTTGCGGATGGTTTTGGCAGCCCGGCACAAGGTCTGGTGATTGCGCTCGTCGTGGCCGGGATCGTGGCCATGATCCGCACGAACGAAAATCTGCGCGGCATCGAAATCACCTCGTGCCGGTGCGAACCCGTGGAAGCCGGCGGGGATGCGGTTCTGGAGCTCGGGGTTACGAACACATCAAACCGCGGGTGCCTCGGCTTGAAGGTGAGGTTCCGGGACAGATGGAAACTGCATGGCACCGGAACGATCCCCTCATTACACGCGGGCGAGACGCGAACGGTGGAGGTTCGCGTGCCGACAAGCCGGCGCGGCGGATTTCCCGTCCCATCAATCTGGGTCTCGAGCAACCTGCCCGCGGGGGTTTGCTTTGCCTGGAAGATTTTTCCGAAGTGCGGAAAATACCATGTCTATCCACTCGGCCGCTCATGGAAACAAGCTCCGCCGGGGGATGGCCCAGACAAGGAGGAGGGAAGAGAGAAGAGAACTGGCACCGAGGATGTGAGCGGGCACCGCGCGTATGAGCCGGGCGATCTGCTCGCACGGATGGACTGGAAGGTTTTTGCGCGGACCGGCCGCCTTGCCGTCAGGTCATTTGATGCCCACGGGGCGGAACAATTGCTTCTCAGGTGGGAGGACACGGCGTTCCTCCAAAGCGAAGAGGACCGGCTCGATCAACTGAGCTTCTGGGTTACGGAGTGCCTGCGCGGGAGGCGCCCGTTCGAGTTGCGTCTTGGCGGTGGAAAATTCAACGAACGCAATCCGGCGGCCTGCCGGGTGGCTCTGGCGACATTTGGGGAGACCGCATGAGCGAAAAAAATCCGCAGCGTATGGCGGGCTGGATGCTGGGAATCTGGTTTCTCATCCACGCGTTGCTTTTCCCGGGACCCGGCGCATTTTCCACGGCAGTCATCGCGGTTTTTGCCGCCGGCATCGTCCTGCGTCTGCTGCGAGTCGCCGCCCCGGTATGGCTTGGATGGATGTTTCTGGGACTCGTCTTTCTTATGCCGTTCTGGACTGACACTGCGGATCTCCCCGCGATGCTCGCGTCAGGTTCGGCCGCCGCGCTTCTGCTCGGGCGGTTGACTCCCCGCCGCAGCCAATGGGTCATCCTTTGTGCCATTGCCCTGTTGGCCCCGCTGTCACTCGATCCCGCATCCGGTATCCCCCTGTTTGTCATTGTGCTCGACGCGGCCCTTCTCATGCTTTTCGCGGAGCAGGCCCATTCACCGGAGGAAGCCCGCCGGGGCCTGCGCGAGATCCTGAGCGATTCGCTGCGGCTGGTCGTGCCGGTTGGGATCGTCGTCATGGGGGCGTTCTGGTTTTTCCCGGCTTTGTCGTCGCGCACGAATGCCGTGCTGACCGGATTCACCGACCGATTGAATCCGGGGGAATTTTCCGAATTAAGAACAAGCGGACGCACGGCGTTCATCGCCTCGTTTCCGGAAAACGTTCCGGTTCCCGAAGCCGGGGACCTTTACTGGCGCGGACAAGTTCTCGAAAAAAACAACGGCCTCCGCTGGTCACGCGAGCAGGCGGGCACCCCTCCGCCAGGACAAACCGGCCACCAACCCGCATGGAGTTTTTCGCTTCAGGCAATGCCCGGGCGGATGGCTTTCCCGCTGGATGTTTCCTCAAGCAATGCTCCACGTGTTGCCGGAGGAAATCTGGATGTGCCTGAGAAGATCGCGAAAGACAAGCGGATGCTTGCACTGCAAAACCGGGTGCTTCCGACGGGAAGAAGCATTCAAGAAAATCTTGAATCCCTGGCCCGGTTCCTGGGTTCGTCCGGTTTTGTTTACTCGATGCGCCCAGGGCGGATGCCATCCGACGACATCGCGGGATTCTTGCATGAGCGACGCAAAGGGTTCTGCGAACACTACGCGGCGGCCAGCGCGAACCTCCTCCGCATGGCGGGAATCCCCGCGCGGGTCGTCACCGGATTCCGTGGGGGCAGGTGGAATCCATGGCTTCGGACGATCACCGTGCGCGATTCGGATGCTCACGCTTGGGTCGAAGCATGGGATCCGTCCGCACAGCGCTGGATCCGGTTTGATCCGACTTCATTTGTCGCCCCCGACCTGACGCGGGAAATCGAGATGGAACGGGATCCCGGGAAGTGGTCCTGGCTCCGGTTCACCGCGGCATTCATTGAAAGCGTCTGGAAAACAAATGCCGTCCCGCTCGGTCGGGTTGCGCTTGCCGTGGCGCTGCTTGCTTTGGCTGCGGCAGCAGGTCGGGCACTCTTGTGCGGGCTCTCCCAAACGAATCCTCTACAAAGCGCTCTCGTCCGCGTGGAGAAATATGCCGCCCGCAGGAACCTCGGAAGAGCGCCCGGCGAAACTCCCCTGGCCTGGCTGCTACGATTGCAGAGCGCTCCCGGGATGGACGGTCAGAGGTTGAGGCAGTTCGCCTCGGCATACGAAAAGGGAGTTTACAGCCGGACGGGACTCGATGCGGAAACCCGCACCCGCTTGCTTGAGGCTGCGAATTGTTTCCGGCCTGCGGTCGGTCCGGAGGCCCGACCCTACCGATGGTAGGGCGCGACGTCCCGGCGCGTCGCGGCATTTTACCCGTCAGACTGTGCGTTGGGTATGAGCGGGGGCGGATTCGAGCAACTCGCAATCGGTGCAACCGGCCGGCCGGAACGGCTGGATGGTTGTCGGCAGGGAGTGGAGAGAACTCAATGTCTGCGAGATGGCCTCCAGATCGGACGGGGAATGCAGGCCCGGGTGAACGGTGGTGCGGAGTT
>QYQL01000045.1 GCA_007280915.1 Verrucomicrobiaceae bacterium | reverse complement strand
CGATCTCCGCGGCGGCGGCCTTGACCGCGGCCGAGACCCCTCGGGCGAGCTTCACCCCGGCCTTGCCGCCGGCTTCCTCAAGCCAGCCGATGAATTTTTCCCGGGCTAGGATCGAGGCCGCCGCGACCGCGAAATCCGACTCGGCCTTCGTCCGCTGGTCGAGGCGGATGGTCTTGCCTTTTTCCATCAGCGCGCGTTCAAGGACCCGGACATCCGCAAATTTGTCCGAGAGGGCGCGCGGGCAATCCGGGCGCGCCTCACAGAGATTCTCGATCACGCGGGCATGTCCCCACGCGAGCAGGCGGTTGAGGTTTCCGATCTTCCGGTAGAGCTCGTTGTAGCGCGGCGGGGCAATGGTGACGACGCTGTGAGGAGCGCCGGATTTTCGGATGGCATCGGCGAGATCCCGGATGCGCCGGTCCGAACTGATCGCCTTGCTGTCCTGCACGCCGGCGTCGCGGAAGGTTTTTGCCAGCCCGGCATCCACATAGACCCCCGCGATGACCAGCGGTCCGAAGAAGTCGCCTTTTCCGCTTTCATCGATGCCGAAGTGAGGTTCGAACAGTTCGGGCGAGTGGACCTCCTCATAGCCGAGCCTCGCCTCACCGAGGACAAACGGCTCAAGCACGAACGTGATGAAATCCTCGATGCCCTTCCCTTGGATCACCGCTTTAGGTCCCTTCTCATAGACCGCGACCGTCAGCTTCTGCTTGCGCGCCGAGTAGAGCATATATGGCTTTTCCTCGAACTCATATCCCTGCTCCACAAGGATCGTTCTGAGTAATCCGGCCTGCTCTGTCGTAAGCGGTGCCGTGTGCGAATGCAAAGGTTTCGACATCCCCGTATTCAGTGCGTAATCACTCGCGTCTGTCCAGATGATACCGAATTTCCACCGGGCCCTGCGCGCATGGTTCCGCAAAAGCGGCCGCGACCTCCCGTGGCGGCGACGCTACGATCCCTACACGGTGCTCGTCTCCGAATTCATGCTCCAGCAGACAACGGTCGCCGCGGTCATCCCGTATTTCGAGTGATGGACGAAGACATTCCCCGACGTTCGGAAGTTGGCGCGCGCGGATGAAGAAGCGGTGCTCTCCCACTGGCAGGGGCTCGGCTACTACTCGCGCGGCCGCAACCTTCTCCGGGCCGCACGGGAGATCATGGAACGCTTCGACGGCGAGATTCCACGGGATGTTTTCGTGCTGCGCAAATTGCCCGGGATCGGTCCCTATACCGCCGCCGCCGTGGCCGCCTTCGCGTTTGACGAATGCGTCCCGGTCCTCGATGCGAACATCATCCGCGTCGTCGCCCGGTTGGCGAATTTCAAAAAGCCCGTCTCCACTGCCGCCGGGAAATCGTTTCTGGAAAAACTCGCGCGCGGCCTGCTTCCCGAATCCGGCGGATGCATCCACACATCGGCTTTGATGGACCTCGGCGCGATGGTCTGCAGGGCGGGAGTCCCGGATTGCTCCGCCTGTCCGGTGCACAAATTCTGCAAGGCCGAACGCCCGGAAAAAATTCCGGCCAAACAACCGCGCAGCGTAGTGATCCATGAACACGACGTGCGCGGATTTGCCACCAGGGTTTATTCCGGATTCGGCGATTTCTCACGCAGAGGCGCAGGGGACGCAGAGAAAAACGGTTTCCGGGTGTATCTCATCCTCTCGCCCGGCCCCCGCTGGCGCGGGCTCTGGCTCCTCCCACACGCAAAATCCGGCGGAAAAGTTCTGGCCAGGATCACCTTCGCCGTCACCCACCACAGGATTCAAATGGAAGTCGTCCGCGCGAGTCCCACAAAATGCAGCGTCTCCTTTCCCATCGACAACCTCCCCCCCATGCCGACCCCACACCGCAAGGCTCTGATGAGACTGCTCGAAGCGGTTGCCATCCAGGCATAAAATTCTCCGGGTTGTGGTTTTAAACAGGCCAGATATATCTACCTCATGAGATATTCCCCCATCGCGCTCTTGTTGATGGCCCATTTCATATCTCCGGTATTGGCTGGTGATCCGGCGGCTTCGGCAACCGCAGTCGGTGGTGTGAAATTCTTTGAGGCGGCTGCTGCCAGGTCAAAGGGAAACCTCTGCCTTTCCCCGTTTTCGATCCAGTCTGCGCTGGCGATGACCTACGGAGGGGCGGAGGGAAAGACGCGCTCTGAAATGGCCGCAGCCCTTGACTTTCCGGCCGATGCTTCCGCCTTGGCGGCCTCGTTTGAATCCCTGAATGCCTCGTTGCTGAAATCTGCGGAACGCGGCGGCAAGGACACGGCATTGAATGTCGCCAACCGCCTCTTTGGCGCAGAAGGGTTCGCATTCCGTTCCGCGTTTCTGGCCCTCTGCAAGGACCGGTTTGGGGCACCGCTGGGAAAAATGGATTTCCGCGCGGACCCGGCTGCCGCCGCTCAGCACATCAACCAATGGGTGGAAAAGCAGACCGTAGACCGGATTCGCAATCTCATTCCGGAGAACGCGCTCACCAGGGACACAACGCTTGTGCTGGCCAACGCGCTCTACCTCAAAACTCCCTGGGCCGAGGAATTTTCAAAGGCTCCCGACCTTGTATTTCATGTGGATGGCGGGAGCGGCGGCAATGTGCCCGCGATCACCCGCACGGATTCGTTCGGATACCGGAAGGCCGGTGGATTTACTTTGGTCAGCGTTCCATTCCGGGGCGGGGAGTTTCAGTTTTTGATTTTGCTTCCGGACGGTCCCGGCCCGCTGCCCCCGCTGACGGCTGACATTCTTTCCGCCGGCATCAAACTTCCTTCCGCCGATGTGGCGCTCACTCTGCCGAAGTTCCGCCTGGAGCCGCCGACCCTCCCGCTCGGCGGAATCCTTCAGTCGCTCGGGATGAAATCGGCCTTCGACATCCCGCAGGGAAGCGCAAATTTCGACGGCATCGCCCCCCGCAGGCCGGACGACTACCTCTACATCTCGGATGTCTTCCACAAGGTCTTCTTCGCGCTCGATGAAAAAGGCATCGAGGCAGCGGCCGCGACGGCTGTCGTGATGATGCGCGCCACCGCGATGCCCGTCCACAGGGAGCCGGTTGAAGTCTGCGTGGACCGGCCGTTCTATTTTGCCGTCCAGCACGTCCCCACCGGAGCGTGCCTGTTTCTCGGGAGAATCACCGATCCCCGTTGAGGCAGATCACTTCGGCCCCATGTATTCGCCGAAGATCAGCGTGTAGCCGTCGGGGTCGGTCAGCGAGAACTCCCGCATGTTTGTGGGGGATGTCTTGAGCTCGGTGTTGAGCTTGGTTCCGGCGGCGTTCACCTGCTTGTAAAAATCATCGATGCGCACCATCTGGATGTAGAGAGACGGCTTGTAGCCCTTGGAGGAATTTTTGTCCGCCACGAACCCGATCTGCACGCCGTCGCGGCCGACAGCCACGTAGTTTCCGCTTTGCATGATCAGCTCGAAGCCGAGCTTGCTGGAGTAAAATTCCACCGCACGCCTCAGGGTCGCAACGGCAAGGGTCGGGATCAGATCCACCATCTCCGGTTTCGCCTGAAGGTGGATCAAACCGTCCGGACCGGGCAGCACGGGGGCATTTGTGTTCGTCTGGGCGTTCGCGCCTTCAGCGGCCAGGAAAGCGACGATCAGAAGGGAGGCTAGGAATTTCATGGGCATGGGATGGATTGAAGACAGCCATGGAGAACGGCTTGACCGACGATCCCACAATGAAGCCGGTTCTGTTGCGTTTTCACAATACTCAATTTATCTTCCGGGCATGTGCGCAAGACCTACACCTGACCCCGACGGGCCTCCAGCTCCCGGCGGATTTCGGCCACCCTCTCTCTGGTGAGAGTGTAGCTGTAGATCGCGATGGCGCAGATGCTCAAAAATGTGATCGGGATCCAGACATAGCAGGTCCTCAGGTTATGGAGCACAAAATCTGGCTGATGTCCGCCGTTGTTGACATTGAAGCCGACCCAGACGAGCAGGATGCCGCCGAGCCCGGAGATGAATGTCGAGGTCATCTTGCCGATCCACGTGAAGACGGCCGTGAAGCTCCCCTCGCTTCTGCGTCCGCAGGCTAGTTCGTCATAGTCCACCACATCGGCGAGCATCGAGGGGAGAATGAGCCATGTCCCCATCCCGATGGGGGAAATGATGAGCGGAGGGATCACCTGCCACCACGGATGCTCGGGCGTGAAAAAGATATACGTGGAGAGGTAGCCGGTGATGCCGCAGCCGAGCGCCAGGTAAAGTAGGGCTTTTTTGCCGAATTTCGTGGCGATCCAGGTGAGCGCGGGAACGCAGAACATGCTTGGCAAAAAAAGCAGAGTGCCGGTGACGCCCTGAATTTTTGTTGCTAGAACGATATCCCCGCGGCACACCACGTAGGCATTCATGTAAAAGCTCAGGGCGCTGACGATCCCCGATCCGATCGTGTTGCAGAGCAGGATAACCGCGAGCAAGAGAAACGGCCGGGTGGAGAGGGTCTGCTTCATTGCCGGGAGCAGCCGCTCCTTGGCCTGCTTGCTTGCGGCATGGTAGTAGCGCTCCTTCACGAAGAGACCCGGCAGGATGCCGAATGCGATGGCGAGCACAGCCATCGCAATGCTGATATAGCGCATGCCTCCGGCCAGATTTGGTCCGCCGTTATAGCTCGTGCCGAAGACCGAAAGCGCTGCCAGGGCGGGGATCCAGCCGATGCACATCGCCCAGATCTGCTGCGGGACCACGCGATACGCCGTGATCCCGATGCGCTCGTCGTAGTTGGGCGACATCTCGAGTTGCAGGCTGTAATACGGCATGGCCCAGAGCGAATAGCTGGCATACAAAAGCATGCCGGAAGGGATCAGCCAGGCCGCCATCTGCCACTGCGAGAGCCCCTGGGGAACCCACCAGATCAGAGGAAGAAACAGGCCGGCTAATATCCCTCCAGCGACAATAAACGGACGCCGCCGACCCCAGCGGGTGCGCGCGTTGTCCGAAAGATTTCCAAAGAACAGGTCGCAGACGGCATCCCACAGGCGCCAGATCACAAGAATCCACCCGAGCAGCGCCGGACTCATACCGAGCCCGATGTTCAGAATCGGAGTGAAGTGGTTGTTGGTCACCCAAATGGACATGACCTCGGTCGTTCCCCCAAGACCATAGGCAATTTTCTGGCCGACAGGCACCCTGTCGCCTTCGGGGACTTTCGAGGCGAACATTTTTCCCATCCATGTTGCGGGATGGCGTCCGGCTGGTTTGGAGACCGGTTCTTTTGTCGTGGCCGAACTCCCGGTCGGCCCGCATTCTTTGTTTTCCATTTGGTCTGGGTTGGCGGATCAGCGATGCAGTCCGGCCTGCAGGCAAATCCCGGCGCAGACACTAGCGGGTTCCCCGTGAAAAATTCCACAAAATCCTGTCCTATGACGATGCGATGTCCGCTTTGAAAAGCCATGAACAATGCACCTGTCGGCTTGGAGAAATATTTTACGTATAATATATTGCCGCCGAAAATGGCATTGTTTCACCCATGCTGCTGTCTAAGGTTCTTCCCATGCAT
>QYQL01000061.1 GCA_007280915.1 Verrucomicrobiaceae bacterium | reverse complement strand
GGGCCGGGGACAGAACGGGTGGCGATCATGGAAATCGCAACCAGATGACGGCGGCGCGGCTTGACCCGCGCCGCCTTCACGCTTTTATTGTGCTGCAGTGGAGCCCGACCTATATAAGCCGCCATCAATGGACGCCCAGCCCAAAGGACTGATGAGCTCTTCGCGCCCGCCCGAGGCAACGGGACTGCCGCAGTTTCTGTTTCAGCTCGGGTGGATGATTTTCGGCGTCTTTCTGCTCTCCCAGATGGGCGGATGGTTCACGAAGGTCTCCGGCGGCCTAATCAGCCCGATCTGGCCCTCGGCGGGATTCAGCCTGGCCCTGGCCCTTCTATATGGGTTGGAGAGAACCGCCCCCGCCGTTTATCTCGGCACGCTCGCCAGCAATCTCCTCAACGGCGAACCCGTCCTGTTCCTCTACGCCGGACCGGCAGGATATGTGCTGGAGATGACCCTCAGCTGGGTGCTTCTGGCGCGGATGGTTCGGATCGATCTCTCGTTCTCAAGCCTGCGTGATTTCGGAAAATTTGTCGCTTACGGATGCATTCCCGGACCCATTCTCGGGGGGATTTACGGTGTGGTTGTGCTCCACCTGAGCGGGATCCTCTCCGTTTCGCAGATGGCCACCGGCTTCCTCGGTTACGTCCATGCGAATGCGTTCGGATCGCTCGTGTTTTGTCCTTTTTTCCTTTTTGCCCTGCGCCGGCAGGATTTCCGGCCTCCGACGCTCCGTGGCCGCTATGAACTGCTCGCCTATTTTCTCGTCCTCGGCACCGTGATCTGGAGCCTTGTGAACATGCAGGATCTGCAGAGCGGCACGCGCTTTATCGCGATGGGGACCTCGCTGGTCCTTTCGCTTCTTGTGGCGGTCCGTTTCGGGCTGCGGACGGCGACGCTCTTCCAGGCGATGTTTATTTTCATGGTCCCTGCTTTTGCGGCGATGATCCCCGCGCGACTGGCCGAGATCCGACTTCTTTCTCAAACGAACGAGCTTCACATGGCGACTCTGGGATTCGCGTTTCTCTCCAGTCTCGCCTGCCTGATGGTCGGCGCTTTCCATGACGAACTAGGCGCCTTGCGATTGAAGTTCGCCCTGGCGATGTCATCCGCGGATTTGTGCGTGTGGGACTGGAGCCCGGCCGGTTGGTCGTGTCACACTCCGTCGTGGAAGGTGAAATTCGGAATCGGGACGGCAAAGATCGTCCCGGAGTCGATTGTCCGCGGGCTGGTCCATCCAGACGATCTGCCGGAGTTCGAGGAGAATTTCCGCCTTCTGACATCCGCCGGGATTGCTCATTGGAGCCAAGCCTGCCGGATGCGCGATGCCGAGGGCCGGTGGGTTCACGTTCAACTCGATGCCAAGCCGCTTCGCCGCACGGCGGACGATCAGGTCGCATCCATGGCCGGGGTGCTGCGCGACACCACCCACGAGCGCGAGGCCGTGCAGAACCGGATCGCCGCAATCGAGACCGAGGCTCAACTCCGCACCCTTCGGACGCAGATCAATCCCCATTTTCTTTTCAATGCCCTGAACAGCGTCCGCGCCCTGATCGGGAGGCAGGACGTCAAGGCGAAATCCATGATTACCTCGCTGGGAAGCCTTCTTCGTGAGGTTCTTGCCGGCCGCGATACCAAGCTCCAGTCCGTGGAAAAGGAGCTGGAAATCGTCCGTGATTATCTGGAGGTCGAGGCGATCCGCTTCGGCGACCGGATCCGCTACCGGATTGAATGTCCGCCGGAGCTTCTCGGACAGAAGATCCCGGGCATGCTGGTCCTGACTCTCGTGGAGAATTCGGTGAAACACGGCATCTCCAAACTGGAGAAGGGCGGAGAGATCGACATTTTTATCAGTCGTTCTCCGGACAAGAGTTCGCTCCTGGTTTTTATCGTCAATGACGGTCCGCTCGTTCATAACTCCCCGGACTCGGCTCCCACCTACGGTGGGCTGGGTCTCGAGAATGTCCGGGAACGCATCCTTCTTGCCACGAATGGCCGCGGGGGCTTTGAAATCCACGAGATCCCCGGTCCCCGCGTTGAGGCGATTGCTTTGCTGCCCCTCGACGAGCGGTTTCTCCGGTCCGAAACCGATGTTTTCCCGGTTGCTTCCGCCGCATAAAACCCATTTAGTGAAAATCCTTCTTTCGTTGACGATTAATACTGTGCAAACCCGTCGCTTTGTTGCATAGTTGTTGCGTTCTTTTCTATGAAAACTGTCCTTGTGGTCGAAGACGAAGCCGTCGCGCTGGAAGATCTCCGTGATTCGCTGCTGGAAATTGATTCCTCCCTGGAAATTGTCGGAGTTCAAACCGCCATGGAGGCGCTGGAGTTGATCGGCAACCGGAAAAACGACAACCCGCAAAAGTTTGATGGAATTTTTTTGGATATCGAACTTCCCGGCATGAGCGGCATTCAGATGCTTGAGAGGATGGGTTCGCCGGCACCCCCGGTCGTTCTTGTCACCGCGCATGCCATGATGGCCCTGGATGCTTTCGGTTACGGAGTGATCGGCTGTCTCTTGAAGCCGGTCGATCAGCAGCGCCTTCGCCGGGCGTATCTGCAAATGAAGGCAATTGCCGACGCGCCCCCGAAATCCGAGGTGCAGCCGGGCGAGTATATCCAGGGATCGGAGAGCAGGGTTCTTCTGCGCGATCGGAATGGCATCCACATGGTTCAGGTTCTCGACTTTTCCCATCTGACGGATGAAGGCGGATCAACACGGATCTTTTTCGGAAGTCATAGTGTTGTCGTCCCCCACAGCCTTCAAGACATCGAGGCAGGACTCGACCGTGAGCATTTCTTCCGCGTCAACGGATCGACGATCGTAAATTTGAGCAAAGTCACGCACTATACCACTTCGCCAACCGGTCTCTTCGTTGCCGGACTGCCCGATGGCACTGCCGCCGAGTTCAGCCCGGAACGCTCGCGGATTTTTCAGGTGCGATTCGAACTCTAACTTGATTTTTCCCCTCTCCGGAGGTGCATTGAAGGCGGCATGAAACTCCTGATACTCACCCTGCTGCTTCTCTCGGTTTGTTTGCCCCTCCGCGGTGAGCCGGATACAGGATTCGGTTCGGGCGAAGGAGTCAATGGAGAGGTCTTGTGTATCGCCGTTCAGAAAGACGGCAAGGCGGTGATTGGCGGACTCTTCACCGCGGTCAACGGCGTCCCGAGGCAGAATCTGGCCCGGTTGAATCCTGACGGGTCGCTGGACAAGGAATTCATTTCCCAAGCTGTCATGGGGCCGAACGGGGTTGTGGCCGCCGTGATCGTGCTTCCGGACGGGGGCATTTTGGCCGGCGGAAACTTCAACACGGCCGGAAATCTCCAACGCACCGACCTTGTCAAGTTCCATGCGGACGGGACCGCCGATGCCGGTTTCGGGGCGCAGGAAGGAGGGGTAGCCACCAACGGTTCCGTCGCCGCCCTTGCGCTCCTGCCCGATGGCAGCATCGTCGTGGGAGGAAATTTCACGACCTTTTATGGGAAGCCCCGCCGCGGGATTGCCATGCTCAACGCGGATGGCTCGGTTGCGGTTGGCCCGAAGCAGACCGCCGCGCTGAGCGGATTCGTGGCCGCGCTGGGCGTCGATTCCGGAGGAAATACCCTGGCCGCCGGAAAATTTTCCGATCCCGGTCAGACGGCCAGGGGGATTTTGAAGCTTGCCCGTTGAACGGCGCTGGTGCCGTTTGTTCGTCGACTTCAATGCCTCCAGAAACGCAGCGATACATCCGGATCAAAGGGGCCCGGCAGCACAATCTCAAGAATCTTGATGTCAGGATTCCGAGGGACAGATTTGTCGTCATTACGGGCCTGAGCGGTTCCGGCAAGTCCTCTCTTGCCTTCGACACGCTCTTTGCGGAAGGGCAGCGGAAATATGTGGAGAGTCTTTCCGCCTATGCCCGGCAGTTTCTCGACCAGATGCAGAAGCCCGATGTAGATTTCATCGAGGGACTCTCGCCGGCGATCGCCATCGAGCAGAGGTCATCCGGAGCCAATCCGCGCTCCACGATCGCCACGACCACCGAGATTTACGATTACCTCCGGCTTTTATATTCCGCCGTCGGCGTTCCTCATGATCCCTCCACTGGACATGTCGTTTCCCGTCAGACTCCGCAGGAGATTACGGATGCCATTCTCCGCTGGCCCGAGGGCACGAAGTTTTTGCTTCTGGCTCCCTTGGTCAGCGGGCAAAGGGGCGAATTTCGCGACGTGCTGGAGAAAGCCCGACGGGAGGGTTTTGTGCGTGTGCGTGTGGATGGCGAGGTGCTCGAGTTGTCGAAACCGGATTCCGTGAAGCTCGACAAGGCGGCCCGCCACACCATCGAGGCGGTTGTGGATCGGCTGGTGGTTCGCGAGGGTCTTTCCCAGCGCCCGGCAGATTCCATAGAAACCGCCCTGCGCTGGGGGGCGGGGAAGATCTCGGTCAGCCGCCAGGAGACGGGGAGCTCTGAATGGGTCGAGGAGAAATTTTCCACCGACTACTGCAATCCGGAGACGGGATTCACGATGCCGCGGCTGACCCCGAAACATTTTTCCTTCAACAGCCATCTTGGCGCGTGTCCGGCCTGCCACGGGATCGGGACCGAATTGTATTTCGATCCCGACCTGATGGTGGATCCGGAAAAGACGCTGGCCCAGGGGGCCATCAAGCCCTGGAAATCCGCCAACAAGCGGATGAAAGTCTACTACAGCGCTCTTCTTGCCGCCTTGGTCGCCGATACTCCGGTCCCCCTGGACAGGGCATGGGGCGATCTGCCGGCCGGTTTTTGTGACCTCGTGCTTCATGGGTCGGGCGACCGGACGGTTCCGCTGAAAATGGGTTCGGGCAAGGTGGTCGCAAAGCCGTTCGAAGGAATCCTGGCGCAGGCCGAGAGGCTTTATGGAAACACGCTGAGCGAGTTTTCAAAAAAACGGCTTCGCGCCTTTCAAAACCGAAGGGTTTGCCGAACTTGCGGCGGAGCCCGTCTCCGGCCGGAAATCCTTGCCGTGACAATCGCCGACTCGCGGGGCAGGGAATTCGGGATCGAGACGCTCTGTGCCCTTCCGATCTCCGATGCCGAGGTTCTCCTGAGCTCTCTGGATCTGCCGCCTTCCGACGAGGAGATCGTCAAGGATGTCCTGCGCGAAATTCGCCAGAGGCTTCAGTTTCTCTGCCAGGTCGGCCTTGGATATCTTCAGCTCAACCGGGAGAGCGGGACCCTGTCAGGCGGCGAGGCCCAGCGGATCCGGCTGGCCACCCAGATCGGCTCCGGGCTTTCCGGGGTCATGTATGTCCTCGACGAGCCGAGCATCGGGCTTCACCAGCGGGATAACGACCGCCTCATCCAGACGCTGCGGGACCTGCGCGATCTCGGGAATTCCGTCATCGTGGTGGAGCACGATGAGGATACGATCCGGGCGGCTGATCACATCATGGATCTGGGACCCGGAGCCGGACCGCGCGGGGGGCGGTTGGTCGCGGAGGGGCCACTAGAGGAGGTTCTGAAAAGCGAGGAGTCGCTCACTGCCCAATATTTAAAGGGGACGATCCGGATCCCCGTGCCGCGCGTCCGGGTGTCCCCGCGCCAGACCGGCGCAGCTCCCGGCGATGTTGGAGATGGTTGGCTGCGCGTCCACGGTGCTTCCGAGAACAACTTGCGAGGGATGACCGTTTCCTTTCCGGCGGGATGTCTGACATGCGTGACGGGAGTTTCTGGCAGCGGAAAATCGACTCTCGTGAACGACATCCTGCGCCCCGCCTTGGAACGGGATCTCAACCGGGCCAAGTCGCGTCCCGGCAAACACCGTTCCATCTCCGGCATCGAGCAGTTCGACAAAGTGGTGGTGATCGACCAAAGTCCGGTTGGTCGGACCCCGCGGTCGAATCCGGCGACCTATACCGGGGCGCTCGGACCGATCCGTGACCTGTTCAGCGAGTTGCCCGCTTCCCGCGTCCGAGGCTATGATGCGAGCCGGTTTTCCTTCAATGCCAAGGGAGGGCGCTGCGAACACTGCCAGGGGGACGGTTTCATCAAAATCGAAATGCACTTTCTGGCGGATGTCTATGTCGAGTGCGAAGTCTGCCGGGGGAGGCGCTACAATCGGGAAACGCTGGAAGTCACCTACAAAGGGAAAAACATCGCGGATGTTCTGGATATGACGGTGGATGATGCTGCAAGGTTTTTTCGCAATGTTCCCGCGCTCTGCAAGAAGCTGGAAACGCTGCAGGATGTCGGGCTCGGCTACCTCAGGCTCGGGCAGTCGGCGACCACGCTGTCCGGCGGCGAGGCGCAGCGAATCAAGCTTTCCGCCGAGCTCTCAAAGCGCGCGACGGGGCGCACGGTTTACCTGCTGGATGAGCCGACCACCGGTCTTCATTTTGCTGACATCCACAAACTGCTGGAGGTGCTGATGAAGCTGCGCGATTCCCGGAACACCCTCATCGTGATCGAGCACAACCTAGAGGTCGTGAAATGTGCGGACTGGATTGTCGATCTCGGCCCCGAGGGTGGCAAGGAAGGGGGTGGCATCGTCGCGGAAGGAACCCCCGAGGACGTCGCGCGCTCGACGACAAGCCACACTGGACGTTATCTTTCACGCTATTTCCGATCATGATGTTTTATTCCGTCTGTTTCCTTCTTGCCTTGAATGTTGACCAGATCGCCGCAGCCCGCTCGGCCCTGGCAGACGGTCTTCCCGGTGTCGCCATCCGGAAACTGGAGAGCGCGGGCGCGGTGAAGTCCGGCACGGAATCTTCCATTCTTCTTGCCCGGGCTTATGTCGAAGACAACCGTCCGGAGAAGGCTGTCGAGATTTTGAAAGCGAGTCCCGGGGGCGCAGAATCGGATTTCTGGCTCGCTCAGGCGCTTGCTGCCCTGGGACGGAGCGACCAGGCATTGTCCGCTTATCGTGCCGCTCAAAAGGCCCCGGAGTTTTATTCGCAGGCCAGGTTGGGAGAGGCAAGGATGCTGCGCGCTGCCGGACGGCCTCAGGAGGCGTTGGAAATATTAAAAAGCCAGCAGGAATGGGCGGGAGATCTTGGTGCGCTCGCCGGATTCGAAACAGCGGAAGCGTTTCTCGATCTCAAGCGCGCGGCCGATGCCCGCGCGGTGCTGGATGCGATGCGTCCTGCCGACAGTATTGGCCTGGCCAGGCGGGATTTTCTCACGGCCCGGAGCCTGGCGCTGTCCGGTGACGATGCCGGGGCGATCAGACTCTTCGACGCCCTTGTGCCAACCGATGAGAGCATGGCGGTCTCTGCCGTTCTCGGACAGGCGGAGGCACTGATTCGAATCGGGCAACCATCCACTGCGGAGACGCTCGTGGAGGGTTTTCTTTCAAAAAACCCGGATGCCTCCGAATTGCCCGGACTCTTCACTGTTCTGGACAGACTGTATTCTTCCCAGACCCCATCAACTTCAAATGAGCTCAAACGCTGGGCAAATGATGAAACCTCGTCATCCCGCAAGCGGCTCGCCGCATATTATCTCGCAAAATCCGAAGCCCGCCTCGGGAGGGATGACCGGGCGGAGCGGCTTCTTCAGGTTGCCGCAGGCGATTCCGACAGGGATCAGACCGGGCAAATTGCCGTGCTTGATCTGGCCAGGCTTCGACTGAAGCAGGGCAGGGGATCCGAAGCTCTGGCCATTTTGCCGCCCCTCACAACCTCCGGAGAAGCGGATTACCTGCGGGGTCTGGCGCTTGCCGCCGGGAACCAGCCCGCGGAGGCGGTCGGAGCTTTCCTTTCTGCTTCCGCGAGCGCGTCCCTCTCGGAATCCGCGCTTTTCAATGCCTCTCTCTGCGAGCTTCTTGCCGACGGGAAAAGCAGGGAGGCGTTTGAGCTTCTCAAACAAAAATATCCCCAAAGTTCCAAAGTGAATCTCGTCAAAATCCAAGAGGCGTTCCGACTGGCCAGATTGGGCGATCCCGGGGCTGTCGGGATTCTTCAGGAACTGGGTGCGGGAACCGACACGGGCATCCCGTGTTCTGCCGCACTCGCACTCGCTGAGTGGAAATATCAACACGATGACAAAGCAGGTGCCGGGACTGAGCTGCGCCGCATATCGACTGGAGATTCCACGGAAGCATCGCGGGCCGATGCGCTTTCCGTGTTTCTTGCAGATGACGGGGGAGATGGGGAAGCCGCGATCAAGGCCGCTGAAAACTTCCTCGCCACCCATGCGGGATCCCCTTCGGAAGCGGAGGTTCGCATGAAGCTCGGTGAACTCTATTTCCGGAAGGGGGACTTCGCCGGTGCGAGGATTCAGCTGGAATCTTTGGCGGGCAAATTCCCCGGATCCGCGCAGGAGATGCCCGCTCTCTTTCTCGCGGCTCAGGCAGCTTCCCGTCTTCAGACTCCGGCGTCCGCGAACGATGCGATGATTCTTTACGAGCAAGTGGCCGCAGCAAACGGACCGCTTTCCCTGCGTGCAAGGCTTGAGCAAGCCATCTTGCAGGCGGCTTTGGGCAAGAGGAGCGAGGCGATCGTGATTTTCGACAGTATTTTGTCTGCCAATCCGGATCCTGAGACCAGGTCCGCCGCGCTCATGGAAAAGGCGAAAGCCCTGCTTGCCAATGCAGACGAGGCATCGACCACATCCGCTCTCAAGGTTCTGGCAGGGATTGCAGGGGATACGACACTTTCCCCGTCGTGGAAAAATCAGGCGCTGGTCAGGATCGGAGCGGCTTATGAAACGCTGGGTGACACGGATGCCGCCGTCTCATCCTACTACGATGTCCTCAAGGACTCGGGTTCCGCGGAATTCTTCTGGTTTTACAAAGCCGGATTTGCCGCAGCCCGTCTGCTCGAGTCGGCGAAGCGCTGGGATCAGGCCATCCGGGTTTACGAACTGATTTCCGCCGCAAATGGTCCCCGCAGCAAGGAGGCGGATGCCAGGATCAACAAAATCCGCCTCGAAAACTTCCTCTGGGAGAGCAAGCCGGAGAACTGATATCTTATGAATAAACCACTCGACGCAGAAGCCGTTGCCATTCTCGGGACCATCGACCACGCGGTCCTTGCTCCCACCCTCACGGATTCCGAAACCCGGTCCGCTCTGGAGTCGGTCCGGGATGTTCCGATCGCCAGTGTCTGTGTGCGTCCGCATGCCGTCCGGATGGCGGCGGAGGTTTGCGGCGGGACAGCGGTTTGCACGGTTGTCGGATTCCCTCATGGCGGGCAGCTTCCTGAGGTCAAAGCCCTCGAGGCCCGGCTCGCCCTGCAGGATGGAGCCCGGGAAATCGACATGGTCGTTAATGCGGCCAAAGTCCTTTCCAACGACTGGGAATTCATCCGCCGCGACATTTTGGAATCGCTTGAGGTCGTCCGTGGGCACAAGGGGATTTTGAAGGTGATCTTCGAGACCGATTATCTTGCGGACGACGATCACAAGATCCGGTTGTGTGAACTCTGCGGGGAGCTGGCGGTGGATTTCGTCAAAACCTCAACTGGGTTCGCATTTGTGAAAGGGAAGGACGGAGGCTACGACCAGCACGGGGCAACGGATCACGATCTGATGTTGATGCGCCGTCATTCTCCTCCTCATGTCGGGGTGAAGGCCTCGGGAGGAGTGCGTGATTTGGAGCGTGCAAGGCGCGTGCTCGCACTCGGATGCACGCGTATCGGCACAAGCAGCACTCTCGCCATCCTCGGCGAACTTCAGGCCGGCTGATCGCGCTCCGTCAGCGCGAAAAAAATTCCCGCCAGAAAAAGACGGCCGAAAGCGAGATGCCGATGACACCGACGAGTTTCCGGACATGGTCCTGGGGGATTTTCTGGGCGAAGTGGGAGCCCAGAAAATAGCCGATCGTCGCCCCGGCGGTCATGATGAGTGCCTGGGGCCAGACGATGAGTCCGGAGAGGATGAAGTAGGCGGTGGCGACGACGTTGATCAGGGCGGCGAGAATCGTCTTGATGGCATTCATCTCGTGGATGTGGTGCAGGCCGAGCAGGCCCATGGTGGCCAGCATGAGAATGCCGATGCCCGCACCGAAATACCCTCCGTAGACCGCAACCCCGAACTGCAGGGCCACCGCGCCCAGAGTTCCTGCGGCGGATCCCCCCAACGATGCGGACTCGATCCCCGCCAGATGCCGGATCAGGTTATTTGCAAGAAACAAAACCGTGGCGAAGAGGATCAGAAAGGGGACCAGTTGGTCGAAAAACCTCTCGTTCGTGCGCGTGAGGAGCCATGCGCCGAGCAATCCGCCGGCGATGCTGACCGGGGCGAAAGTCTTGAGCCATCGCTGTGCGGCGGGCAGGTGGGTCCGGTAGCCATAAAGGCTTCCGGCGATTCCCACGAGCAATGCCAGCGTGCTGGTCGCATTGGCTTGAATCGAAGGCATGCCAAACGCCAGAAGCGCGGGAAATGTGAGGATGGTTCCCCCGCCGGCGACGGAATTCATCGCGCCCGCGAGGCACGCGGTTGCGAAGAGGATTGCGATTTCCCAGGTGCCGGGCATCAGTCGGATTCTGGCGAAGGGTTCCCCTGCTTCAAAAACCGGACCCTGCGGTCCGCACGCGGAAGGCGGATTGTGAGGGTGAGACCGCGCCCGGGCGCGCTCTCGATCACGACCTCGCCGCCATGGGCGCGGACGATCCTGCGAACGATCAGCAACCCCAGGCCGTTGCCTCCGGATTTTGTCGTGAAATACGGCTCGAAGATCCGCGAGATGTGCTCGGGTGAAATGCCGCCCCCGGTGTCGGCGAAGGAGATATTGACGTGGGACTCGTCCGGATAGGTGCGGATGCGCAGGATACCACCCGAGTTCATCGCCTGGAACGCGTTGCGGCTGACATTGTAGAACGCCTGCTTGATCTGATCCCTGTCGAGGTTGAGAGGCGGGAGATTCCTGTCGAGCTCCGTTTCAACAAGCACATCACGGTTTTCGATTTCCACCGCGAGGAATGAGAGCGTTTCCTCGACGATGGTGTTGATATTCGCCGGGCTGAGATCGAGTGGCTGAGGGCGGATTGCCCGGAGAAACTGGGTGATGATGTGATCCAGCCTCGCGACCTCACCCCGCGCCACCGAGACGGATTGCTCCAGGGCCGGCCTGGACTTGGCCGGCAGTTTGCGAATTTGCCGCTGCATGAGCTGCAGGTGGATGTCGAGCGAGTTGAGAGGGTTTCCGATCTCGTGGGCGACCCCGGCCGCAAGGAGCGTCAGCGCGGAGAACCTTTCGCTTTCGATCGTCTCCTGCGTGGCGCGGCGGCTCTGCGTGATGTCGCGCAGGATGATGGCCCCTCCCGCGATCTCGGGCTTCCCGCCATCGGACCCATCGCTCATCAGTGGGACGACATAAAAATTCAGAAAACGGTTCTCGGGATAAAAAACCTCGAGGTCGCGGTTGACTGTTTCGCCTCCCGGACCATTCAGCGCGTCCCAATCCAGTCCGCGGACAACTTCTCCCAGTGGACGCCCGATGTTTTTGTCCGCTTCGATGCCGAAGAATCCGCAGGCCGCGCGGTTGAGGTATATGATGCGCCCCTTCGGATCGGTGACAATGACCCCTTCAAGGATCGTGTTGAAGATCGTCTCCAAAAATCCTTTCTCCCGGGCGATCTCGACGAGGTAATTCTGGACCTCGCCGGGTTGGACCAGGCGGACCCGCTCGATCAGTTTGTCCAGAAAGCCCTTTGTCATGCCACGTGAGTCTGCATGGGATTCACGGAAATCTCAACCTGCTTTGGAACACCACCGGCGGCGATCGCGAGGAAAGTTTTAAATTTCTCCAATATCGCACTTGAAAGCAGTCCGGAGCGAACTAGCTTGCCGATAGCAAACCACAATAACTTATGCCATTCGAATTACCCGCACTTCCCTACGCCGCCACGGCACTTGAACCGAACATCGACGCCCGCACGATGGAGATCCATCACGACAAACATCATGCGACCTACGTGGCGAACCTCAACAAGGCACTGGAGAGTGCGCCCGAACTCGCGGCGAAGACGCTTGATTCCCTCATCGGAGATCTGTCGTCTGTCCCGGAGGCCATCCGGGGGGCTGTCCGCAACAACGGCGGCGGACACTGGAATCACAGCTTTTTCTGGACACTCATGGGGCCGGACGCCGGGGGGGCTCCGGCTGGGTCGCTCGTCGCAGCCATCGAAAAATCCTTCGGCAGCTTCGCGGATTTTCAGGCAAAATTTGAAGCCGCCGGCCTCGGACGTTTCGGCAGCGGCTGGGTCTGGCTCTGCGTGAAGGCCGACAAATCGCTCTGCATCTGCTCGACTCCCAACCAGGACAACCCGCTCATGAAGGGTGTTGCCGAGTGCCCGGGCACCCCAATCATCGGATGCGACGTGTGGGAGCACTCCTATTATCTGAACTACCAGAACCGCCGGGCGGATTACCTCAAGGCCTGGTGGAATACCGTCTCCTGGGCGGCCGCTCAGAAAAACTACGACAAGGCGATCTCTTAAAAAGGCTTCACTCAGGAAACGCCCGGTGCCATCGTGCCGGGCGTTTTCTTTTTCCCATGGCCCGACTCAATTCCAACTATCTCAAGCTTAAAGCCGGCTACCTTTTCCCGGAGATCAACCGCAGGGTCAAAGCGTTCGCCGATGCCAACCCCGCCGGTGCCGCGCGCCTGATCCGCTGCGGGATTGGCGACGTCACCGAGCCGCTGCCCGCATCGGTCCGTGCAGCGATGCACAGGGCGGTGGATGAGATGGGCGCCCGCGAATCGTTTCACGGCTACGGCCCCGAGCAGGGGTATGAATTCCTGCGCCATGCCATCGCGGAAAACGAATATCGCTCGCGGGGGATCGAAGTCGCGGATGACGAGATTTTTGTCTCTGACGGGTCGAAGTGCGACTGCGGGAACATTCTGGACATCTTCGGTCATGACAACCGGATCGCGGTGATGGATCCGGTTTATCCGGTCTATGTGGACACGAATGTCATGGCCGGGCACACCGGCAAGGGGAACGACTCAGGACTCTACGAAGGGCTCGTGTATCTGCCCTGTAATGCGGAGAACGGGTTTGTGGCGGCGGTGCCAGAAGAAAAGGTAGATCTCATCTACCTCTGCTACCCGAACAATCCGACGGGAGCCACTGCCACCCGCGAACAGCTTGCTGCATGGGTCGATTATGCGCTCGCGAACGACGCGGTGATTCTTTTCGACGCCGCATACGAGGCCTACATCAAAGATCCCGCCATTCCCCACTCGATTTACGAGATTCCCGGCGCCGGAAAGTGTGCGATCGAATTCCGCAGTTTTTCAAAAAACGGCGGATTCACCGGCGTGAGGTGCGCGTTTACCGTCGTGCCGAAGGAACTTTCCTGCGCCACATCCTCCGGAGAAAAGGCTCCCCTGCATCCGCTCTGGAACCGCCGTTTCAGCACGAAGTTCAACGGGGTCGGATACGTGACCCAGCGCGCCGCAGAGGCCCTCTACTCATCGGATGGGAAAGCGGAGGTCCAGTCCCTGATCGGGCATTACATGGAGAACGCTTCCATTTTGCTCGAAGCGGCCCGGAGTTGCGGGCTGGCGGTTTACGGTGGCACCAATGCCCCTTACATCTGGGTCCGCGGACCGCAGGGCATGTCAAGCTGGGAGATCTTCGACAAGGTTCTTGGAGAGGCCAATGTGGTTGTCACTCCGGGCAGCGGGTTCGGACCTGCCGGGGAAGGCTATTTCCGTATTTCGGCGTTCAACAGCCGGGCGAATGCGCTGGAAGCCGCCGCGCGACTGCATGCGCTGGATTGGAAGTGAGACACCTCCTCTAGAACCTTTTCATATCGCGATCGCGCTATTTTAAAGCTTCATAGTCCGGTTTTCAGCCGCTTTTCCTCGATCGTTTTCATCGCCTCGCGGATATCCCGGGTCTCCGCCGGGTTCAGGTCGCCGTCCAAAGCAAGTTTGTAGTGGGCCATCGCCTGGTCGGGAAAGCCGCGCTGAGCCCACGATTGACCGAGGAAAAGGTGGATTCGGCTCGTGGAGGCGGGGTCGTTGCGGGCCAGATGAAGGAGTTGCTCCAAGGTGGCTGTCTCGGTCGTGAAATCTTTTGAGGCACGCGAGGCGCGTGCATGAAGCATGAGGATGGTGGGATCCTGCGGATGGCTTCGTGCGAGCCGGGAGGTGAGATCGAACGCCTTTCCGAAGGCCCGCGTTTCCAGGAGTGACCAGGCGAGCAGATATTCTGCTTCAAAGCTGCCCGGTCGGGCCCTGTCGGCCTTGACTGCCAGCAATCGCGCCCGCTCCCACCGGCCTTGGAACGCAGCCAGCGAGGCGGCGCGCACTAGAATCGGAAAATCATTTTCCGAAATCTCAAGGGCCTCATCCATGCGCTCGTTGGCAGCGTTTTTTTGTCCGGCGGCGTCGAGGCAGATGGCATACTGTGAAAGGTAGGTCGCCCGTTCCTGCGGAGATTTGAAGAGAGGGATCTCGGATTCGAGCTGGTCAGGTTGTTTGCCGGGGAGAAAAAGAATCCCCTGATTGTCTACGCAGGCGAGATGCCAATCCGGCGAGTCGAGCAGGTGCCGTATCAACGGTTTCGCCTCGGTCAGGTTGCCGGCGAGGAGAACGGCCGAAAACGGATTCTTGCGGTGCTCGGCTCTCCATTTTGTCGGGGATTGAACAAGGATTGCCAGTTCGACAGGGGACGAAGTGGAGTCGATGAGGGTCGGACCCACCGCGGCAACTGATATCAGGGCCGACGGATTGACAAAAATCCGCCGGGAGTGTTCGGTCGCTTTCTCCACCAGAGCGATTGGTGCCAGGAGCTGCGGATTTTTCACCCGGTTCTGCCAGACCTTCCATCCGCTCCAGATGCCGGTTACCGATACCGCGATCCAGCAAGTCCAGACCATGGCAAAGCCCAGTTTTTTCCATCCGCCCGGAGTTCGTTCCGCAAGAAAAAATAGCACAAGGAATCCCAAAATCCAAGGGATGCCGGATGCTGCTGCGTGGACCATTTCCGTGAATCCCCAGTTCCCGGTCCGGGCGGCCAGCGACACAAGCCGGTCGGTCCAGGACCCTCCCAGAGGTCCACGGCCCGTGGCGGTGATCGCATCGGCAAGGTCAAATGCTTTCGGCAGGGCCTGAAAGAATCCGACCGCAACGGCTGCGGAGATGATTGAGGGTTTCTTCAAATGATCGGTTGCGGGGTGGCAGGTTCGGAATATGGTCTCCGGATGCCATTCCGTGCAACCGTATTGATCATGTTTTCCCTCTTTGCCGCCCGTCTCAGCGCACTTGAAGTTGGAGCTCCCGCTCCCCAGATCACCGCACCTGACCAGGACGGAGTGTCCGTCGGTTTCCATGACGTCTATGCCAAGGGAACGACGTTGGTTTATTTTTATCCGAAGGCCGACACGCCGGGCTGCACCGCCCAAGCCTGCTCGCTCCGTGATTCCTTCGCCGATCTCCATGGGGAAAATCTCCAGATCCTCGGTGTCAGCCGGGACACCCCGGAGGCGCAGAAAAAATTCCAGGAAAAATACAAGCTTCCGTTCACTCTGATCGCCGACAAGGACGGCAAAGTTGCCGAGGCATTCGGGGTTCCCGGAATGATGGGTCTCCCCATCAGCAGCCGCCAGTCGTTTCTGATCAAAGACGGGAAGGTTGTCTGGATTTCGCCCAAGGCAAAGACCAAGGAGCACGCCGCCGAAGTTCAGGCCGCCCTGGATTCCATCAAATAACCGGCTCCAGCGGGTTTGACGCGGGAATCTACCCGCATATAGTCCGCGCCATGAAGGGAAACGGAAGACGCGTGGTGCTTGGGATGAGCGGTGGGGTGGACTCCAGCGTGACCGCCTGGTTGCTCCAACGCGACGGATGGGATGTCATCGGCGTAACGATGAAGGTCTGGCCGCAGGACTGCATCTCACGGGCAGAGGACAAATGCTGCGGCCCCACCGCGATCTCCGATGCGCGCGGGGTTGCCCACAAGCTTGGAATCCCCCACTACGTCGTGGACGAGTCGGACAATTTTGAAAAGATCGTGATCGGGTATTTTGCGTCGGAATACCGTGCCGGCCGCACCCCGAACCCGTGCGTGATGTGCAACGAGCATTTGAAATTCGGCAACCTTCGGACGAAGGCTCGCTCGCTCGGGGCTGACTTCATTGCCACCGGCCACTACGCAATCATTGATCATCACGCGGACCACGCCGTCCTGCGCAAGGGGACGGATTCCCGCAAGGACCAGTCGTATTTTTTGTTCAGTCTCAGTCAGGACCAACTCTGCCACGCTCTGACTCCGCTGGGCGGAATGACCAAACCCGAAATCCGGGAAATCGCCCGTGAATTGGGACTCAAGGTCGCCGACAAGGTGGACAGCCAGGAGATTTGTTTTGTGCCCGGAAACGACTACAAGGCCTTTCTTCGCGGGCATCTGGGAGAGGGGGAGTTTCATTGTGGCGGAATCTATGATCTGCAGGGAACCTTCCTCGGGGATCACGAGGGTATCGAGATGTTCACGATCGGGCAGCGAAAGGGGCTTCCCGGGGGATCGCCCAAGCCGAGATATGTCGTCGATATCGACCCCGAAACATCGCGGGTTATCGTCGGGGACGAAGATGACCTTGTGCGCGCTGCTTTCGAAGTGGACCGGGCGAGTTGGCATGGTGGCGAACCCTCGCGGCCGCTCAGAGTGACGGCAAAAATCCGCTATGCCCACCCCGGCACACCGGCGATGATCGAAGCCCTGCCCGACGGCCGCGCTCGTGTGGTCCTCGACGAGCCGCAACGCGCCGTCACTCCCGGCCAGGCGGCCGTATTCTACGACGGCGACCGTGTCGTGGGCGGGGGCTGGATTGTTCGAAAGAAGGAGGCCGTATGATCCGGGTCGTTCTCACCACATTCTCCGATCAGGAAACCGCCGCGCAGGTTGTTCGCACGCTGGTCTCGGAAAATCTTGCCGCGTGCGGAACCGTTTTGCCCGGAGCCCGCTCGATTTATCGATGGAAGGAAAATATCGAGGACAGCGCGGAGGTTGTCGTCCTTTTCAAAATTGCTGCGGACAGCGAAGACGTTTTCATCAAACGCCTTGTCGAGATTCACCCTTACGACGTGCCCGAAGTCATTTCTTTTGAACCTTCGTGTGTTCACGAGGCCTACGCGCGGTGGGTGTTGGGGTAGCAGGCGGCCTTAACGGATTCCCAATTTGCCGGTCACGGCACGGACAAAACGAAATCATCGTAGGTCGTCTTGGCTCCGGACCCCGAGTAGAGCCCTGCGAGACCTTCCTGGAAATGGTTCTTCGGATCGCGGACGTTCTCGAAGGATTCCAAAACTTCGTTTGTTTCCGCATCGACCACCGAACCGCTGAACGCGAACGGGGCCGATGAACTCACTTCCAGACGATACGGATGGTTCTGGCTGAAAGGGATCGTTTTCAGCCACAGCTGGTGCCCGCCTTCCTCCCCGTCATTGTAGATGAGTTGCACTCCTCCGTTTCCGGAAATCCGCAGCGCATAATAATGATCCGCATCCTGGCAGTTGAAGGCAATTCCGACAGAAGCCGAACCGGCCATGGTATTCAAGGTCACCGTTGCGGCTACGCGGAACCGGTCGGTGAGGGGAGTGCCGCTCCAGCATGCGATGCCAGAGTGGAAGGGGCCCCGCGCGCCCGGGCCGTTCACGGCTTTCTCGTTCTGAATACTGAAGACGCCGCTCATCTGCTCCCATCCGTCTCCGATTTCCCCGCTGTCACGGTCGAAGTTGTCTGTGATGTCTCCGGCAAATGCGAGTGCCGGCAGGAGCGCGAGGATCAGGGGATGGATTTTCATGAATTTCAAAGTTTTCTTCACCTCAAAGAAAATCGTCGCAGAAATTTTACCACCTACCGGTTACGGTTCTTTTCTTTGTTATATAGAACCTATCCCAAAACCTCTTTCGTGAGCAAGAGGGCACTGCCAGATGACAGGGCAAACAAAAAAACGCTTTATGAGATCACTCTTACCTCCTTTCCTTCCTCGGTTTTTAATTCGTTTGCCCGGGGCGATACTGATAGAGACTTGACACCTTGGGAATTTTCTCCCATTTTCCTGCTGGATTTTCGGTCCCCTGATTTGGGTTTTTAGCCTTTGCTTTCACGAAAAGTATAGAAAGCCAGTCGGAATCGAATGTCGCTGAGAGGTCGAATCTCTCTGATAAGTTATTGAAGATAGGTTATTTGCAGCCGTAGCTCAATTGGATAGAGCATCTGACTACGGATCAGAAGGTTGAAAGTTCGAGTCTTTCCGGCTGCATTTTCTGGTTCTTCGCCAAACAACGGGGAGAGGGGATCATTGTCGGTGTTTGTGGTCAGCTGCACTGAGCCAAATTGAACCGGTCAAGATTGGCTCGATTCAACGGCTACTTGGCTGTAGGGGAGGCGGGCAACGCCTCATTCATCGATTCCGCGAGCATTTTCACGCCGCGAGCGGAGACGGCTTCGTGGAGAATGATGAGTGCGCAATGGTCTGCCGCTGGCGGCATTTTTTTCTTTGATGATTTACCGGGGCTGCCGGGTTTTTCCTCTGGCAGCGGGTCATCGGAGACGAGCGGATCGATGACCGAGACGTGGCCGACGGCATTGCCGCACACGTCGAGCACGGCTGCGCCGCTGCTTCCCGGCGCCCAGTCGGAACTCACATGGATGCGCAGGTTGCGGGCGCCCTCGATGGCTGCGGCGTCCATGGATTTGCCGCCGTCCAGCCAGAAGAACCGGTTCAAAATCCCCGAGGAAAAATATCCGACAGCGCTCATCGGGTCACTGAAAACGTAAACGGTGTCGCCTGGCGCAGTCTGGTCGTTCAGAGGGAGCGGCGTAAAGCTCCCTCCTTCCACGCGCACGATGGCCGCGTCCATTTCCTTGTCCCGGACGAGAACGGCAGTCACGGGAAAAACGTTGCCGGAGGCGTCTGCCGCGATGAGATACCCTTCGTGCATTTTCACCTCCTCCGGTGCGACGCAATGATGGCAGGTTGCCACAGCTCCGTCGGAGGAGATGGCATAGCCGTCAGCGAGATCCACGTGCCACTGCTTCAAGCGTTTTTCATGATAATACCAACCGATGCGCACAAGCGCTTTCCGGCCGCGCTCCGCAAGGACACGCGGTTCGAGGCGCCCGGTGGAAGGCGGTGGCAGCACGAGACGCGCGGGTTCCGGCGATTTCAGCGCGGCGGCGACCTGCTTGCTGGAGAGAAGTTTTCCGGAATCCTTCAGAATGGCGGCTTTCGCGACCAGTGGTGCGTCGTCAGCAAGGATTTCATCACGTTCAATCGGCACGCCTGCAGATTGCGCGAAAATGCCGGGCGTGCTCATTGCAAAAATTGCCGTGCTGACAAAAACGAGCCCGGCGATTTTGTGGCCGGGATTCAAAAGCTTCATCGGAGTGTGAGTAAACGCAGGCGAGCATCCGCACAAGGGATTCCAGAAAATGACGCGCTCCCGCTCAGGGGCGACCCCATAGCAATCACTGTCCGAATGCAAGCAACTCGGCTTCGGTCGTGCGGCCTCAGTCGGATCTGAACCTCGATTGTCCAGCCTGTCGTCAGGGGCGCCTGGGAATGAGGGCCCTTGCCGAGTCGGTGATGCTGGGTATTGTTTGATCAATGACTTCCTCTTCCGCAAGGCTGATACGGATGGGAGCCCCCATGCTTTTTTGCCTCGTTCTCTCGGGTTGCACTCTTGATTTGGGCAGTTGCTACCCTCCGTCTCAATCCATGGAAGCCAGTGTTCAAGCCGTTCTCGCGCAGCAGGGATATTATCAGGGACCTATTGATGGAAACATCGGTCCGTCAACCAGCCGTGCGATCCGCAACTACCAGAGTGACCACAGACTGACCCCGACAGGCACCATCAATCCGGCGCTTGCAAACAGCATGGGGCTAGCCGCTCCGGCGCCCTCTGGATTTTCCGCCTCCAGCGCCTACTACCCCTCATATGCCCCGGCGACATACTACACGTCACCTGCCGTCATCGGTGCAGGTGGGGGATGGCCTGTCGCAGGCTGTGGCAGCTACTGGAACCGGGGAGGATACGGCGGTTACAATGGATGGGGTTACGGTGGTCGCTATCCCGGGAATTACAATGGGAACGGATACTGGAATCAGGGGAACAATGATCACGGAAACAACGACAAAAATCACAATAAACACGGGAACGATGATCACAAAGATCATGGAGACAAGGACCACAAGCACCATGACCACAAAAAGCATGGGAACCACGATTGATGCGCTTTACTTCCGCTTTTTCAACATTCGCGCGATGAGTTTTGCATCTTGGGGGGTGTCTACTCCGGGGCCGGAGGATTTTGTGACGATCACGCGGATTTTCGCGCCGTGCTCGAGCGCGCGGAGTTGTTCGAGTTTTTCGGATTTCTCGAGCGGCGTCTGGCGGTGCTTGACGAGATCAAGGAGGAAGGCGCGGCGGTAGGCATAGATCCCAATGTGGCGGAAGCGGGCGGGCAGGGCATCGCCATCGCGGTCGCAGGGGATCGGGCTACGGGAGAAATACAGGGCGTATCCCGCAAGATCCATCACGACTTTGACGCAGTTCGGGTTGGCGAGATCAGCATGGGCGAGGGGGCAGGCGGCGGTTGACATCCGGGCTTCCGGGTCGGATTTCAAGGCCCCGATGACGCGCTCGGCGAGCCGGGGATCAAGGAGAGGTTCGTCTCCCTGGACATTGAGGATGATTCCTGCCGACGGCAGGTTTTTGGCAACCTCCGCGAGGCGGTCGGTTCCGCTCGGGTGCTTGGCGGAGGTCAGGGCGACTTCCGCGCCGAAGCCGAACGCGGCTTCGAGGATCCGGGTGTCGTCGGTGGCGACGATCACCTGATCGACACCTTTGACCTCAAGGCAGCGTTCCCAGACGTGCTGAACGAGCGGCTTTCCGGCGATCAGGTGCAGAGGTTTCCCCGGGAATCTTGTGGAGCCCCAGCGGGCGGGGATGATGATGACGGCGCGTGACATGTCCCTATTTCAAGCACGGAGGGCGTGGGGAACACAGAGGAAAATGTTCTGAAATGCGGCTGCCCGGATCAACCGTTCGCAAGGATGATTTCCGCCGCCTGCCCGATGTCCTCCGCGAAGTGGTCGGGAGCCGAGCCGGCATGTTTTGTTCCGTAGCCGGTCTTGACGAGGATCGTCCGGCATCCGGCGGCGCGTCCGCATTCGATGTCGATGCCCTTATCTCCGACCATCCACGAACGGGCGGGGTCGATGCCTAAGTCTCGAACCGCCTCTTTAATCATGCCGGTTCCGGGTTTCCGGCGATGAGTCGGGGCAGCAGGGGAGTCGGGGCAGAAGTAAACGGCATCCACGAGACGGCAGAGTTGCCGGGAAAGCTCGGCTTCCACCGTTTGATATTCCTGCAGGGAGATTTTTCCGGAGGCGATCCCGCTTTGGTTGGTGATGATGACATTCAGCCAGCCGGCTGCCCGGAGTTTTTCCAGAGCGGCGGCAGCGACCGGAAACGCCCGCACATTGGCCGGGTCGTTGCAGTAGTGCACCTCCTCCATGAGCGTGCCGTCCCGGTCGAAAAAGACGGCTTTATTACCGGCCATCCTGATCGAAGCTGGCGACGAGTTCGTTGGCCTCCAGCGTGGCTGTGCCGAGCTTCGCGACCACGACCCCGCTGGCATGGTTTGAAATTTCAGCGGCCTCCTGCGCGTTGGCCCCGGAGCAAACGGCCAGGGTGAACAGCGCGATCGCCGTGTCCCCCGCGCCGGACACGTCGAAGACCTCGCGGGCCCGGGTGGGAGTATGGTAGGGGACCTCGTCGGTTCCAAACAGGATCATTCCGTGCTCGCCCAAAGTGATCAGCAGTCCCTTGAGCTGCCACTTTTCCAAGAGGTATTTTCCCACTTCCAGCAGAGCTGTGTCCGAGAGCGGGTCATCCAGAGCTCCGTGATCCTTGCGCCCCGCCATGGCGAAGGCCTCGGAGCGGTTCGGTTTGAGCAGGTCCACCCCGCTCCAGTCCAGCGGATTGCCGGGGTTCGGGTCGGCCGTGAGAAATTTTCCGTTGGACCTGGCCAGCCGGCAGACTTCGTCTTTCAGTTCCTGACAGACAAATCCTTTTCCGTAATCCTCGATGATCACGCCATCCACCGAGGGCATCAGCCCGGCGATGAGTTCCGAAGCCCGCGAGGTGACTTCCTTGACCGGTCCCGGATTGCGCTCCCGGTCCACTCTGACCACCTGTTGCTGGCGCGCGACGATCCGCGTTTTGACAATCGTGGGGGCTCCTCCGAAGGCAACGAGGGCGTTGGTTTCGATCCTTTCGCTGGCAAGAAGGCCCCGGAGTTTGCCGGCATAGGAATCCTCTCCCACGGAGCCGCAGAGTTCGACCCCCGCGCAAAACGGGCGCAGATTCCTTGCCACGTTTGCCGCGCCGCCCGGATAGGAGGACTCGGCCTGCACCTCGACCACCGGCACCGGAGCCTCCGGAGAGATGCGGGAAACCCGTCCCCAAACAAACTCGTCCAGCATGACGTCCCCGACAACCAGGATGCGGCGGGACCGGGCGGACTCAAGAAGATGTTGTAATCTTGAAAGATTCATCGCATGATAAACATCCTTTCTAGATGGACCACGTTCCATCCACAAAGCTCAAATTTTCACATGACCAAGAATATCCCGCTGATTCTGGCCCTGATCTGCCTTGCCCGGTTGTCTCCCTGCTCAGGGCAGACCGCCCCAGAGAGCATTGATCTTTCGAAGTTTCCCGGCGCCGAGGTCGAGGATGTCGTCGTTCCGGTGCCGAGCGAAATTTTTAGTGTCCTCGACAAACTGGGCAGCCCGAACTGGCGGAGCGAGCTCCGCGGCTCTTTGGGGAAGAATACCGGCAATCGGGCGCAGGTGGCTCTTCTTCTCGGCACGGTGATCGCCGAGGGCTTTATCGCTGTCGAGGCGGAGGATTCCGGAAAAGTCCAGGAGATCGGGCGGGAGGTTCTCGTGCTGGCTGAGGCGATCAACGTCCGCAAGGCGGTCATCGCCCGCAGCAAGAGCATCACCGAGAAAGCCGACGCCAAGGAGTGGAAGGCGGTGCGAAAGGAATTCGACGGGGCCCTCCATGACGTCCGGGGAGCCATGGAAGAACTCGGGGACGACGAGCTCGCCCAGCTCGTGAGCATCGGCGGATGGCTTCGCGGCACCGAGGTGCTGACGTCGATCGTGTCGAAGAACTATACTCCGGATGGGGCGGAACTTCTCTACCAGCCCCAGCTCATTGACTATTTCAACAGGAAGCTCGACAGCTTGAAAAACACCCGGCTCGGCAAGGACGACCTCGTCGTGAAGATCCGCAAAACCCTCGCCGCAATCCGTCCGCTCATCGGCAAGGATGACGGGACAAAAATCCCTCCCGACGCCGTGCAGCGGATCAACAAGATGACCAGCGAAACCGTCGCCGCTATCACATCCCGGAAGGAGTCCTGAATTTTCCTGTGAAAAAATCCCTGATCCTTCTGGCGCTGCTGGCCATTCCGGTTTACGCCTACGTGAACGATGCGCTTTCCTTTGCCCACGAGGCGGCGCTCCCCTATGTGAAAAAGGGGTTCTCCGTCCGTGAGGATGCCTGGGGAGGCGACCTCGGGGTCAAGGACCAGCAGGCGGTGACGGCGCAGCTTTTCAAGGGGAATGAATACTGGTTCTGCCTCGGCACCGACGTGCGCGGAGCCGTGCTCACCATCCACATCTACGATTCCAAGGGGAAGCTCGCGGAGGCCGAGTCCTGGCAGAAGGGCCGGTTTGCCGGGGCGCGCGTCGTTCCAGCAAAAACAGGGACCTACTACGCCATCATCACGGTGGAGAAGTCCCCGGAGGAACGTACGGGCTGGGCTGTCGTTTACGCCTACAAGTAGCTCCTCATGGAGAACCTCACGTTGGAATTTGAAAACGCCCGCGCGGTTCATGCGCTTTACGGGGGCGACGAAAAGCTTCTCCGCGAGCTGGAGGCGCACCTTTCGGTCCGGGTGACAACCCGCGATGGATGGCTGCGTGTCGAAGGGGACGCGGAGAATATCGCCCGTGCCCGGGCGGTGTTTGAGCAGCTTCAGGAGGCAGTGAAGCGCGGGGTCGCCGTGCGCCGGCACGAGTTCCAATACGCGCTCAACTCCGTCAACGGCAAAAATGCCGGGGGAGACGGCCTTGGAAAGCTGCTGGAGAACCGGATCGTTTGTTCCCCGCGCAAGGCTCCCATTGTGCCGAAGACCGCCGGACAGAAGGGATACATCGAGACGATCCAGAAGCATGACATCACCTTCGGTGTCGGTCCCGCCGGAACCGGGAAGACCTATCTGGCCGTCGCCCTTGCGGTGTCGGCCCTCAAGCAGGAGAAGGTCAGCCGGATCGTCCTGACACGTCCAGCCGTCGAGGCGGGTGAGGCGCTCGGGTTCCTTCCGGGCGACCTTCAGGAAAAAATCCTGCCGTATCTTAGGCCGCTCTATGATGCGCTCTACGATATGCTGGAGCTGGAGGAGATCCAGAAATTCATGGATCGCGGGATCATCGAAATCGCCCCGCTCGCCTACATGCGCGGGCGGACGCTGAGCAATTCGTTCGTGATTCTCGACGAGGCGCAGAACACGACCGCCGAGCAGATGTTCATGTTTCTTACGCGCATCGGAGCGGGTTCGCGGTGCGTCGTCACCGGCGACCGCACCCAGATCGATCTTCCCCGGAACAAGCTCAGCGGACTCATCGAGGCGGTGGGCGCTCTGCGCGAGGTGCCGGGCATCGGCATGCACTTCTTCAGCGAGGAGGACGTGGTCCGCCATCCGCTCGTGCAGGCGATTATCCTTGCCTACAAGGAACACCGCGGGGCGAAAGAAAGCAGGATTTGACCTATGTGGGATTTTTTTAAACGCAGACGACTTGTCGGCAAAGGACTCGATTGTGGAAAGCGCCGCCGGACGATCGAGGAAAGCGAATTCGCCGACGCGCTTCAATCCGGCTGGCCTGCCCGCTCGGTGCTTCTCGGAGCTTTCGTCGCCGGCCTCGCCATTCTGATTTTCAGCGGGCAGCAGGACGAGCCCGCCAAGAAATTTCTGCTGTGCCTCCTGATCTTTGTGACCGCGGTCGTGCAGCTCTGGATCAACCATCCGCAGACGCTGGCTGTGAACTCCCGTCTGTGCCTGCTGCTCGGGGTTTTGCTTGTGCAACTCGCCGCCATCAAGATCACCCTCTTCCAGGCGGTCGCAGGAAATATCGACCTTCGGCTGGCGCCGCTTCTGGTGCCCTACGCCTTTGCTCCGCTGGTGCTCTCGGTTCTTCTCGGCCGCAATCACGGGTTATATGCGGCCGTGTTTGCGAGCCTCTGGGGATCTCTGCTTGTCGGTCGGATCGATCCCGTCTTTCTGGTCATCTCGCTGATCACCGGATTCATCGCCGTTTACGTGACCCTGCAGGTCCGTCGCCGCAGCCGGCTCATCCGGGCGGGCGTGTATGTCGGTATTGCCACATGGGTGCTCGCTGCGGCGTTCGGGCAGATCGGGCCGGTGATCTGGGAGTCTCCGGCTCTGACCGATTGGCGGATGATTGGACTCCAGAGCCTCGCTGCCATTGCCACCGGGATCGGGACGGCTATTATTGTCAGCGGAATCCTCCCCATCCTTGAGCCGCTTTTTAAAATCACGACCGACATCTCGTGGCTGGAGATGAGCGACCTGAATCACCCGTTGTTGAAGCGTCTGAGCATGGAGGCGCCCGGCACCTACCACCACAGCCTCGCCGTGGCCAACCTCGCCGAGGCGGCCGCCGAGGTCGTGGGCGCCAACCCCACGATCTGCCGGGTCTGCTCGTATTTCCACGACATCGGGAAACTGGTTAAGCCGGAGTATTTCATCGAGAACATCCCCCACGGCCACAACCCGCACGACGACCTCACTCCGACGATGAGCGCTCTCATCATCATCGCCCATGTCAAGGAGGGGGTGGATCTCGCGCTCAAGCACAAGCTGAACGGAGAGGTCGTGGACATCATCCGCCAGCACCATGGGACATCGGTGGTTTCCTATTTCTTCAAGCGGGCACTCCAGCAGCAGGAGGATGCGCGGCTCGGCGGAAAGATCATGAACATGCGCGAGGACGATATCCCCGCCGTCCGCGAGGAAAGTTTCCGCTACCCCGGTCCCCGCCCGCGCACAAAGGAAGCCGCGATCATCAACCTTGCCGACTCGATCGAGAGCGCGTCGCGCAGCTTGGAGCGTCCGACCCCGCAGCGGATCGAGGACCTCGTCAACGGGATCGTCGAGACCCGCATCGAGGAACACCAACTCGACGAATGCCCGCTGACACTCGCGGAAATCCACCGCGCAGCGGAAAGTTTCCGGTTCACGCTTTTGAACATGCTTCACGCTCGGATCGCCTATCCGAAGCGCGAGGAACCCGCGACGGAAAGCCGTGAGGAAAAATCCGTCGCCTGAGCGGATTCTTCCCGCCCTTGTGATTGCAGGCCGCCAGCGGGCGGTGAGTTATGATCACGGCAGGCTCGCTGCGATTGTCCGGGCCGCACTGCCTGCATGTGTCGCGGTAGCCATAAGGCTGGGGGGGCCGCTTGCCGGACTCCGTTCGGTCGAGATCTCCGTCCTCGGCTCCTGTGCGATGGCAAAGATTCACCGCGAATTTCTCGATGAGCCCGGACCGACCGACGTGATCACGTTTCCCTACGGCGAGATCGTGGTGTGCGCGCCGATCGCGGCTTCTCGTGCTCGCGAATTCCGGCACACGGTGACCGAGGAACTCGCCCTCTACTGCATCCACGGCCTCCTCCACCTAGCCGGACATGACGACCTCCAGCCCGGCGACGCGAAGCGCATGCACTGGGAGCAGGACAGGATCCTGAAGGCGGCTCTGCAAGCTTGAATCCATGACATTCACGGTGGGGGATCCCCACGGTGCCGTCAGGAATATTTATCGTTCTCCCGGCGCTTTCCGGTGATAAGGATGGGGCATGTCTCTGGGTTTTCTGCGCGAATTTTTCAAATCCCCCGGATCGGTGGGGGCGGTCTGGCCGTCGTCGCCGGCCCTGGCGCGGGCGATGGTCCGGGCGGCCAATGTGGCGGCGGCGGATTTCGTTTTGGAAATCGGGCCCGGGAACGGGGCTTTCACGGGGCCGATTTTGGACAGCAAGCGGCCCGGGGCGCGCTTCGTGGCGATTGAGAAGAGTCCGGATCTTGCCCGTGCGGTCGCCGGCAGGTATCCTGCCGCGAAGATCGTCGCAGGGTGTGCGACCCGGCTCGCGGAGCACATTGACGGTAGTCCGGACTCCGTTGTTTCCGGCCTTCCATGGGCGGCGTTCGCCGAGTCGTTGCAGGACGCCATCATGCACCAGATCACGGCTGCGCTTCATCCGTCCGGGACATTTGCGACGTTTGCCTACTTCGGACCGCACCGACTGAAGGCCGGGCGGGCATTTCGAAGCAAGCTGGGCGCGCATTTCCGGGACATCCGGCGCACACCGGTTGTCCTCGCGAACATCCCGCCGGCTTTCGTTTACTACTGCCGCAAGTAACCTTTTCCGATGCCATCGCTCGACATCCCTGAAACGCTCGAAAAAATAGATTTAGACCTGCCCTGGAATGTGTTGGTCCACAACGATCCCGTGAACCTCATGAGCTATGTGACGCTGATCTTCCGCAGGGTTTTCGGGTATTCCCGTGAGAAGGCCGAACAGCACATGATGGAGGTTCACAAAAGGGGCCGCTCGATCGTATGGACTGGTCCACGCGAGCAGGCCGAGCTATTTGTCCAGCAGCTCCAGTCGCACCTGCTCCTCGCCACCCTTGAAGCCGCCCGCTGAATGAAACTCCAGCCTGCCGATGACGGAGCCCTGATGCTCGAAGAAATTCCGCCCTTCCTGTTTCACCTTCTCTCGAACATCACTGTCCGTGCCTCCTCCCGGGATCCGCGTGTCGAGGCCCGGTTTTTTCCAGATCCGGCCCGCGAGGAATCGCTGATCGAGGATTGGAAATCCCTCGTCCAGCCGGAACTACAGTTCCTCTTCCAATCTGCACGGGAGACGGTGCAGGCGGATCTGCGAGGGGCGTCGGTGGAAGACGGGATGTATTCGATGAAAATTCCGCGGAAGCACGCGGATGCCTGGCTGAATGCCTTGAACCAGGCGAGGCTGGCCATCGTGGAGGAGTCCGGATTCGGCGAGGAGGACATGGCTTCGGAGGTCGAGCCGGATCTCGAGGACGAGCGTGCGATGGCATTGTTTGAGATCAGCTTTTTTGGGTTTCTGCAGGAATGCCTGGTCCGCATGCAGGAATGAATCTTGCGGCAACACCAGCTTGACATCCCAGGTTCGATACAGTTGATTTGATGTATGCGAACCATCACCATCAATGTATCTGATCCGGTGTATCAAGATTTTCGGGCATTTGCCCGGAAGCGGGATCGCAAGGCATCGGAGTTGATCCGTGAAGCGATGGAGATGTATCGTCAGGTGCACATTCAACGGCGGACATCCTTGCGGGATATCCGACCGACAAGCGTGGGAGGGCCGATCCGGCCGGTCACCGGTGCCGACGATTTGCTGGGAGAGATGCTGGATGACGCACGGGATTGACACGGATTTTCTGGTTGCGGTGGAGATCCGCGACCACCCCTCTCACCGGCAGGCGGATCATCTATTGAAAGGGCTGCTGGCAGGCGGCCATGACTTTGCGGTGGCTCCGCAAACCCTCGCCGAGTTCATTCACATCGTCACCGATCCGAAACGGATGCCGCACCCGCTGACGATGGGGGAGGCGGTTTCCCGGGCCGAGCATTGGTGGCAGGCCGCCGAGGTGCGGAGAGTGTTTCCCGACGGCGAGTGCGTGACGGATTTTCTCGGCTGGCTGGTGCGGCATCGTTTGGGCCGCAAGAGGCTGCTCGACACTCTTCTGGCCGCTACCTACCAACGGGCCGGCATCAGGTGCCTGCTCTCTAACAATGAAAAGGACTTTCGGGTTTTTGGCTGTTTCGAGATCGTGGCCTTTGGTTAGCGCGCCAGCCGCTCCCGCCCGCATGCGGGAGTTTCTCATGTCGGGAGTTCCTCATTGCCTCTCTGTGGGGCAACGTGTTCACTGTTCGGGTCCATGCTCGCCATCCGTCAGGTCATTGATCATACCATCGTGAACTTCCCAGGCTACGTGCCGGAGGATTTCCAGGTGACCGCCGTCGAAAAAGGTGGCTCTGACAGAAAGTTCTACCGGATTCGCGCCTCCGACCGCTCGATGATCCTGGTGAAATATTCCGGGCACAAGGAGGAGAACCGGCACTATGTGGACATTGCAAAATTCCTGGCATCCTCCGGGGTGCAGGTGCCGCACATTTACCTGCACGATTCCGCCGAGGGGCTGATCTGGATGCAGGATCTCGGGGAGCAGGATCTCTGGTCGTTCCGCGAGCAGCCCTGGACGGAGCGCAGGCCGCTTTATGAGTCCGCGTTGATCGAGGTTTTCAAGATGCACACCGCCGCCGCGCGGAATTTCGAGCGCGCCTCGCTCACGCTGGAGCGCGAGTTCAATGAACACCTTTATCTCTGGGAGCAGGGGTATTTCTTCGAGCACTGCCTCGGCAACCATTTCCGGGTTTCGGCCGCCGAGGTGAACTGCCTCGCGTCTCTCCCCGCGCTCCATGACTCCGCATCCCGACTGTCGTCGCTGCCGAGGGTTCTTGTGCACCGGGATTTCCAGTCGCAGAATATTTTGATCCGCGATGGCACGGCTTGGTTGATCGATTTTCAGGGGATGCGGCCTGGTCTGGCGCAGTATGACATCGCATCCCTCCTCTACGATCCCTACGTGTCGCTCGATCCTTTGGAGCGAATCGAACTCCTGGGATTTTACGAGCGTCTGGCGCGCCGCTCTGGAGTGGATCTCCCGGATGATTTCCGTGGAATCTTCGACTGGTGCGCCCTCCAGCGGCTCATGCAGGCGCTCGGCGCCTACGGGTTCCTCGGACTGCAGAAAGGACGCGCCGATTTTCTTGCCCATATCCCTGCGGCAAGGCGGTCGTTGCGCGAGGTGGCATCCCGCCTTGACGGCCTCGGAGATCTTGTTCGCATACTGGATTCATTGCCATGAACAAACAGCCAGAAACCGCCATCATCCGGCGCATCACCCCCTCGCTCGACAACGCGCGCTACGCGATCAAACGTGCCGAGGGCGAGGGAATCACCGTAGAGGCCGATATTTTCAAGGAGGGCCACGACGAGGTCACCGCAATGCTCAAATGGCGGCCCGTCGGAGCATCCTCCTGGCGGGAGACACCGATGCGCCCTCTGGTCAACGACCGCTGGATGGGCACACTCTGCGTCACCGAACCCGGAGCGTGGGAGTTCACTATCGAGGCCTGGGGGGATGTCTATTTTTCCTGGCTGCATGACTTCGACAAGAAGTTTGAAGCCGGGATCCGGGAGCTCGGGAGCGAGATTCTCGAAGGAGCCGGGTTTGTTGCCGCCGCCGCCGCGCGGGCTGGAAAAAAATCCCCCGATGGCGGCGCCCTCAAAAAGTTGTCGGATGCGCTGAAGTCAGCCGACGCGGAGCAGGCTTCTGTCATTGCCCACGACTCCGATCTTGCGGCGCTGATGACGGTTTATTCTGACCGCTCGATTTCCACCACCGCCGAGCCGCTCCATCCGGTCTGGGTCGAGCGCGAGCGGGGAGCCTTTGCGGCGTGGTATGAATTTTTCCCGCGGTCTGCGGAGGGAAAGCCTGACTCGGGGTCGAAATTCCGCGATTGCCTCGGCCGGATCGATGACGCGAAGGCGATGGGGTTCGATGTCATTTATTTTCCGCCGATCCACCCGATCGGGACGAGCCACCGCAAGGGCCGCAACAACTCGCTCAAGTGCGAGCCCGGTGAGCCGGGTGTCCCTTACGCGATCGGCAATTGCAAGCAGGGAGTCAACGGGGGCGGACACAAGGACGTCGCTCCCGAGCTCGGGACGCTCGAGGATTTCGAGTGGCTTGTCGGCGAGGCGCGCGAGCGCGGGATGGAGATCGCCATCGACTTCGCCATCAACTGCTCGCCCGACCATCCCTACGTCAAGGCCCATCCGGAATGGTTCTTCAAGCGGCCGGACGGGACGATCAAATACGCCGAGAATCCTCCGAAAAAATACGAGGATGTTTACCCGCTGAATTTCCACAACGACAACTGGCGCGAGCTCTGGGACGAACTGCGCGACGTCCTCCTCTTCTGGTGCGCGCGTGGCGTCCGGATCTTCCGGGTCGACAACCCGCACACGAAGCCGGTCTCGTTCTGGGAATGGGTGATCGCCGAGGTGAAGGGCAAATTCCCCGACACCGTCTTCCTCAGCGAGGCATTCACCCGCCCGAAAATGATGCAGGAGCTTGCCAAGGCGGGCTTCAACCAGAGCTACACGTATTTCACCTGGCGGAATTCCAAATACGAGCTCGCCGAGTATTTTGCCGAGCTGACCCAGTCGGATCTCAAGGAGTTTTTCCGCGCGAACTTCTTCACGAACACGCCGGACATCCTGCCAGAGTTCCTCCAAAAAGGCGGCCGTCCCGCCTTCCTCATCCGGGCCGTTCTGGCCGCGATGGCCTGCCCGGTTTACGGGATCTACAGCGGATTCGAACTCTGTGAAAACACGCCGGTTCCCGGACGCGAGGAATACCTCGACTCCGAAAAATACCAGTTCAAGGGCCGTGACTGGAATGCACCCGGTAACATCAAGGACTTCCTGACAAAGCTGAATACGATCCGCCGCCAGAACCGCGCGCTTCAGGAATACGCCAACCTTCGCATCCACGCCGCCGAGAACGACCAGATCCTCTGCTTCAGCAAAGCCACCGCCGCCCTCGACGACATCGTGCTCGTGGTCGTCACTGTGGATCCTTGGCAGCCGCAGACGGCGTTCGTCAACATTCCGATCGCCGATTTCGGCATCGGTGAGACAGAGCCCTACGTTGTCGAGGATCTCCTGACCGGCGAGCGATTTTCATGGCGTGGGGCACGCAATTTCGTCTCGCTCAATCCGCACACCAGGCCCGCCCACATCCTCCGGATCCGACGGCTTCAGGACCGTGCCGAAGGGCAGGATGTTTTTGCCTGACAGCGCCCCGGACCGGTGGAGGAAAAATACTTCACGTTTGCCGGCGGGGATAGAAAAGTATTGTCGCGGCGCGATCAAACTTGGACAGTGCGCGATCAAACCTGGACAAGCACAAATCGCCCCCGTTCGCCTGCCGGAGCGTAGCGTAGGCGGGCGAATGGGGGCGACGCCGCAGGGCGGGGGTGATTTGATCTCCCGTGT
>QYQL01000002.1 GCA_007280915.1 Verrucomicrobiaceae bacterium | reverse complement strand
TTCCCAAAAAAGACGATCTCGATCTGGTGAGACCCGGGGTCAGAAGTGGCCGGCCTGCTGCAACTCCGCCAGTATTTCCGAGGCAATCGATTCTGCTGGGAGCGAGGCGTCCAAGACCCGGATGCGCTGCGGTTCGCGGGCGGCGAGGTCGAGATACCCGCGCCGGACGGCCGCGAAGAACTCCTCGGATTCCCGCTCGATCCTGTCGGCAGACTGGCTTCGGCCGCCCAGCCTTGCCAAGGCGGTTGCCCGGTCGAGATCCAGTAAAAATGTGATATCGGGGAGACAGTCACCGACCGCGAACGCGTTGATGCGCGCGGTCTCCTCCGGCGGAATCCTGCGGGCGACCCCCTGATATACTGTGGTGGAATCAAGGAACCGGTCGCAAATGACAACCCGTCCAGCCTGCAGCGCAGGGCGGATCACCTCCCGGACGAGCTGCGCCCGGCTTGCCGCGAAAAGCAGGAGCTCCGCCTCGGGTGTCAGCGCATCCCCCTCGGGGGCATGCTGGAGCAGATGGCGGATTATCTCGCCGGCAGGCGTGCCGCCCGGCTCGCGCAAAAGCAGGGGATCCCGCCCGCCAAGAGCCTCCGCAAGAAGCCGGATCTGGGTGGATTTTCCGCATCCCTCGGATCCCTCGAAGCTGATAAAGAGTCCCTTGCGGGCCGTGCTTGTTTCCATTGCATGATGATTCATACTGCAGGCATCCATGCAAAACAGGAAAATTTGTTTCGTGGCGACGGAATCCGAGGAGGAGGAATATTTCTCGGAAAAGTTCGGGGCGTTCGACGTGTCATTCCACCCCGGCTTGGACGGTGTGCCGGAGGACGTCGAGGTACTTTCGATTTTCATCAACGACCGGATCACGGAGGAATTCCTGAGCCAGCATCCCGGACTGAAAATGATCACCACGCGTTCGATGGGTTGCGACCACATCGACCTGGAGGCCTGCGCGAAACGACAAGTCATGATCACCCACGTGAGCGGATACGGTGAAAACACGGTCGCCGAGCACACGTTCGCCCTCATGCTGGCACTCTCGCGGCGGCTTCGCGAGTCCACCGAGGCGGCGCTCGCCGGAAAGTTCACCCATGAAAAATTCCGGGGCATGGACCTGCGCGGGAGCACGCTTGGGGTCATCGGAGCCGGCCGGGTCGGGCTGCATGTCATCCGCATCGGCGCCGCCTTCGGCATGAAGGTGCTCGCCTACGACGCAGCCCCGAACCCGCTCCACACCGAGCTTCTGGAATTCAAATACACCTCGTTCGAACACCTCATCCGGGAGTCGCACGTCCTCACCCTCCACATCCCGCTTAACAAGGAAACCCATCACATCCTGGACCGAGAAACGCTTTCCCGCTGCCGCCCCGGCGTCCTGCTCATCAACACCGCGCGCGGACGGCTCATCGATTCCGAGGCGCTCATCGAGGCGCTGGACAGCGGGCAGGTCGGCGGAGCCGGACTCGATGTCGTCGAGGAAGAGAGCGTTTTCTACGGCGGGGCCACAGCGCTCATCGGCGCGCAAATCGCGGATCGCGTGCGCGGGACGGGCTCGGACGACCGGATTGCCCTGCCGGTCGGCCGAATGAAGGAGATCTCGCGCTACCTCTCCAGCAACGCCCTCCTCCGCCGCCCGCAGGTCGTCTACACCCCGCACAATGCCTATAACAGCGACGAGTCGCGCGAGTTCATCAGTAAGACGACATCGGAAAATATTCACCACTATTTCGCCGCCAACCCGTGAATCACTGGCTCGTCAAACAGGAACCCTCTGCCTACTCGTGGGATGACTTTTCCCGCGACGGGAAAACCACCTGGACCGGAGTCAGAAATTTCCAGGCTCGCAACCACCTCAGGGCCATGAAGCCGGGTGATCGTGTCTTTTTCTATCACAGCGTCACGGAAAAAGCGGTCGTCGGCATCGCGGAGGTCGTGCGCGCTGCATATCCCGATCCCACCGCCACGGAGGGCGACTGGTCGTGCGTGGACCTGCGTCCAATCGGCGCACTGAACCCCCCGGTAACACTGGAAAAAATCAAGTTGGAACCCGCGCTGGCCGGCATCGGGCTGCTCCGTCAGTCGCGCCTGAGCGTCATGCCGCTGACCAAGGCCGAGTTCCAGGCGGTGAGAAATCTTTCCCGCAGCTGATTTTCTACTGGAAGCCCGGCCCGGCAGGGGTGAAGTTGTCGGCTGAGATGACCGAGCCGCATTTCGCTGTTGCGTCCACATTTTCTCCGCGATTCCGTGCGGTCATCGCGGAAGCCGACCGCATTGCAAAGCAGTTCGGCGCCCGGCTCAGCGTGCTCCACGCCGGCGAGCGCTCGGATGAGAAGGTGGAAAAATTTCACAGTGCCTTCGGCGAGCTGGGCCGCGGCGAGGTGGACATCTACTGGTGCGAGGGCGAAACGCCGGCTGAGGCCCTCGTGGATGCCGCCGCCAGCGAGTATTTCGACCTGCTGATTGCAGGAGCCCTCGACCGTCCCAATGAATACCGGAATTTCACGGGCGGAGTCGTGCGCGAACTCCTTCAACGAGCCCCGTGCAATCTTCTCCTGATCCCCTCGCCGAGCGAGAACGCCCCGCAAGGCAGGAAAACAGCGTGCCTGATGGTCGAAGCCCACCGCCCCCGCTGGCGTGCGGCCCGCGAGGCGCTGACATCCATCGCTCCGGAATTCATCGCTGTCCTCGCGGCGGACAGTCCGTTCGCCCATGCCCGCGAAGCGGCGCTAGGCCATGAGGAAGCCCACGACTCGCTGGACGACGTCTGCGAATCCCTCGGCGAAATCGCGGAAGAGGTGGATCTGCGCTCGGTCCGATCGAACACTGGATTTACGCTCTGCGATATCGTTCAGGAAGCCGCCCCGGATTTCCTGCTGGTGGAGGCCGAGTGGAGGGATCGCAAGCGGTTTCTACCCCCACACCTCGACTGGCTCAACCAAGTCATCCCCGCGCGTCTTTTCCTGCTTGGCAAACCTCCGCGCGAGGATTCGATCGAACTGTAATCGGGAAGCACCCCCCCCGAAAACCACACTACAGCTCGTTCAGCACAATCTGCCCTTCGGCGACGATCCGGTCCCCGGTCTCCGCCGACACCTCGAACTGGACCAATCCGCCGAGCGCCCCGGTCTTCCTGGCGCGCAGCAGGATCAATTCACCGGGCCGCGCCGGGGAAGGAAATTTCATCCCGCGGATCGCAGAGAGAAGGAACCCGCGACCAGAGGCCCCGGCAATCCCGGCCATCTGAGCAAGGGCCTCGGTCAGGAGCACCCCCGGCACGATGGGATTCCCCGGAAAATGCCCTTCAAAAACCGGATCTTCCGACGGAAATGTTTTCTCCCCCACAGCCTCGACTCCCGGCTCATGCACGGTCACGCGCTCGACGAAGAGAAACGGCGGTCGGTGCGGCAGGCCGAATTCAAGAGGGTCCATTGGCTTTCCCGGGAAGAAATCCCGCCAGGATGAAGAGGGCTGCCGCGACGCAGATGCAGGAATCTGCGATGTTGAAGGCCGGCCAATGGCCATACCACGGAAGAATCACATCAATAAAATCCACGACGTAGCCGTGGAGGAGACGGTCGGTGAAATTGCCCAGAATGCCGGCAACGAGCAGGGCGGCTCCGATGCGCATGGGGGCGCCGACGAAGGCCCCGCGCCAGGCAAAGACCGCGATCGCAACCAGCGCGACCGAGGCGAGAGAAATGAAGAAGACGTTGTTGTTGGGAAGCATTCCAAAAGCGGCCCCCGTATTGTGGACATGCACGAGACCAAGAAAATCCGGAATGATGGGAACGAAGTCGTGAAGCGAGAGATTGCGGAGCACGAGCCACTTCGTCGCCTGGTCGGCGACGTAGAGGGGAAGCGTCAGGAAGAGGAGATACCGGAGGGCGGAATTCATTCTAAACAGCTTCCTCGCAGCGTGCGCAGAGATCCGGATGGGCGGGGCTTTTTCCGACTTCATTTCGGTGCCGCCAGCATCTTTCGCAGCGGACTGCGGGCGTCTTGCCGACGTCGACCGCGGGCTCGTCCCCGGAAAACACTTCGAGGTCGCTCAGAATGAAGAGCTCCTCAAGTTCGGAGGATAGCGATTCCAGAAGCGGGAACTCGGAAGCCGGCGCAACGAGCCGCACACGGGCTTCCAGCGCACTGCCGATCTCTCCGGCTTTCTGGACCTTCTCGACCGCCTGGGAAATTCTCCCGCGGATCGCCAGCAGGCGGTCCATGTCGCGGACCGCATCGGGATTCGTCCATGCGGCCTCGGGCTCCGGGAAAAGCCGGATGTGGACGGAGGAATCTTTGTTGAAATATCCCCACGCTTCCTCGGCTGTGAATGCCAGAATCGGAGCCAGCAGACGGGTCAGAGCATCGAAGACCTTGTGCATGGCGAACTGCGTGGCGCGCCGCCTCGCCGAATCCCCCGTGTCACAGTAGAGGCGGTCCTTCGTGATATCCACGTAGAGGCTGCTCAGGTCGACTGCACAAAATTGGTTGATCGTGTGATACACGCGGTGGAATTCGAGCGAGTCATACGCCTCGCGGCATGTCGAGACGACTTCCTGCAATCGAGCCAGGATCCATCGGTCCACAAAGGTGAGTTCCGCCGGGGCCGGCGGATTCGCCGCATCGTAGTCGTGCAGGTTCGCTAGCAGGATGCGCAGCGTATTCCGGATCCGGCGGTAGGCGTCGGAGAGGCGCGTGAAAATTTCCTCCGAGAACGGAACGTCGTCGGTGAAGTTCACGCTGCTGACCCAGAGCCGCAGGAGGTCGGCTCCGTATTTCCCGACATAGTGCTCAGCCTCGGTCGGCTTCTGGTATCCCCCCTGCGCGGACTTCGAAATCTTTTTCCTCGTGTCGGTGTCCACCACAAACCCGTGCGTGAGAACCGCCCGGTAGGGTGCTGTCCCGTTGAGTGCAACCGAGGTCATCAGCGAACTCTGAAACCACCCGCGGTGCTGGTCGGTCGCCTCCAAATACAAATCAGCAGGGAAAGCCAGCTCCGGTCGCCGGCGAAGGACCGCCTCGTGGCTCAGGCCGGAATCAATCCACACGTCGAGCGTGTCCTGGCGGCGCGAGACGCCCGCAGGCAGGCCGACAAGGGACGCCCACTCTGCATCGTCGAGGGTGAACCAGGAATTCGTGCCGCGCTCGGCGAAGATGTCCGCGACCTTGCGGATGACCTCCGGATCGAGGATCGGCTCGCCGTTCCCGTCGTAAAAAACCGGGAGAGGAACCCCCCAGGTGCGCTGGCGTGAAATGCACCAGTCGGGCCGGGATTCCACGGTGCCGCGAATGCGGTTACGTCCCCAGTGCGGGATCCAACTCGTGGCATCCACCTCGCGCAGGGCGTTCTCGCGGAGCCCGTCGATGCGGATGAAAAACTGTTCGACCGAACGGAAAAGAATCGGGGTCTTGGACCGCCAGCAGTGCGGGTAATCGTGCGGATAGTCCGACTGCCCGAGAAGCGCGCCGCCTTCTTTAAGAATACGGATCACCTCGGTGTTGCCGTTGTCGAGAACGTGCAGACCGACCAGCGATGGCACCCCGCACTCTTCGGTGAATTTGCCGTGGTCATCAACCGGAGAGAGCGTCTCCAGTCCGTTGGCCTGCCCGGCAAGGTAGTCGTCCGCGCCGTGCCCTGGCGCAATGTGAACCTGGCCAGTCCCCTTTTCCATCGTGACAAAATCGGCGCTGATAACCGGGACCGTCCGGTCCAGGAACGGATGTCGTGCCGTCATGCCGACGAGTTCGGCACCGCTGAACTCGCGCTTGGCAAGAGTTTCCTCGGGCCCACAAAAAACCGTGCTCTTCGTCTCCTCAAGGAATGCCTCCCTCAGCGCGTTGGCCACAACAACCGTCCGGCTTGTCCCATCGGGCATTTCCACACTCAACACGCCGTAGCGCTCGGTCGGATGCACCGCGATCGCCAGGTTCGCCGGAAGCGTCCACGGGGTCGTCGTCCAGCTCACAAACGAAGCTTTTATCTCCGCGAGCGGACCGGTGGCCGCCGAAAACCCGACATGGATCGCGGGATCGACGCGTTCCTGATATTCCACCTCGGCTTCTGCAAGCGCCGTCTGTGCGCCGGTGCTCCACTGCACGGGCTTCAGCTTCCTATAAACAAGCCCGGCCTCCACAAATTTCGCAAACGAGCGGATGATGTCGGCCTCATACCCCGGGTCGAGGGTGAGGTAGGGATTTTCCCAGTCGCCCAGCACGCCAAGCCGGCGGAACTGGCGGCGCTGAATGTCGATGAACTTCCTGGCGTATTCTTCCGACCTCCGGCGCACCTCGGCGGCGGTCAGGCCCGCGGAGGATTTCACCACGCGGAATTCGATCGGCAGCCCGTGGCAGTCCCAGCCCGGAACATAGGGCGCACGGAATCCCGCCATCGTCCGCGACTTCACCACGAAGTCCTTCAGCACCTTGTTCAGAGCGGTCCCCATGTGCACGTCGCCGTTCGCAAAGGGCGGACCGTCGTGCAAAACGTAAAGAGGCGCATCCTTCCGCGCCTCCTGGATTTTTTCGTAGAGCCCCTCACGCTCCCACCGCTCCAGCATCTCCGGCTCGCGCTGCGCCAGCCCGGCTTTCATCGGAAATTCCGTCTTCGGCAACCTGATCGTCTGTTTGTATCCGCTCATGGAAAACCTCCACAACTACCAGCCCCGGACACGGCGGTCAAACAGTCACCCTGCAAAAGCTTTCAAATCGGGAGTGATCAAATCCGGGGGCAAATGGGACATGGTAGGGCGGGACGTCCCCGGCCCGCCGCGCCTTCTTCCTTCGGGCAGCCCGGAGGTCTGCCCCTACCTTCAACGGAAAACCTCAGGCCTTGGGGGTCTTGAGTCCGACCATCAGCATGGCGGAGCCGCTGAAGATGGATTGGATCCCGTAGAGGAGGCCGACGAGCCAGGCGGCGTCAACCGGCCAGCGGGAGTAGATCATGCCGCCGAGGATCAGAGCCACCACGCCATTGAGGAGCAGCCAGATCCATGCCGGGTTGTCGCGCATGCGGAAAGATGTGAAAATACAGACGATTCCCTCGGTGAGGAAAACCGCGGCGAGGATGAGAGTGAGCGCCGCCATCCCGGCCACCGTGTAGAAGAACAGCATGGAACCGGCCGCGATGCGGATGACCGCGGAGAGCGACGACAGAAACCGGTGGGAGCGGTGTTTTCCAAAAATCGCCTGAAAGAGGGAGATCAACCCGCTCACCAGGCAGAAGGCCCCGATCAACTGGGTCAGGATAAACGAGAAGATCTGGGGCGCCGCGATCGCAAACATGCCGACCAGAATCGAAAGGGCTCCTCCAAAGATGAACCATCCCCGGCCGGGAGAGCCCACTGCAGATGTTGCTGAAACCATAATATTAATCCTCGAGGGTGAATCCGACCTTGATCGTGACCTGCCAGTGGGCGATCCGACCGTCCTCGATCTGACCACGCGTCTCCAAAATCTCGAACCACCGGAGGTTGCGCAGCGACTGGGAGGCTTTAGAAATCGCGTTTTGGACAGCTTCTTCGATGCTGTTCGGTGAAGAGCCGACCAGTTCGATTTTTTTGTAAATATGGTTGCTCATTGCCTGTAGGACTACCAGATGCACAGACGGCAAGGAAGTGAAATCCGCAGGCGAGCAGGGCGCCCGATGATCCGCCCCGGAGCACGGCGAGGACGGATGACAGGAAGGCATTATTTTGATTCTTTTTCGGTTGCCAGCCTGTTCGCCTGTGGTAGTTGTAGCCGTCTCTCCCGGTTATCCGGCGGGGCGTTCCGGTCTTTGACGGATGTCAACGAAGCGCCGCACCGGAGAGGCGGCTCTAGAACTCCCGATGTTTTCCACAGTTTCCCTATTGGCCTCAGGTTTGACACTGCACGCCCCGCGCCTCTTCGATGAGGAGTCGGGGATGAGTTTCACCTGGTTTCTGACAAATTCCATTTTCGTCAGCATCTTCATCTCGATCTTCGTGATCTGGCTCTGCCGGAGCGCGACGCGGAACATGTCGATCGTCCCCTCGCCGCTGCAGAACGCGTTCGAGTTGGTGGTCGAAGGACTCTACGACATGCTGGAGGAAATTGTCGGGAGGCACATGATCGCCCGCACGTTTTCCTTCCTCGCGACGCTTTTCATTTTTATCCTGGCCTCGAACTGGTTCGGGTTGCTGCCCGGCGTGGGCTCGATCGGGTGGTCGCATGAAAAGCCGGGACCGTTCCTGAGCGTCCCGCATGTGGAAACCCCGCTCCTGCGCCCCACGACGGCGGACTTGAACATGACGCTCGCGATGGCGCTCGTCTTTATGGTCCTGTGGCTCTACTGGTCGCTCAGCGAAGTCGGACTCAAAAATTTTCTGCTCCACCTTTTCGGGGTCAAGGGCGGGCTCAAGGGGTTCATGGCATTCGCCCTCGCGCCGATCTTCTTTTTTGTGGGCCTCATTGAGGTCGTCTCGATCCTTTTCCGTCCGGTCTCCCTCTCGCTCCGGTTATTCGGCAACGTTTTTGCCGGGGAAAACCTTCTCAGCTCGATGATCACGCTCGGCAGCGAACTCGGGCTCCCGAAATGGGTCGCGGCCATCGCCTCGATCACGATCCCGATTCCCTTTTACTTCCTGGAGATCCTTGTGGGCGTTCTTCAGGCGCTGGTCTTCATGCTTCTCTGTGCCGTTTACATCCAGCTCGCAACGAGCCACGACGAAGAGGAAGAGCACTGAATACTTTTCCGCCGGGACCGTGGCTGGACTGCGGGCGGCGGGGATAAAACAACAACAACAGAAAATAAATATGAACCCTTACATCATTGCAGAGGCCGCCGCGGCGGTCTCGGGAGTTACCGGAAGCCTCACGCTGGCCCTTGCTGGCGCGGGTGCCGCGATCGGTGTCGGAATGGTCGGATCGAAAGCCGCCGAGGCCGTCGGTCGCAATCCAGGAGCGTTCGGCAAGGTGCTGACCATCAGCATCCTTGGCATGGCTCTCTCCGAGGCGATCGCGATTTACGCGCTGATCCTCGCGTTCCAGGGCCGCTAACAACATTCCCGGGGCCGCCCGTCCACCGGGTGCGGCGGTCCCGATCCCCTTTTTCAAATCTATGGATGCGATCACTCAAATCTTTCAAACCTTCGGAGTCAACTGGCAGAAATTCGGCGCGCAGGCCATCCTGTTTCTGGTCGTCTATCTGGTCTTGAAGAAATTCGCATTCGGACCGGCTGTCGCGATGTTTGAGGAGCGCCGGCGGCGGATCGAGGAGGCGCAGATGAACGCCGAGAAGATCAAAAAGCAACTCGCCGAGTCGGAGATCCGGTGCCAGGAGATCATGCGGAAGGCAAACGCCGACGCGCAGCGCATCATCGAGGAGGGCCGCATGAGCAGCGAGGCCCACAGCCAGAAGGCCACCCAGCAGGCGATCAAGGATGCCGAGAATATCATCGCCCGCGCCCACGAGGCGGTCGAATTCGACCGCACGAAGATGGTCGCAGAGGTGAAGAAGGAAATGCTCCACCTCGTCGTGGACACCACCGCGAAGGTCGCCGGAAAAATCCTCACCACCCAGGATCAGGAGCGTCTCGCCGCGGAAACCTCGAAACAACTTGCCGCTTGACCGTTTATGAAACTCAGCCGAGAAGCCAGACGCCAGGCCCGCGAGCTCTTTGAGCTGACCATGGTGGACGGACGCCTGGACACCGGGCGCCTGGACCTGGTTTTCGGCGGGGTGGCCGAAAAGAAGCCGCGCGACTACCTCCAGATCCTCAAGGAGCTGACCCGGCTCGTCCGGCTCGAAGTGGCCAGCCACCACGCGGTGATCGAGAGCGCCGTCCCGATGGACGCCGCCGGAATCAGCGAGTTCGAGGCGGGCTTAAAAAGCCGCTTCGGTGATCTGACATCCGAATTTCGCACGAACCCGTCGCTCATCGGCGGGCTGCGCGTCCAGATCGGCAGCGATGTCTGGGACGGCAGCGTCCAAGCGCGTCTCGAATCCCTCAAACAACAACTGTAATTTTATTCCAACGAACCATGAGCAACATCGTCCTCGAACTTGAAGAAAAAATCGGCGCCATCAAGGCGTCTGCCGCGCGCAAAACCAACGTCGGGATCGTCCGCGAGGTCGGCGACGGCGTCGCCCGCATCGAAGGCCTCAGCGGGGCGATGCTCAACGAGATGCTGGAGTTTCCCGGTGGATTGATGGGGTTGGCTCTGAACCTCGAAGAGACCGAGGTCGGCGCGATCATCCTCGGCGACTACACGACGATCAGCGAAGGCACCGAGGTCAAAACGACCGGCAAGCTTCTCCAGGTTCCGGTCGGCAAGGAACTTCTCGGCCGCGTGGTCGACGCGCTCGGGCGGCCGCTCGACGGCAAGGGGCCGGTCCAGGCCAAGGCATTTTATCCGGTCGAAAAGATCGCCCCCGGCATCATCAAGCGCCGGAGCGTGAGCCAGCCGGTGCAGACCGGCATCATGGCGATCGACGCGATGATCCCGATCGGCCGCGGCCAGCGCGAGCTCATCATCGGCGACCGCGCGACCGGAAAGACCACGATCGCGGTGGATACGATCATCAATCAGGCGAAGATCAACCGCGCCGGCGAGGAGAGCGGCGACCCGGGCTTCCGCCCGCTCTACTCGATCTACGTCGGCATCGGACAGAAGAACGCGAACATCGCCCGCGTGGTCGGGATTCTCGAGGAGCACGATGCGATGAAATACACGATCATCGTCGCCTCGACCGCCTCGGACGCAGCCTCGGACCAATACATCGCCCCGTTCTCGGGCGCGGCCATGGGCGAATGGTTCATGGACAACGGCATGGATGCGCTGATCGTTTTTGACGACCTGACGAAACACGCGAATGCCTACCGCCAGATCTCTCTTCTCCTCAAGCGCCCGTCCGGCCGCGAAGCCTATCCCGGCGACGTGTTCTACCTTCACAGCCGCCTGCTCGAGCGCTCCGCGCGCCTCGGCGAGAAATACGGCGACGGCTCGCTCACCGCGCTGCCGATCATCGAGACCCAGGCGGGTGACGTCTCGGCCTACATCCCGACGAACGTCATCTCGATCACCGACGGCCAGATCTATCTGGAAACCGATCTGTTTTACCAGGGCATCCGCCCGGCGATCTCGGTCGGCCTCTCGGTCTCGCGCGTCGGCTCGGCAGCACAGATCAAGGCGATGAAGCAGGTGGCCGGAAAAATCAAGGGCGACCTCGCCCAGTTCCGCGAGCTGGCCGCCTTCGCGCAGTTCGGCTCCGACCTCGACGCACGCACGAAGGCGACGCTGGAGCGCGGAGCCCGCATCGTCGAGCTCTTCAAGCAGGCCCAATACAACCCGATGATGGTCCACGTGCAGGCAGCCATCCTCTGGGCGATGCAGAAGGGGCTGTTTGATTCGATCCCGGTGGACAAGGTCAAAGCCACCCAGCTCAAGCTCGCGGACTTCCTCGAAAGCCGCAAGGAGGCGATCCTCAACAAGATTCAGGCGAAGAAGCAGTTCGACGAGGAGATCGAGAAGGAACTGGGTGCCGCGGTCGACGAATTCAAATCCTTCAACAGCTAATGGCCAACCTGCGCGACATCCGGCGGCGGATCAAATCCGTCAAGAACACCGCCCAGATCACGAAGGCGATGCAGATGGTCGCGGCCTCGAAGATGCGCAAGGCCCAGCAGGCAGCCATCAACGGCCGGGACTACGCCCAGCTGATCAACCGAGTGATCGTGTCGCTCCGCGATGCCGTGGATCCCGCCGCCCACCCGCTCCTCGCAAGGCGCGATGGCGGAAAGGAGCTCGTCCTTCTGTTCAGCACGGACAAGGGGCTCTGCGGCGCGCTCAACACCAATCTTTTCCGCGAGGCACTGGCCTTAGATCCGGAGAAGACCGTCTTCGTCTCGGTCGGACGCAAGGGCACCCAGTTCCTCGCCCGCACCCAGCGGAAAATGCTTGCCGATTTTCCCCTCCATGACCGCCCGAATTTTTTGCAGACAAAACAGGTCTCCAGGTTCTGCATTGAAAAGTTTCTCGACGGCGAGGTCGACAAGGTGACGGTTCTTTTTCCGATGTTCGTCAACACGCTCTCCCAGATCCCGAAGGCGATGCCGCTTCTCCCGCTCACCAGCTTCGAGGAAATCGGACTCAAGAACGAATACGGCGAGAAGGACACGTTCGAGGGCGGCATCGAATTCGAGCCGGGCGCGAACGCCGTTCTCGACGCGATCCTTCCTTCCTACATCCACTTCGCGGTTTACCAAACGCTGCTCGGCTCGCGCGCCTCGGAGCAGAGCGCCCGCATGGTCGCCATGAAAAGCGCCACTGACAACGCCAAGAACCTCGTCAAGGACCTCACGCTCGAATACAACAAGGCCCGTCAGGCCAGCATCACGAACGAGATTCTCGAAATCTCAACCGCCCAGCTCGCGCTCGGGTGAGCGTTTCTAAAAAACCTTCGGCTCGCCTTCGCTGAGAAAGCAGATGCGGTCGGAAAGATGGAGCGCCTCCGCGTGCTCCATGAGCCGCTGGGGAGGCTCGTGAAGCGGCTCGTAGCTCAGGCGGAACGTGCCGAAGTGCATGGGGATCATCGTGCGGGCATCCAGCTCCACGAACGCCCTGAGCGCCTGCTCGGGATTCATGTGGACGTCGCGCTTGGTCGGCGCGTCATAGGCACCGATCGGCAGCAGGGCGATCTCGACAGGCAGCCGCTCACCGATCTCCTTGAAGCCGTCAAAATACGCGCTGTCTCCGCAGTGGAAAACCGACCGGCCGGCATACTCGACGTGGAACCCGCCGAACCCGCGGTGGTTGTCGTGAATGATGCGCGCACCCCAGTGCCGCGCCGGGGTCAGCGTGATCTTCAGCGAACCGAGTTCAAAGTTCTCCCAGCAGCGCAATTCCTGGACATGCCGGAACCCGAGCCCGTGGACGAGACCGCCGACATGTTCCGGCACGACCACCGGCTGGTCGCTCGCCACGGCGCGCAGCGTCTTGCGGTCGAGATGGTCGAAATGCGCGTGGGTGACCAGCACCAGATCGATCGCCGGAAGGTCGTGGATTTCCATCCCCGGCTGCCGGATCCGCTTGATGACCTTCAGCCACTTCGCCCAGTTCGGATCCACAAGGATGCTGTGCTCCGGGGTCTGGATCAGGAACGATGCGTGGCCGATCCATGTGATGCAGATCTCGCCGGCAGTCAGCTCCGGGAAAACCGGCTTGAGCTTCTTTCCATACCGCCGCGTGAACATCGAAGGGATGACGACCTCGGCGAGGTAATTCCGCTTGTGCCACCCCTCGCCAAGCCTCATGTCCACATGATGCTCGGGACGCTTTTTTTTACTTCCTGTAATCAGACGGCGGACCATTGCTACTTCTCCTTCGGGCTGGCGACGAGGTCGTAGACCTGTGAGCCGATGACTTCCGCGCGGACGAACTTCCCGGGCTCGCAGGGTTCGGTGAGGATGACCCGGCAATCCACCTCCGGGGCATCATGCTCGGTCCGCCCGATGTTCGGCTGCTCGACAAGGACTTTGAGTGTGCGTCCGGTCATCGCGGAGGCGGTCTCCAAAGCGATTTTTTGCTGGAGCTTCATCGCCTCGCGATGGCGGCGGTTTCTTACGCGGACAGGAACCTGGCCGTCCATCTTGGCGGCGCGCGAACCGTCCTCCTGCGAATAATGAAACACGCCGAGCCGCTCGAATTTTGTCGCCTCGATGAACTCGAGCAGCGAGTCAAAATACTCCTCGGTCTCGCCCGGGAAACCGACGATGAATGTCGTGCGCAGCCCGAGCCCCGGAATCCCTGCGCGCAGCCGCGCGATCAGGTCCTCGATGTGTTCGCGCGATGTCTCCCGGCGCATGGTTTTCAGCATCTCCGGGTGAATGTGCTGGAGCGGTATGTCCACATAGCGTGCGACCTTCGGGTTCCGCACAATGGCCGCGATCAACTCATCGCTCCAGTGGGCCGGGTGCGTGTAGAGAAGCCGCACCCAGAAATCTCCCCCGATGTCCGCGATCTCATCGAGGAGCTGGATGAGGGATGTCCCTCGCGCCGAGTCCACCGGCTGGCGGGGGCCGGCCTTCTGCTCCCATAGATCCATCCCGTAGTAGGTGGTGTCCTGGCTGATGAGATTGAGCTCCTTCACCCCGTCGGCAACAAGTTGCCGGATCTCGCGGACGATCGAATCCGGGGTCCGGCTGCGGTGGCGTCCGCGCATCTGCGGGATCACGCAAAAGCTGCATGGATGGTTGCAGCCCTCGGCAATCTTGACGTAGGCGGAGTGCCTGGGGGTCAGCCGGAATCTCGGCGTTGAATAGTCCGGGATATACCGCGACTTCGGGGTCACGAGATTCAGGACCCCGCCCTCCTCGTCCAGAACCCTGCGGAAAATTTTCCCGGCATCGGCCACCTGGTCGAGTCCGATGAAAGCATCGACCTCTGGAAGCTCGCGGATCAACTCGGTGGAGAACCGCTGGGCCATGCACCCGCTCACGACCAGCTTCTGACCCGGACGCAAACGCAGCCCGCGAATCCGGTCGGACTCCAGGATAGCATCCACCGACTCCTGCTTTGCTGAGTCGATAAATCCGCAGGTGTTCACAACGAGGACGTCCGCATCCTCCGGGTCGGACGTAATCTCGAAACCCTCCTCCCGCGCGCCACCGAGCATGATCTCCGCATCCACAAGGTTCTTGGCGCAGCCCAGGCTGATCATCCCGATTTTGCGGGGAATTTTTTCCATGGATCAGGGGGTCGCCGGAGGGACCTCCACGGGAAGTCGCTCAGTATCCGGAGGAAAGGGAGCTGCTTCGTCCGCTTGAGCCGGGGAATCAACCATGGTCGCATCGGGAGGCGCGGGCGTCGGTTCGGGTGGTGCCTCCTGGACCACAGCGGCCGGAACAGGCTGCTCTCCGAGCGGCTTGGAGCGTGCGACAGCCTCGATCTTTTTCATCGTGAAATAGGTGAAAAGCCCGATGGCGGCAATGAGCGCCACCATGACGATGGTGACGATGAAACCAAGAATCCGCAGCCTCCGTCTGCGCGGGGATGTCTTCATCGCAGGCAGTTCGGATGACAGGGCTTCGATGTATTGAAACCCTCCCCCCGCGGAGCCCGCACGATCGGGCAGCATCGGACGGATCTCATCCTGCGGAATGCCGAGGTATTCGGCATAATCCAGAAGGAAGAGCCGGGCATAGGTCGGGTGGGCGAAACCCGAGAAGTCATCCGCCTCGATTTCGCGGAGCCGCTGCACGCGGATGCGCGTGTCCTTCGCCGCCTTCTCCAGCGGGATGCCGGCTTTCGACCGCGCTGTTCCCAATCGGGCTCCCACAAAAAAATCCGGTGTATCCATGACGTTAAAATTCTTCGTTCAGATCGACGAGGATCTCGCGATCCTTGGCGCCGTCCTTCGGCCCCACAATGCCACGTTGTTCCAAAATATCCATCACGCGCGCGGCGCGGGTGTAGCCGAGCTTGAGTCGCCGCTGGAGCATCGATGTCGAGGCGCGGTTTTCCTGGCGGACCACTTCAAGGCATTTCGTGACCAGCTCCTCGTCCTCATCGCTGACCTCCTCCTCGGGGATGGCTGTGCTGGTGAGCTTCTCGTGGATCCCCGCATCGAATTTCGGCTCGGCCTGACCCGCGACAAATTCCACGATCCGGTGGATCTCCTCCTCCGTGACAAGCACCCCCTGGGCGCGGGTGTATTTCGATGTGCCGGGCGGCAGGTAAAGCATGTCGCCCTGGCCGAGAAGCTTCTCCGCGCCGTTCTCATCGAGGATCACCCGGCTGTCGATCTTCGAGGCGACCTGGAAGGCAATCCGGCTCGGGATGTTCGCCTTGATGATGCCTGTGACCACATCCGCGCGGGGCGTCTGGGTGGCGACGATCATGTGGATGCCAGCCGCGCGGGCCATCTGGGTGATCCGCGCAATCGCGCTCTCGACATCCGCCGGGGCCGTCTGCATGAGGTCGGCCAGCTCGTCGATGATCACCACGATGAACGGCATCCGGTCGGGAACGATGATGTCGTCCGCACGCGGCACCCGGACCGCGGGCATCTCTTCATCGGGCCCGTCCGGGTCCTCCGCTTCGACTCCGTCCTCCAGCGGTTCGATGGCTTCGGAAGCGTTCTTTGCGTCCTCCTCGTCATCGAGTTCCTTCTGCGATTTCGGCAGCGGCCGGTCATTGAACGTCCCGATGTTTTTCACCCCGCATTTGGCGAAGATTTTGTAGCGGAGCTCCATCTCATCGACGAGCCAGCGGAGCGCGAGGAGAACCTTCTTGGGATCCGTGACGACCGGGGTGATGAGATGCGGCAGCTTGTTGTAGATCTGCATCTCGACCACCTTCGGATCGATCATGATGAAGCGGAGCTGCTCGGGGGAATACCGGAAGAGGAGGCTCGCGATGATCGAGTTGATGCACACGCTCTTGCCGCTGCCGGTCGTTCCAGCCACCAGGCAATGGGGCATCTTGGCCAGATCGCCGATGATCGTGTTCCCGTAAACGTCCATCCCGAGGGCCAATGGCAGCCTCGAGTTGGTATCCCTCCAGGCGTCCTTCTCGAAAAGTTCACGCAGCGTGACCTTCACCTTCTTTGAGTTGGCGATCTCGATGCCGACGGTATCCTTGCCCGGAATCGGGGCGAGGATGTTGATCCGCTCGGCCCGTGTCGCACGCGCGATGTCGCGCTCCAGCGACACGATCTTGTCCACGCGCACCCCCACATCCGGATATACCTCGTAGCGCGTGATCGTCGGGCCCTTGGTGATCGTGCCCGGAGTGGCCTTGATCCCGAACTGGGCAAGCGTCTCGATGATCAACCCCTGGATCATGAGGAGCTCATCGCGGTCGAGCGGTGTGCGGTCGGAGTCGTTGTGAGCCTCGAGCAGGTCGAGCCCGGGCAGCGTGTAGTTTTCGAGGTGAAGCCCCGCAAGGCCTGGCTTGAACGGGTTTTCTTTTTCTGTCCGGAGGTCGGCGAGCTTCGGTTTTTTCGAGGGAGCCGCCGGTGCCGTGGCGTCGATGATCTCCGGCTCCGCCGCCGGCAGGATAGGAACCCGCGGTTCGATCACCGCCTCCGGATCCTGCTTCTTCAGCTTTTTCTCAAGCTTCTGCGCTTTTTTCTCGAGGGATTTTCTCGCCTCCTCGACGCGGCGCTCGTCGTCCAGCCGCTGCAGGCGCGAAACCCGGCGGGCCTCCCTCCATGCAAGAAATGATTTCCATGCGTAGCGCAGATCCACGATCGGGTGCGCGGAGATCGCGAAGATCATGCTGATCAGATACACAAGCACAAGGAGCACCGCACCCGCAGCTCCAAACGGCGTCAGGATCGCTTTTATCCCCAAGTGCTCTCCGATCCATCCGCCGGGGCCCGGAATTTTTATGTCCTCGTTCCAGCTTTGAAGCATCCATGGCTGGATCGCGAAAAGGCAGGCCGCCAGAAGCACCATCAGGGCACCCCAGCCGGCCTTGTCTTTCAGCGAATACCCCGGCACAAACCACTTCGCCAGGCCGTAGCCGATCAGGCCGACCGCGAGCAGGTAGCCGGCCGCGCCGAACAGAAATAAAATATAGCCGGCCAGAAGCGCCCCGATCAGCCCGCCGATATTGTGGACGATCGACCCTCCCGAACCCTTTGTGAAAATCAGCGTCGCCCAGACCGGGATGTCACCCGACGAATACGTCACCAGCGACGCAAACAAATACGCGCCAAGGCAGACCAGCAGCAGACCCAGAAAAAAATTGGCGGCCCAGTTGTTGCGCGAACGGTTTGACATGAAAGCATCGAGAATCCCGCATTTCCCTGCCCGACGCAAGCGCACAACTCCCGTAAATACCGCGGCAGCCCCCTTCTGGAGCATTCAGGATCCCGTATTGCCAGATGATCCTCCCGCAGGGCAGGGAAATCCAGAGCTCCCAGGAACTCCATCGCGATCGTTCAAATCACGGGCGGGGCTAGCAGATTCCCAAATTCTGTCGCGGGGAATTCGTTGGCCAGTTCGGATGTCCCGGCCAAATCCACACGATCAAGAAGACGAAGTGGGAAATGGGCGGTAGAAATTGGAGCAGGCTTTCGGGCCTGTGAACCGGCTCGGCCACAGGCTGTGGAAAATGGGGACCTGCGAAACTCGAGGGTGCAGGCTTGCGACCATCGATGAACTTCACCATGAAGCGCAAGAATATGCACGCTGAGCCATAGTTTCTCGCCCTCCATATCTTAACGCCATTCGGGTCAGTCTTCTGTGCGTGAAGGCGCGACTTTGTCACACCCGTGTTCAGTCAGAAAATCATCGGCGGCGATGTCGGTATGATAGCTTATCCACCTGCGGTGGGTGTCAGGCGGAGGGGCTATTGATGCACCCTAGAATAGAAAAAGACATCGCCTTTATCGAACACAATGTATAAAAGAACTCGTCTCCCAGATACGAACATGCAAATTTATCTTTACCAGAACGAGCAACAAGTTGGCCCCTTCACTGTAGATGAGATTTGGAATAGAATCGCGTCTGGTTCCATAGTGAGCAGCGACCTCGGTTGGCATGAGGGATTGAGCGAATGGCAAACATTGGAATCGTTTCTTCCTGCAACTCCTGAGCCGCCAGCGCCAGCTAAACCGTTATCTACGCCGAGATTTTCAGTAGAAAAGCGAGAGGTTCAGACAAACGTG
>QYQL01000020.1 GCA_007280915.1 Verrucomicrobiaceae bacterium | reverse complement strand
TTTGCCAACACCGCCGTGGTCAGCGCGGCACACGGCCGGGGGATCGGGGATCTCGTGACTTTGACCGAGTCTCTTCTGCCCGAGGCGGCGGGAGAGGAGGCCGGGAAACCGGATGCCCCGAAGCTCGCCCTGGTGGGACGTCCGAACGTCGGAAAATCCTCTCTTATCAATGCGATCCTCGAGGACAAGCGCACGATCGTGAGCGACATCCCGGGCACGACGCGCGATGCGGTGGACATCGCGACCGAGCGTGAGGGAAAATCCTACATCCTGTGCGACACCGCGGGCATCCGCCACCGTTCGAAGCACAACACTTCGGTGGAGGTCTTCAGCGTCATGCGGTCGGAAAAAACCATCCGCCGCGCGGACCTGAACATCCTTGTCGTGGATGCGACGACCGGCGTGACTTCCCAGGATAAAAAAATTGCGGGGCTGATCCAGGAAGCGAACAAGCCGGCGATCATCGCGCTCAACAAGTGGGATCTCATCGAACCGGACGGACAGTCGGATTCCGACCTGCTCCGCGAGCATGTGTCCCGGGTCCGCCGCGAGCTTTTCTTCCTCGACTACGCGCCGGTCGTCGTGCTTTCCGCGCTCACCGGAGAGAATGTCCGCCGCATTTTTACAATGGTCGAAAAAGTCCGCCAGCACGCCTCCCGCCGCGCCGGGACCGGGGAATTGAACCGCGTCGTCCGCGCCGCCGTGGAGCGCCAGGCCCCCGCAATCAAGGGCAACCGCCGGTTCAAAATCCTTTACGCCACGCAGGTCAACGAGACCGGACCTTCGGCGATCAAGCCGCCCCAGTTCATCCTCTTCGTCAACGATCCGAGCCTTCTCCCGGACAGCTACGTCAACTATCTCTGCGCCCGGATCCGGGACAAATGGGAATTTCCCGGACTCCCGATCCTCCTCCGCCTCCGCGGCCGCGAGGGCAAGAACGCCCGGGCGATGGAGAACTGAATCAGCGGAGTTCCGCCTCGGTCGGGAAAAGTTTTTTCTTCGCCGTTTCGTCACGGATCCGGCGGACCTGTTCCTCCGTCACCTCGGGACTTCCGGGCTTCCATCGGGAATAGACATCATTCACCACCGCCGCAATCTGCACATCTCCAAGATCAAATCTCCATGCCGGCATGATCCCGGAATACGTCTTGCCCTCGCGGACAATGCTGCCCTTCATCCCGAGCAGAATGATGCGGATGATTTCGTCCGAAGTGCCATCCAGGCGGGGAGAGGTGGAAAGCGGTGGGCAGATGTTCGGTATGCCATTGCCATCGGGCTGATGGCAGGCGGCACACTTCGCCAGATAAATGTCGCGTCCGGTCAGAGGAGCGGGGATGGACGTCAGGGGCTCCTCAGTGCAGGCGGAAAGAAGAAGACAAAAGTAGGCTGCCCGCGCCCACCGGCTCATTTCTCGACAGGTTGACGTTCCGCGACCGGCAGGCCAAGTGCGCGCTCGACGTCGTCAGCAATCCGTGCGTTCTCCGGCATCTGATCGAAGCGGTAAAGGACGCGGAGATTTCCATCCGGATCGATGAGGTAAGTATAGGTCGAGTGGTCGATCATGTAATCACTCTTGTCCTCACCGACGGCTGGTGCCTTTCGGAAAAACGCCCCGTAAGCGCGCGCGGTGGCACCGACATCCGCCGGGTCGCCGGTCAGCCCGATGAAGCGGTCGTGGAAGAACGGTACATATTCCTTCATGGTCGCCGGGGTGTCCCGTTCATCCACGCTGACAAAGGCGACCTTGACCTTCTCCTGGGCGGCGGGGGAAAGTTTGCGAAAAACCGCCGCGAGATTCCCGAGCGTCGTCGGGCAGATGTTCGGGCAGCGGGTGAAGCCAAAGCTGAGCAAAACAACATTTCCCCTCAGATCATGCAGGTGCAGGGGATTGCCGTTCTGGTCGGTCAGCGCAAAATCGTAAGCCGGGCGGGCCTCGCTGTCATACTGGCCGAACCACGGTGACGCCGATCTTCCGGCTACAGAAAAAAGGACAACCAACGCCGGGATCGACACCGCCGCGCAGGCTGCCGCGATGATCAGCGCGATCCGGCGGGAGCGGACATCCGTGTGCTTTCTGTGGGCCATGCTCAGCGGACGGGAATCTGAAGTGTAATCTTTTCCTTCCGTCCTCCGGACTCGATTTCAAGAGTCAGCGGAACCACGGCGCCTGCCTTGGGAACCTCCTTCAACTTCATGAGCATGATGTGGTCGCCGCCGGGTTCGAGAACCCTCTTTTTTTCGGCCTCGACCGTGAAGCTGGTCACAAATTCCATCCCCATCACCTCCTGGCCGTTCACCCTCGACTTTGTGGTGACCATCGGCTTGACCTCGCGGGCAACCGGAGTCGAACCGCCGGTCACGGTGAGGAGCTTGTCCGAATGGTTCGCAATTGTCATGAATGCAGCCGTCGCCCCGGACGAGGGCGGAACCGCGCGGATCCACGGGTTCTCGATCTCGATGTCTCCGGCGCAAAGCAGGCCGGATGACAGAATAAGCACCGACAGGATCCTCTTCATCTGTCAATCGTAGTCCGGCGGTTGGTGGGGATAAAGCGTTATCCGCCTCCGACCGGGGGCAACCCGGCAAGCGCCATCGCGATTTCCTCGGCGGGATATTCGTAGTCCTCGAGTTCCCCGGCCGCGAATTTCATATAGGCGGTCATGTCGAAGTGCCCGTGCCCGCAAAGATTGAAGAGAATGCTCTTCGAGATGCCTTCCTCACGGCAGCGGACGGCTTCGTCGATCGCCGCGGAGACCGCGTGCGAGGCCTCCGGTGCCGGCAGAATCCCTTCCGCCTTTGCGAATGTCACCCCCGCCCGGAAGACATCGGTCTGCCCGACCGAGCGCGACTCGATCAGCCCCAATTCCTGAACGTGACTGACAAGCGGAGCCATCCCGTGGTAGCGAAGTCCACCGGTGTGGATCGCAGGCGGAATGAACGAACTCCCGAGCGTGTGCATCTTGACGAGAGGGGTCAGCTTGCCGGTATCCCCGAAGTCGTAAGCGTAGCGGCCCTTGGTGAGCGACGGGCACGCGCTCGGTTCGACCGCGATGATGCGGGAATTTTTCCCGTTCCGCAGCGACTCGCCGATGAATGGAAATGCGATGCCCGCGAAATTCGATCCCCCGCCGGTACAGCCAACAACAATGTCTGGGTAATCGTCCGCCAGGTCGAATTGCTTCAGGCACTCCAGGCCGATGACCGTCTGATGGAGGAGGACGTGGTTGAGCACGCTGCCGAGACAGTATTTGGTATCCGCATTTTTCGCGGCCACCTCGACGGCCTCGGAGATTGCAATCCCGAGAGACCCGGAACAATCCGGATCCGCGGCCAGGATCGCGCGGCCCGCCCCGGTCTCCATGCTCGGACTTGCGATGCACCGCCCGCCGAACGTCTCCATCAGCGCCTTGCGATACGGCTTCTGCCCGAAGCTCACCTTCACCATGAAAACCTCGCACGGGATGTTGAACATCGAACACGCGATCGAAAGCGCCGAACCCCACTGGCCGGCGCCGGTTTCGGTCGTGATCCGCTTCGTTCCCTCCGCCTTGTTGAAATACACCTGGGGAAGCGCGGTGTTGAACTTGTGTGAACCGCTCGGGCTGGTTCCCTCGTATTTGTAATAGATCCGCGCCGGTGTGCCGAGCGCCTTCTCCAGCCGCCGCGCACGGAAGAGCGGCGTCGGACGCCACTGCGCGAGAATCTGCCGGACCTCGGCCGGAATCTCAATCTCGCGCTCGGCGCTGATTTCCTGCGCGATCAACTCTTTGGCAAACAGCGGCTCAAGCTCCGCAGGTGACAGCGGTTGTCCGGTCCCGGGATGCAGCGGCGGCGGGGGAGGAACCGGAAGGTCGGCAACAAGATTATACCAGGCTTTCGGGATGTCGTTTTCAGGGAGGAGATACTTGATCGTGTCCATCGCGCGCCACCATGCCTGCCTTGCGCCCTCATTTCAAGAAACTCCAGCGCCCCCTCCCTCACATGTTTCCGGACCACCATCGGGACGGCGGTTTACCGATTATTGATGCGGCCGCATCAATAATCGGTATCTTTGTATGATTGATCAGTCATGTAACGGGGGGCGGTTGTGTTTTTGTTGCCGTCTGGTAGAAGGCTGATCGTATGAAAAAGCGTGCTCTCCGCGTGGGCTTGATCGGCTACAACTTCATGGGAAAGGCGCATTCGAACGCGTGGCGCCAGGCGGGGCGGTTTTTCGATCTGCCGGCGGAGGTCGAGCTCGACACGATCTGCGGGCGCTCGCCGGCCGGCGTGAAGGCGGCTGCCGCGAAGTTCGGATGGAGGCGGACATCAACCGACTGGCGGGAGGTCATATCGGATCCGGGCATAGATATCGTGGACATCTGCACGCCGAACGACAGTCACTGCGAGATTGCACTGGCGGCGGCGGCGCACGGAAAGGCGATCCTTTGTGAAAAGCCCCTGTCCACCGGTGTCGTGCGGTGTGAAGAAATGGTCGCCGCGGTGAAGAAGGCGAAGGTCGTGAACATGGTCTGCCACAATTACCGGAGGATTCCGGCCATGGCGCTGGCGAAGCGGATGATCGAGCGCGGAGATCTGGGCGACCGGATCTATCATTTCAGGGCTCGCTACGCGCAGGACTGGCTTGTCGATCCGGCAATTCCCCTGATTTGGCGGCTGCAATCGAAGATCGCCGGCTCGGGTGCCCTCGGGGACATTGGCGCGCACATTCTCGATCTCGGGAGATACCTCGTCGGTGAGATCCGGGAGGTCTGCAGCGTCATGGAAACATTTGTGAAGGAACGTCCACTTGTGGCGACGGCGGACGCGGGCCTCGGTGCCGCGAAAGGTTCGAAAAAAACCGGGCGGGTCACCGTCGATGATGCGGTTTCATGGATCGGACGCTTCAAGAACGGCGCGCTGGCGAGCTGTGAAGCCACGCGCTTCGCCTGCGGGAGAAAGAACCAGGTCACTCTCGAAATCAACGGAAGCAAAGGGTCGCTCGCATTCGATTTTGAGGACATGAACCGGCTGAAATTCTACAGCGCCGACGACCCGGCCGACGCGCGGGGGTTCCGCGACATCCTCGTCACCGAGCCCGTGCATCCATACGCCGGTGCCTGGTGGCCTCCGGGGCACATCATCGGATACGAGCACACGTTCGTGAATACCTTCGCGGATTTCGTCAGGGCGGTTGTGGCCGGACGGAGCGTGCAGCCGACATTTGCGGACGGCCTCGCGAACGAAAAAGTTCTCGATGCGATCAGCGAGAGCGCAAGGAAGCGCGCATGGGTCAGGGTTTGACTGGAAACTCGACGAAAAACGTGGTCTGCTCCTCCGGAGTGGAGACAAAGCGCGCCTGCCCGTGGAGGAATCGCTCGGTGAGGAGCTTCACGCTGTAAGTTCCGAGCCCGCGCCCCGCGCCCTTTGTGCTGAACGAGCGGTTGAAAATCTGAAGCTGTGAAGTGCGGGGGATCACGCCCTGATTCCGGACAGAAAATCCCACAAGGCCTCCGCGCAACCGGCGGCATCCCATCGTGACTTTTCCGCCCGCCGGGCTCGCCTCCAGTGCATTCTTGGCAAGGTTTCCGAGAATCCGCAGAAGAAGGGAGAGGTCGGAGTCAAACGCGACCGAATCGCAGGCCTCCTCGGCGGCGATCATTTTTCCATCGCAGGCCGGGTGCTTGAGATAGGTCGCTATCACGCGGGAAATCGCATCGCGGCTGTTCACCGGTTTCATTTCGACCTGAAGGTGTCCGCTTTCCGCAGTAAGCAGTTCGCGCTGGGCGCGGATCTCGTCCACGAGCTGCTCGGAGAGGCTGACGACAAGCCCGCGCAGTTCGTGCAGTTCCTCGGGGCCGGAGAATTCCATGATTTCCCCGACCGACTGCAGACCGCCCGCCGTGTTCAGGATGTCATGGAAAAAGATTTTTTCGAGTGCCTGCCTGCGCTTTTCGTCACTGATGTCCTGCATAGAAAGGAATACGAACCTTTCTCCCTCAAGGTCGAACGGCCGTGCCCAGACTCTGAGATCGAGCGCGGATCCGCAGTGCAGCAGCATGCGGCATTCCTCGACAGGGGTGTCGCCTGCAAGTCCCCGCATGATCGCACGGAATGCCCCGCAGACCTTGCAGGCATCGGCATCTCCACATCCTCCCGAAGTTTCCGCGCTGTGAATGCATCCCGCCGCCTCTCCCGGCCGTTTGCCCCAGAGTTCGGATGCATCGCTAACGCGGAAAAATGTCACGGCGGCACGGTTGGCAAAGACGATCTGACGGGTGGAGTTAACGGCGAGAAGGATATCCGGGATGGCATCCATGAGATCCCTCATCTGCTTCCAGTCCTCGATCTGGCGGGCCTGCGAGATGACCTTTTCGGGAGCGGTTCGGAGGTCGGTGCGGGGAGTCTCGCTCATGGGTAAAACATATTGCGGCGGGCCGGATGCGACAATTCAAATCCCCGAGGCCGCGAACATCATCGGCTCGGGAATTGACAGGG
>QYQL01000032.1 GCA_007280915.1 Verrucomicrobiaceae bacterium | reverse complement strand
GAGAGCCCTGCTCTATCCACTTGAGCTATGAGGACGTTGGCGTGCGGGATATCCACACGCCGCGTGAGAGGGATGCTTATCATGCACATTAGTCCGCTGCAAGGCGGGATCGCTTGTTTCAGGCCCGCATGCCCGCTTCCTTGAGGCGGTCTTCGATGTCGCTAGACTGGAGGGCATCGACCATTTCCCCGATTCCTCCTTCAAGGAAGCGGTCGAGGCTGTAGAGAGAGAGCTTGATCCGGTGGTCGGTGACGCGGTTCTCCGCAAAGTTGTAGGTCCGGATTTTTTCCTCGCGTCCGCCGCCGCCGATGAGGCTTTTCCGGTGGGCGGAATATTTTTCCTCCTCCTCGCGTCGTTTGTCTTCGAGGAGGCGGGAGCGCATGATCTTGATGGCGGCTTCCTTGTTCTTCTGCTGGCTGCGTCCGTCCTGGCAGCGGACGATCCGTCCGGTCGGGATGTGCATAACCTGGACCGCGGAGTCGGTGGTGTTGACGCCCTGACCGCCGGGGCCGCCGGCGCGGCAGACCTCGATGCGGAGGTCCTCGGGCTTGATCTGGAGATCCACCTCCTCGGCCTCCGGAAGGACTGCGACGGTGGCGGTGGATGTGTGGATGCGGCCCTGAGCCTCGGTGGCCGGGACCCGCTGGACCCGGTGCACTCCGCTCTCGTAGCGGAGCCGGCGGAAAACAGATGCGCCCGACACCCGGAAAACAATTTCGCGAAAGCCCCCGAGGTCGGAGGGGCTGGCGTCCATCTCCTCGACCTTCAGACCAATCGAGTCGGCGTAGCGGGAATACATCCGGAAAAGGTCGGCGGCGAACAGCGCGGCTTCCGTCCCGCCCGTTCCCGCGCGGATTTCGACGATTGCATCCTTGTCCTCGTCCGGTTCCGGCGGCAGGAGGGCGACCTGCACGTCTCGCTCGAGCGCGGGAATGGCGGTTTCGAACTGTGGGATTTCAGAGGCGGCGAGCTCCGCCATTTCCTTGTCGTCCGAGGAGGCGAGTTCGCGGTTTTCCGCCAGCTCGCGGCGCGCCTTGACGAGACGGGCCCAGATTTCCAGGAGATGCTTCGTATCCGCATGTTCGCGAAGGATCTCGCGGGCGTGGCGGGCATTGTCAAAAAGCCCGGACGCCGCCATCTCGCGCTCGAGTTCCTCGAAGCGCGCCCGTTTGCGGGCGATCAGCGGTTCAAAATCCATTGTTGAGCGGGAAAGAAAAAACGGTGAACGCACAGGTGTGCGGTCACCGTTTTTCTTGGTGGGGAAATGAGCTAGACCTTCTTGACGAGGCGGGGAGCGCGGATGGTCCCGTAGCGGCGCTTGAATTTGTCAACGCGCCCGGCGGTATCGACAAACTTCTGTTCGCCGGTGAAGAACGGATGGCAGGCGGCGCAGATGCCGATCTTGATGTTTTCGCGGGTCGAACGGGTGCGGTAGGCGGCTCCGCAGGCGCAAAGGATGACGGTTTCGCGATAATTGGGATGGATGTCGGTCTTCATTCTTGAAAAGCCAGTCAGAATACCGCGATTGTGTCGGCCTGCAACAACGAAATGACATGAACAATCCGATTCTGGAACGGTGGCGCCGGGTGGTGTCCGGAGGTGATGGCCCGGCCATTTACGGGCCGTCGGGCGAGGTGTCGCGAACTTTCACGGATATTCAGGCGGAGGCGGAGGAACTGGCCGGACACCTTCCCGCCATATCCGGGGCCGTGGCTCTGCAGGTGGGGAATCACGAGTCGTTTCCCGCATTGCTGCTCGCGATTTGGCGCGCAGGCCGGACGGTTTGTCTTTTTGACGCCGAGTTGCAGGGGAATGCGAGGGCGGATATCGAGCGGGAGTTGGGGGTCACGGTCCGGACCCGAATAGAGAACGGGCGACTGGAATTTGAAATGACCGGATCTTCCGGGAACCTGCAGAGCGGAGTCGATCTCTACAAGCTGACTTCGGGAACCGCTTCCCGCCCGCGGCCGATTGGATTCACGGCCGCGCAGTTGCTGGCGGACTGCGATCACATTTGCGAGACGATGGGGATCCGTGCCGACGACTTGAACTTCGGAGTGATCGCATTTTCGCATTCCTACGGTTTCAGCAACCTTGTGACGCCATTGCTGTGCGGGGGTGTCCGTCTCGTGGTGGCTCCGGACGCCCTTCCGAGGGCGATCGAGGCGGGGCTTGTCGCAACGGGAGCGAGTGTGCTTCCGGCGGTGCCGGCTCTGTTCCGGGGACTGCTTTCCGCCTCTGCGTTGCCGGAGACGTTGAGGCTGTGCATCTCCGCCGGTGCCCCGCTCGATCCGGCGGTCGGAAAGGAATTTCACGCGCGGTTCGGACGGAAAATTCACACGTTCTACGGTGCGTCCGAGTGCGGCGCGATCTGCTACGATGGCACCGAGGAAATTATCGGTGAGCCGGGATTTGTCGGGCATCCGCTGGCCGGTGTCCGGGTTGAGATGGTGGAGATTTCTCCGCCTTCACGGATCCGGATCCGTTCCGATGCGGTGGGGATTGAAGGCGGAATCTTTGAACCGGCGGATCTCCTCATGCGGGACGGGCGCGGATTTTGGATTGTCGGGAGGGAGAGCGATCAGATCAACGTGGCGGGAAAAAAAGTGAATCCCGGCGAGATCGAACGGGTGATCGCGGGCGCACCCGGGGTTCGCGAGGTGGTGGTCTGCGGTGTGGAGGATCCGGCGCGTGGACACGAGATCTGCGCACTTGTGGCCGGGGAGGGGGATGCCTCGGAACTGCGGCGGCACTGTCAGGCGCTTCTTGTTCCGTGGAAGATTCCCCGACGGTTTGCATTCGTCTCGGAAATTCCGACAAACGCCCGTGGAAAGGTGAGCAGAAAAGAGGTCTCCCGGATGTTTTTTGCGCCTTGAGGAAAAGAGCGGATCCGAATGCAGTGTCCGCTTTCGCTCAGGACTGCTCCAGCCGTTCACCGCGGACGAGCCAGATTCCGAGGAGCGCGACATCAGCCGGGGTCACGCCGCTGATGCGGGCGGCCTGACCGAGCGTTTCCGGGCGGATTTTTTCGAGCTTCTGGACCGCCTCGGTGCGGAGACCCTTGATCTCCGGATAGGAAACCCAGCCGGGAATGATCTTATTTTCATGGCGTTCCGTGCGGGAGATCTGCTCCTCTTGGCGCTTCAAGTAGCCTTCGTATTTCAGATCGGTTTCAATTTGTTCCCAGACATCAGCCGGGTGGTCGGAACGAATTTCCTGCGGGAGGTTCGGCCAAGAGTTTTCGGCGCGCTTGAGCCAGCGCCCGACGGTGATGGAATCGAGTTTCATCTCGCGCACCCGGGAGCGAAGCTCCTCCACGCAGGCGGCCTTTTGTTCGAAGCGGGATTTTCTTTCCCCGGAAACCAGGCCGGCGGCGATGCTCTTTGCCGTCAGGCGCAGGTCGGCATTGTCCTGTCGCAGGAGAAGCCGGTATTCCGCCCGGCTGGTGAACATCCGGTAGGGTTCCGGCGTGCCTCGGACGACCAGGTCGTCGATGAGGACTCCGATGTAGGCCTCGTGCCGGGCAAGCGTGAAGGCTGGCAGTCCCTGAACTTTCAGTGCCGCGTTGGCTCCCGCGACGAGACCCTGTGCGGCCGCCTCTTCGTAGCCGGAGGTGCCGTTGATCTGCCCGGCGAAGTAGAGCCCGGAGATCCGCTTGGTCTCCAGTGTCGTGTGAAGCTGGGTGGGCGGGCAGTAGTCGTATTCCACCGCGTAGCCCGGGCGCAGGATCTCGGCGTTTTCCAATCCGGCAACGCTGCGGATGAAGGCATATTGAACATCGAACGGCAGGCTTGTGGAAACCCCGTTCACGTAAATCTCGTCCGTATGGCGTCCCTCGGGTTCCAGGAAGAGCTGGTGCTTCGGCTTTTCCGCAAACTTCACGACCTTGTCCTCGATGCTCGGGCAATACCGCGGGCCGACCCCCTCGATGACGCCGGCGTAGAGCGGCGACTTGTCGAGATTCGCGCGGATGATTTCGTGGGTGCGTTCGTTTGTGTGAGTGATGAAGCAAGGGATCTGCCGTGCCTGGAAAGCGCCGTCCTTCCATTCGTTCAGCGTGAAGATGTCATCCTCGCCGCGGCGCAGGGTATCCGCCAGGTAGCTGAAAACCGGCGGGGGCTCGTCTCCCGGCTGGGATTCACATTTGGAAAAATCGATGCTCTTCGCGAGCAGGCGGCACGGGGTGCCGGTCTTGAAGCGCCCGACCTCGAAACCGAGGTCCTTCAGGCAGTCGCTGAATGTGGAGACCATGTCGCCGAGGCGGCCGCCGGCCTGGTTTTTCAGCCCGACATGGAGGAGCCCGCGGAGGAACGTTCCCGTGGTGACGATGACCGAGTTGGCGCGGAACACGATCCCGAGGTTGGTCTCGATGCCGGCGACCACGTCGTTTTCGACAAGCAGACGCAGGACATTCCCCTGCTTGAGATCGAGGTGGGGGTGGCGCTCGATGAGCGCCTTCATGCGGAACTGGTAGGCCTTCTTGTCGCACTGCGCGCGTGGAGCCCTCACGCTCGGGCCCTTCGTGGCGTTCAGCATCCGGAACTGGATGCCGGTCGCATCGGTATTCAGCCCCATGGCCCCGCCGAGGGCGTCGATCTCCCGCACTATGTGGCCCTTGGCCAGCCCACCGATCGCCGGGTTGCACGACATCTGGCCGACGGTGTCGGCGTTCTGCGTCAGCAGGAGGGTTTCGCAGCCCAGCCGGGCAGCTGCCATCGCGGCCTCGATGCCGGCGTGACCGGCTCCAATGACGGCGACGTCGTATCGTTTGGGATACTCGAAATCGCTCAAGCTATTCGGTGGGAATGCCGTGCTCCGCGAGCTTCTTCATGAGCGCACCGGTTTGCAGCTTGTTGCAATTTTTCAGCACGACATCGCCGGCGACAAAATTGTCGAATGTCCCGCGGATCCCGGTGTTTTCTCCCTCGACGATGAACGCGCGTTCCTTCGTGAGTTCCCCCTCCCAGTTGCGGTGGAAGACGTCCACCTTGGAATGGTTCGGATCCACCGTATTGTTCTTGGGCATGTCATCAGCTCCGAAGACGGCTTTGACGTCAGGAGTCGTCCGGCTCGGGAGTTGCATGAAAACCGTCAGCGGATCGCCGCTGGAATCATCCGACTCCGTGACCTGGCCGACGCGCCCGTAAACCAGGATCCTCATCCCGTTGTATTTCTGCAGCGCGGCATCCGGCGCGGAGGAAAAATCATTCACGATCTGTTCGAGTGTCACAAAGCCGTCCGGCGGGAGCGGGGCGAGGGTCGAGTCTTGGGCGAAAACCGAACCCGCAAAGGCTGCGGCCAGCATGCAAACCACCAGGATGGATCTCATAATGGGCTCAATCTGTCCCAGTCGTGTGCATTTCACAAACCGAAAACAACCGCGGCCTCTTCTTTCGGGCTTGCTGGAGGCGTCCAGATTTCCTGACAGATTCGATGCGCAGGGAATGTCCTCGATCTCCTTCAAACGGGACGACGGTGCCTGGGACTTCCAGGACCGCATGTCGGAGAGTCTCGAGTCCGAAACGACGGAATGTGCTTGCGAACATCTCGGCCTCAATGATCCCGGTATGGTCGCAGAGACTGAGAAATTTCATCGGTTGCCCGTCGTTCTGCTCGTGGAAACGATCCGCAATCACAGGCCCGCAAATCGTCACCCGCCGACCGGGATGACGGGGGAGTTGCCGGATCGGACAATACGTCTCCCAGGCAATATCCGGCCACAATTCGAGCGGGTGTCTGGAGACAGTGAACCCAAGTAAATCCATTTCGCTCTTCAAGCGATCATGTCTGGGTGAATCATGCTGGTATTGAAAATCTCAATGCACTGAAAGCAAGGAACTTGTATTATGTAATTACGTATATATTAAATGGCTTTTTTCCGACTCGAACAGAGTAAATCGAAGGCTCAGGAGCATAGTAAAAAAAAGAGATCGGAGACATTGTGCTCTGTTAACTATGCGAACTCCGCAATTGATAGAAACTGTTGGAAGTTTTTGGGAACCCCCTTGATGGCGGTGAGCGGGATGCGGATGGCGGGCGTCTTCCCAGGGGCTGCTGCCAACCTTTGCGTATCGCGATCGCGATAGTTCAAAGCTGATTATGGTATGAAGGCGGGATTCCTATGGGTGACATCCGGGGGGATTCGATGCCGAGGGGTGGCATTCGAGGGAAAAAGCGAGCTGGGAATAGAAGCCTTTGCCGTGGGTGAGGACGGCGGCGAGAAAATCGCCGGGATAGTAGGTTTTCATCCAAGCGGCCTGCCTGGCCTCGATGGCGTTGGCTGTTGAGTGGGCGCGGCGGTATGTCTAGTTATTTCCGCATTCCCCGTGCAGGAACGAGAGGGAGCACACAAAGCACTCGGCAACATCTATCAGTCGGTTCTCAGGCAGGCTGCCATGCTGGCCTACGTGGATGTCATTTAATTCATGGCGATCGCCCCGCTCTGCATCGTCCCGCTCGCTCTCTTCCTTCCAAAGGGATTCCCAAAATTCGAAATCGCGCCGCATTGATGAAGCTGTCCGGGTGGTCGTCCGGGCAGATGCCTTTCCGTGCATCGCATGAGGCCGGAAGGCGAGACTGGAAAACATGGAAAATACTTTTGGTCATCACCGCGCTGATGCGATAAAACGGTCTCTTGATGAAGAGCAAGACGCAACCAGGGGACGGTGGCAGGCGGCCTGGCATCCGCCAAATCGCCAAATCGCTCGGGATCAGCATCGGGACGGTTTCGCGTTCCTTGAACAACCGCTACGGCGTCAACAGCAGGACGCGGGAGCTGGTCCTTGCCGAGGCCCGCAAGCTGGGTTACGTGCCGAATCAGGCCGCCCGCAATTTGAAGGATCATCCGAGTCTCACTGTCGGGCTTGTCTTTTCTCCGTTCAAGGGCCCCGCAGGTGAAATCAATCCGGCCGCGTTGGGGCTCATCGAGAGTTTCAAGAAGGCCGTTGCGAAAGCGGGGATGGCGGTGAAGGTCGTAATGTTCGTGGATGATGATGAACTGAAACACCAGACCGACGGGATCAATGTCGCCGTGTTCTACGGGCACTTCGAGCACTCCTCGTTGCAGGTTGTGCATGATTCCGGGATTCCCGCCGTCCTGCTTCAGCTGCCGCCCAGCGGTCTTCCCGACCAGATCTCCCTGAGCATCGACACCCGGTCCGCGGGGGCGGCCGCGGTCGAGTATCTGGCAGCGCTGGGGCATGAGAAAATCGGCATCGTTCTTTCCCCGCTCACGGAATCGCACGGCTCGGGGCTTTTTGCTGGATACCGCATGGCCCAGATCGAGTTCCATCTTCACCAGGACAATTCGTGGGTCTGCGAGATGACCCCGGAGATGACGAGCAAGGAGGGGGGGCGGTTGGGCATGGAGCGGATTCTCAAGTCCCCAAACCGGCCGACCGCGGTGATTTTTGCATCCGATTGGATGGCCCTTGGAGGATTGCGGGCGGCAGCCGATGCCGGGCTTCGTGTTCCCTCCGACATCAGCATCATCGGTTTTGACGATCTGGAGATTTCATCGGAAACCTCGCCCTCTCTCACGACTTTCGATGTGCATGTCGAAAAGGAGGTCGAAGCCCTCACGCAGCTTGCCCAGGATCTCGGGCTCCGGAGCTGGGAGGAAAAAAACGGCTCGGACCGCGAGGTGCTTCTGGCTCCCGACTTGATCAGGAGAAAATCCTGCGCCTGTCTTCGTTCGCAGAAAAATCGTTAGCTCGCTATTTCGGTGCGGCGGATTGGCCGACCGGGAGATCACCGGCATGCGTAACGGTTCCGTCATCATTCGGATCCCGCTTCGCCGTGCGCAGGGTGGACAGCAATGAGGAGAGGTCCCGCATGCCTCCCCACAGGAACCAGACGATCGTGATGATCCCCACGACCACACCGAGGATCACGGTGAAATGCCACCATTTTGCCCACATCTCCGTCGGGATCCCCCAGACCAGGGCAACAACAGTCCCGATCACGAACGAGGTGAACCAGAAGCCGGTCCATGCGATTTTGGCGAAGTAGATGCAGAGATCGCCGCGGGTGAATTCCGGACTGATTCCCAGCCATTTCCAACGGTGAGGGTGGGGGGCCTTCTGGTGTTCGCCCGGGAGAGCATATTCTCCGCGGTGGAGGAGCTGCTCCATGTTGAAATCCTCCCGGCAGGTCAGGAGGGAAAGCGTGACGTAAACGGCGATGGCGCTCAGCGATGCGACCAGAGCCATCCATGCACCGTTCAGGGGAAAATTCGGTGAGAGGGCTGCCAGCTTGGGAACGGCCGGCCACACGGTCCGCATTACCGCTCCACAGACGGAAATGGACGCACCGGTGATCAGCGCTCCCCATGCGCCGGCGACAGTCCCCCTTTTCCAGTAAAGCCCGCCGATGATGGCCGCCCCGGATCCCCCCAGATAGATCGCTCCGGTGATGAGCTGATACATGTAGATGTAGTCCCTCATCGGGAAGAAAAGGCTGAAGAAAAACGAGAAGACGGCGACCCCCGCAATTGAGAAGCGGAGAAGCCTGAGGTGTTGTTCCGGGGAAAAGTGCCTCCCCCGGATGGGCAGGATCACGTCCTGGATGAAGATGCTTCCCCAGGCGTGCAGGTAGGTCGTGTCGTTGCCGATCGAGCCCGCCAGCATGGCCGCGCAAAGGAGACCGACCACGCCCACCGGAAGAATCTGAACCAGCGACAGGGGAACCGTCACCTGGTTCTGGATCTGCTTGTCGGATATCCCTGCAAGAGCCTGATGGACCACCTGCGCCTCGGCCGAAAAGCTGGCGTTGTGCAGGAACACATAGACGCAGATCGGGATGAGCGAGACCATCAGGTAGGAAACCCCGCCCCGCCACTCCGCCAGAATTCCCGCCATGCGGGACTCGTGAGGGCTCTTTGCCGCGCAGTTGTATCCCTGAAGCCCCTGCCAGCCGAGGCAGTTGTAGATCAGCTTGAAGGCGAAGATGAAAAAGAACCACATGTCGAAATCCGCAATGGCCCCCTGATCGAAGGGATTCAGCAGCGAGTGTCCCGGGGCCGAGTCGGAGAGGGTTCCTGCAATCTGTGGCCAGGAGAATTTTGCGAACATCGCAAACGCGAGCACCAGAAACACGATGTTGATGAACTGCGCCTGCAGAAAATCCGCGATCATCACCGTCACCATTCCCCCGCTCAGGATCAGCCAGAGGGTGACGCCCAGCATGACGGCCATCACTGGAGCGATCGTCGGAACGGTGAGCCCCCATACGTGCAGTTCGTTTGGAAATCCGCAGAAATAGACGATGAAGCGCGCCACCACTCCGGGAAAAATCCCAAAGTTCAAAACACCTGATACCCAGGCGACTATCCCGGCGAAGACCCGGAACCTCCGGCTGTATCGCATTTCAAAGAACTGCGCCATCGTCATCGCCCGCGTCTCGCGGAACCGGTAGCGCACCCAGCCCGCAAGCGCGAGGATCAGCGCGATGGGAGCCATCATCAATCCCCACCAGCTGGCTGCAAAACCGGCTTTGTAGAATTTCTCGAAATTGGCTATCGTTCCCACCAACCCCATGGCCGCCATTCCCTCCGACAGCGTCAGCAGGTATCTTCCCGCGCAGCGGTTGCCCGCCAGGAAGTCGGACACGCTGCGCGAAAACGGCCTGGTCAGCAGGGCCACTGCCGCGATTCCGCCGAAAAGGCAGGCCACGATCAACCAATCAATAATGCTCAAGTTCACAGGCTGGGAATCACGATTCAAAATTGAGTCTTGCAGGTTTGAACCAAAAGTCGATAAGTATATCGTAAACGTTAACGAGTTTTCGGGCGCATTGCCTGTGGCGGGATCTCAAGAATATTTTACGGGGACAAATATATGACGAAGCAAAGTATCACGGTGGATTTCTGTGTGATCGGTGGAGGGCTGGCCGGGGTGAGTGCCGCACTGGCGGCGGCGCGGAACGGGGCGAGTGTGGTGTTGGTCCAGGATCGCGCCGTTCTTGGAGGCAATGCTTCGAGTGAGATCAAGATGCACGTTGTGGGAGCGGACTGTCACGGGAGCCGACCCGGAGCGCGCGAGACGGGGCTCATTGAGGAATTCAAACTGGAGGACGCCTATCGCAATCCTGACCGCACCTATTCGCTCTGGGACCTGCTTCTCTACGAGAAGGTAAAAGAGAATCCGAACATCCGGCTTCTTTTGGAATCCCATTGCGACGGCTGCGAAACTGAGGAGACGCCGGCAGGAAAACGCATCACCCGCGCCCATGTCGTCCGCCCGCAAACGGAAGACGAATTCTGGATCGAGGCGAAATTTTTTGCGGATTGTTCCGGCGATGGACGGCTTGGCGCCGAAGCCGGGGCGGATTTCCGCATGGGGCGCGAGGCGCGCTCGGAATACGACGAGCCTTTTGCCCTGCCGGTGGCGGACAGTCAGACTTTGGGGAATTCGATATTATTCACGGCAAAAAGGCATGACGGTCCCCGTCCGTTTGTGACGCCCTCCTGGGCGCGCCCCTTCCGCAAGGAGGAGTTCAAGCTGCGTCCGATCAAGACATTCGAGTATGGTTACTGGTGGGCGGAGTGGGGCGGACAGTTCGATACCATCAAGGATTACGAGTCGATCCGCCACGAACTCCTCCGCATTGCCATGGGAGTCTGGGGCTACATCAAAAACTCCGGGGAGCATCCGGATGCCGCCAACTGGGCACTTGAGTGGGTGGGTGCCATCCCGGGAAAGCGGGAATCGCGCCGGTTTCTGGGAGATCACGTCCTGGTGCAGCAGGACATCGAATCGGGAAGGATCTTTGACGACCAGGTGGCCTACGGGGGTTGGTGGCTCGACCTGCATCCCCCCTCGGGAATGGACGCCATCGATGAGGAGCCATGCGTCCAGCACCATATCAAACATCTCTATTCGATTCCCTTGCGCGCGCTTTACTCCCACAATATCGACAATCTTTTTTTTGCCGGCAGAAACATCAGCGCGACGCACGTGGCTTTCGCGAGCACCCGGGTCATGGCCACATGTTCCGTCATGGGCCAGGGGATCGGCACGGCGGCGGCGATTTGTTCCCGGAAAAATCCGGAAAAACCTCTCCGCGAGCTTTGTGATGCAGACACGGTGCGCCGGATCCAGCAGACCCTCCTGCGCGACGATGCCTTTCTCCCGGCTCTGCACAACGAGGATCCCGGCGATCTGGCCCGCGGTGCGCAATGCACCGCCGATTCCGAGTCGCCCGTGGCCCCTGCCTCCGCCGCCGTCAACGGTATCAACCGGAAGATTCTTCCAGAGTGGGGCCCATGGGCCGAAAATGCGGAGAACTGCTGGCAATCGCAGGCGCTTCCGGCCCGGATCGAACTCCGGCTTCCGGAGCCCGCCGGGGTGCGGGAAATTCACCTGACATTCTGTTCCGGCCTCCAGCGCGAACTCACCCTCACGCCCAGCGAATATGTGAATTCCAAGGTCGTCCGCGGTGCGCAGCCCGAACCCGCAAACCATTCAACTTGGCGCGAACCAAACGGTAGCCGGTATTGTATTCCAAAACTCGTTCAGCACCTTAGTAACGCCCAACAATTCCACCATGCGGACGTTCACGATAGGCGCTGGCGGGATTACGGTGAACTCGGGCTCTGGCACTGTGACATTCGGAAACACGAGCAATAGGGAGATGTCTTTCACTCTTAACGGTTCCCAAACTTGGACCAACAATTCAAGCAGCCTCCTCCTGTTCAACGCCAGCACGGCAAATGTCACGGCGGGTCCGACGAATATCGCCATGGGAGCGAATACGCTCACGATCAGCGGCACGGGCAACACGACCATCAATGATGTGATTACGGGTTCCAGCGCGGGCGGCATCACCAAGAGCGGGGCTGGAACGCTTATTCTCGGCGGAAACGCCACAGCTGGCGGCAACACCTACACGGGCACCACCACCATCGCCGGCGGAATACTGCAGTCGAATTTCGCCGATAATGTCGGCGTCGCCGGGGCGTTGGGCAATGGGGGCAATATCACCTTTACCGGCGGCACGCTCCAATACACCGCAGCGAGCGCCGCAACCGACTATGCCACGCGCTTTAAGAACAGCACTTCGGCCATCATTCTGGATACCAATGCACAGTCGGTGACGCTTGCCGGCAGTATTGGTGCCACCAACATCGGTGGACTGACTAAGAGCGGTTCGGGTAACTTGACGCTTTCGGCGGTCAACTCCTACACCGGGGGCACGGTGGTTGACGCAGGCAAGCTTGTCTTGTCAGGTTCAGGCACGCTTGGCTCTACGGCAAATGCACTTACCGTGAGTGGGAACGGAGTTTTGGATCTCGGCGCTACGAGTCAGACGGTTGGCTTGGTCACGTTTAACGGTACAGGAACAACCCAAAACGGCACGCTGACCGGCACGCACTACGAAGGGTTGAACGGCACGGTGTCGGTGGGCTTGGCGGGCTCTGGTGTGGCTCTGACCAAGAACGGCACGGGCGCACTGACAGTGAACGGCAACGCGACCTATACCGGCGGGACGACCGTCAACGCCGGCAATCTGACATTCGCCGGCAACAACACCTTCGGGGCAGGGGGATTTACCGTGAATAATGGTGCCACGCTTTACATGGGCAGCACGAGCACAAGCAACAACTCCTACACCGGCAATACGACCATTAATAATGGTGGCACACTCAAAATTGGATCGAACGGGGCCTTGGGTGTCAGCACCGTCACCATCAACGACGGAGCGATCATCAACCATACGAGCGCCCACTCGCTGGATAACGCGCTCGTCTTCAACGGCAATTTCACATACACCGGAGCCGCCCTTTGGAACCAGAACGGTATCGTAACTCTGCAGGCGAACACCGTTTGGAATGTGAGCGATGCTGCGGCGGGCGTCTTCAATTTAAATTCCGGTGGCGTGATCGGCCAGAACGGCGGGGTCTTCAGTATCACGAAAACCGGCGCTGGAAAGGTGACTCTGGGCGCGGTCAATACCTTCGGCGGCGGGTTTATTCTGAACGACGGCACAGTGAATGTGAACAATGCCAAGGGACTTGGCACCGGGATGTTCACCATCAACGGTGGTTCCTTCGACAACTCCAGCGCCTCGGCATCACTCACATGGACGAACAACAACTCGATAACGGTCAACGGCGACTTCACCTATGTCGGAACCAATGCCACGAATACGGGCAGCGGGGTCGTTTCACTGGGCTCAGGAGTTGGGACGGCGCGGCAGATCACCGTCACCGCCAGCACGCTCACCATGGGCGGCAACATCAGTAATGGCTCGACGGGCAACAGCATCATCAAAGCCGGCGCAGGGACTCTCACGCTGAGCGGCAACAACTCCTTCACCGGCGGGATTGTGGTTAACGCTGGATTACTCGGTGCCGGAAGCAACAACGCTTGGGGAACAGGAAACGTCACGTTTTCGGGTGGCAGTATCGATCTCTCAGGTGTGACTTTGCAAAACGACATCATTTTTGCCAGCAACGCAGCCAGCTCGAACGTGTTGAGCGCAAAACAGGTCTTTAACGGCACCATCAGCGGAACAGGCACTTGGGGCTACAACGGCTTTTCGCAGGGCTCTGTCACCTTCAATGCCGACAACTCGGGTTGGTCGGGAAACATCTCGCTCAGCGGCGCGGCGATGAGGCTTGGTCAAGCCACTTCGGCCGGGACGGGAAAAATCATCATTACCAACGTCCTCGGCCTGCAGAGCATGAGCTCAGGGGCTGACCTCTCTGGCGGTGCCGGGGTGGCTAACACCCTCGATGCCAACCAGGGGTTTGCCTTCTATCTGGACAACAGCCTTAAGTATTCCGGCGTCATTCAGAACAATACCGCGCTTGCCACTCCGATCGGCAGCATCCGCCTGAACAGCGGCAGCACGGGCACGCTCTACCTGACCGCCAACAACACCTACACCGGATTCACCAACATCCAGGGGAGCACGCTGGAGGTGACCGCTATCGGAAACGGCGGGGAAGGGCGCAACATCGGCGCGTCCACCAGCAACGCCACGAACCTCATCATCGGCGGCAACGGCAACAGCACGGGGACCAGTGGCGTGCTGCGTTACGTAGGCACCGGGGAGACGACGGACCGCCTCTTCACGATCGGCAGCGCCTCCACGGCCTACAATATTTACACCGGCGCAGGTTCGGCCCCGGTTGTGGATCTCAATGCCACGGTCAACAGCAAGATTGATTCATCGGGCGCCGGTGCTCTCGTCTTCGGCAACGCGGGCAGCCTTCTGGTGGGCAACGCATTGAACACGGTTTTCGAGTTGTCGGGATCCAATACTGGCAATAACACGATCGCCGCGGTCATCGGCAACACGAGCGCCCACACTCCGATCACTCGCGCCAACAGCACCACCCAAAGCGGCACCACCGGCGGCGGCAACAGGCAGATTCAAGTGACCGACACAACGGGAATCATGGTCGGCGACATCGTTACCGGCGACGGAATCACCGGCAACTCGACGGTGGGAGTCGTCCTCGGGCCCACGAGGCTTGTGCTTGTGACCGGCGCGACAGGCAACTTTACGGCAAACGGGACGTTGGTCTTTACAAATCCCGATGTGGCTTCCAATAAGACCAGCCTCCTGAAATCGGGTGCAGGCACTTGGGTCCTCTCCGGCACGAACGCCTACACCGGCAACACGACGATCACCGGTGGCACATTGCAGATCGGTGCGGGTGGCTCGGCGGGTTCCCTCAGCACAGCAAGCGCGATCAGCAACAACGCGACCCTGGCCTTCAACCGCTCGGATACCGTTACGCAGGGGACACACTTCGCCAGCGTGATCAGCGGCACTGGAAACGTGACCCAGTCGGGGACGGGCACACTGGATCTTAGCGGGACAAACACCTTCACCGGGGCCGCGATTGTCAATGCGGGAACAATGCTTGTGAGCGGCACGATCAACACATCGAGCGGGGTCACGGTGAATGCAGGAACCTTCAACTACAGCAACAACGGGACGGGGCTGACCCGGAGTGTAACGGTCAATAACGGCGGCACATTCAGGTATAACTCCACTTCGGTCTTCGGTGGTTCGCTGGCATTGAACTCGGGTTCCACGCTCGGCGGGGAGGGGAACTTGGGCACAACAGCGGTCGTCATCGGATCCGGTGTCACGATCTCCCCCGGCAACAGCCCCGGGACATTGGCCACCGGAGCGGAAACGTGGGACGGTGGCGGAACCTATGTCTGGGAAATCAACGATGCGACTGGAAGCCAGGGAACGAATTGGGATTTTCTCAGCATCAGCGGCGCTCTGAACATCTCCAGCCTCACCTCCGGAAACCAGTTCACCATCAGTTTGGTCGGTTTGAACGGAAGCAATGTCTCCGGGGCGGTTCAGAACTGGAACAGTGCGACTGATAACCAAAGTTGGTGGATCGCTTCGTTCGGCAGCCTGACTGGAACCTTCGACCCCAACTTGTTCAACGTGAATACGAGCGGCTTCACGAACAACAACAGCATGGCTCCCGGAAGCTCATTCAGCGTGGTCAATGTCGGAAACGACCTGTATCTGTCATACGCAGTCCCCGAGCCCGCCGCGTGGATCCTCGCCGCCTTTGGTCTCACAACGGCAGTGGTCTTCCGCCGCCGCCGTCGCGACTGAACTCTTCCTTTGGGGTTCACCCTCGCCGTGCTGCGAGGCCGGCGACGGTGAGGAGGTCACTTGTTGTATGGTGGCGGATTGCCTGACTGCTGGGCGGCTCGGTGGCCGATTTCTGGGTTGGGCTGCAAATGGAGCGGCTGACCGATGCTCCGCACCGTTACAATGGATATCCACAACGCCAAGGCGATCCTTCAAGCACTCAAAAGCTTCTTGTCAGGGGCCTCATGGGTGGCCTTCAGTTCGCAAAGAATGTCATGGCGCGGCTGCCAGGCGCAAGAATCGCCATGTCCGAAGCTCATGCCCGGCATGTCCAGTTCTGTCATCGCGAGCATCTGCCAGTCTTGACTCCGGCCGAGGCCAAGAAATCGCTGGCCGAGGTCATTGAGGAGATCCACGGTCAGGGCATCCTGCAGTAGCTCCTCTGTATCTTTTGAGCCGACTCCACGGATACACGGCATGGTGGCGCGCAGCCGTGGTTCAATCGATCCAACAAAACAAATCCAGCTGGTCATTTGTTGCCATGCCCACCCGTCGAGGGCAGCCGCGCCGATGATTGTTTTTCCGGATCCGGCAGGAGATTTGAGGATTCCCCGGAATGTTTCGCGGAGGGCTTTCTCCGCCGGGACCTGATAATTTCGGAGTATAACAGACTCCCTTTCGTGTCCCCCGCTTGTCCCGCAACTTGCGTAAGTTGCTGATTATTAGGAAGTGGCTGGGGAGGGAATTGAACCCCCGACACGAGGATTTTCAGTCCTCTGCTCTGCCAACTGAGCTACCCAGCCATTGGGGTTCAAAAAAATATCAAACGGGCGGCATCGGGCAAGCATTTCCAGCAAGAAACTTCTGCCGACCTCTGGAATTCAATGGATGCGGAGCGTGGTGGCCGGATCGAACAGGTGGGCTTCTCCGGCGGAAATCTCAAAGCGCTGGCGGTGCCCGGCGTCCTCCTGACCATACCCGCCCGGAGTCCTGCTGATGAGGGTGTGTGCGCCGGTTTGAAGGTGGAAATACGTTTCCGCTCCCATCGGTTCGACGAGATCTACGACGGCTTGAAAGGACCCGGCCGATGGCTTTCCGGATGGAATGGGGATGCAATGTTCCGGTCGGATTCCCATAACAACTTCCCGGCCGAGCAATGCTTCGGCTGCCGGACGGGAGCCCAGGCGGACTTCGATGGCTCCGCCCTGGGCTTCTTTGAAGCACAACTGTTCACCGTCCTTCCGAAGCGTCCCTTTAATGAAATTCATCGGTGGGCTGCCGAGAAATCCGGCCACGAACATGTTTGCCGGTTCCCGGTAGAGATTCATCGGAGTATCAATCTGCTGGATGACGCCCTCCTTCCGGCCGGTCTCCAGGTTGAGCGCCGCATCCATGACGACGATCCGGGTGCCCATCGTCATGGCTTCGACCTGATCGTGAGTCACGTAGAGGATGGTTGCCTGGAGGCGCTGATGAAGTTTGACGATTTCCGAGCGCATTTGCGTGCGCAGCCTCGCATCGAGATTTGAAAGGGGTTCATCAAAGAGAAAAACCTTCGGCTGCCGGACGATCGCACGTCCGAGCGCGACCCTCTGGCATTGACCGCCTGACAGCGCCTTGGGCTTCCGGTCCAGCAGTTGTTGAAGCCCGAGAATTTCCGCCACATCGTTCACGCGCTTTTTGATCTCGGCCTTCGGCAGTTTCCGGAGTTTCAGTCCGAAAGCCAGATTCTCGAAAACCGACATGTGTGGGTAGAGGGCATAATTCTGAAAAACCATCGCAATATCGCGATCCTTTGGTGGGATGTCGTTCACCCTGCGTCCTCCGATGAAGATGTCGCCACGGGTGACTTCCTCAAGTCCGGCGACCATCCGCAATGTCGTGGATTTTCCGCAACCGGACGGACCGACAAGGACCAGGAATTCGCGGGGGCTGATTTCCAGAGTGAAGTCCCGGACGGCAGTGATGTCCCCGCCTTTTTCTCCAGGGAAGATTTTATAAACGTTGTTGAAAGCGACCTGTGACATTTTTCCACCCGGGGTTGCAGCGGGTTTCTTGCGGGGATGATGGCGTGTCTCTGGCAACTTGAAAACCGGAATTGTCCCGGTTCTGATCGGAATGAGGAGGTCCCCCGGTTGTCTTTGTGCGCGGATGAGTTATGTTCATTCCAGTGAACCCGCGTGATTTTCTTTCCGTTCTCTGTGTAAAGTGTCCGACCTATCAGGTGCCGGTTCCGGATTGCCCCTTGAAATCGTTCCGTGAGTCCACGCCGTCTTCGGCAGCGTCCTTTGACGGGCTAAGTGATGATCAGGTCGATGAGCTTGTCCGGGAGCACTTTCTCTGTGTGTGCCGGAAAGAGGGGTGCGAGACCTGAATGTGACCGGCTTTCCGCTGGGATCTTATGGGTCTAAAACTGGCTGACTCCATAGATCAGCAGCGCGACGACGGCCATCAATATCAGAATCGCAAGAAGCACCCACCAGACCGGACTCCGGCGGTGGCGGTGGGAATGTTTGCGATGGCTTCGTTGGGGCATGTATGTAAAAAATGCGCCTTTCATTTTGAATCAACTATTTCCTGCGTCAAGAAGGAGGAAGACCGTTGAAAATCCCGCGAAAGACCTGGCGGTTTCGGCGCTCGTCCGGGAGGCGCGCGGAAGAGCCGACTCTTTACTGTGACACGCCCTGCGTAGCGTTTGTCATCTGTTTTGGAGCGGTTGGCCCGGAGGGATTCAGGACGCTTTGGACGAGGCCTTTTGTTTGCGGGTTGTCCATCAGTTTCTGCACGGAGGGGGACTTCATCAGCGCGTTGTAGTCTCCGGTTTGAATGGCCTTCAACATCGCGGAATCGCCCAATATGGCTTTGACCTCCTGGTTTTGAGAAAATTGTTCGATGGCTGCCATGCCCTCGCGTGTTGCGGCAAGATTTTGGACTTTTGATGAGACGGTGGAGCGGATCGCCTCGATGCCCGTCTGGATGGATGCACCCTGATCCGGGGTTGAGGAGGCCCCGTGGGAGGTTGTTTTCGCAGGGGGATCCTCCCCATTCTGAGCGATGGGCTCTTCGTTTTTGATGGAGATGACGTTTCCAGTCGGAATTTTCAAATCTCCGAGAGTGGGAGACTTTGCCATGTAGAATCCACCGGCCACTTCGGAGACTTGCGCCCGGATGATGCTATTGTCGTTCAGTCTTATGATTTGCAAGCCGGTTTGGTCGTCCGCTGCGAGGATTCCAACAAAAATGCATGAAAGAGGGAGGAGTTTCATTCCCATTTGGTCTGATACCACGAAGCTCGCTTCGGCTTTGGTGGGTGCTCTTCTGAATTCATATTCTTAAATGCCCCGGAGTTGGCTCCGGAATTCTTTACCCCAGCACGCTACCTTCCGCGCAAAAACATTCCCATGCAAACAATTTGCTATCCGGCTGCTCCAAAAATCCACCTTCGTCCGCCGGGCGGCAGGGCATCAAACTCACGATGTGTCCGCAGGCGTCGGGCCGCTCCCAAAGAAACTATTATTGGCCCGAGGGAGCCATCGGACTGGTGGTCTGGCTGAAGGCGAGGGGAAGAGTGATCTGAGGGGCGTTCTTCAGCGTCATCACGAAGAGCACTCCGATCTCCCGGTCGCCGCCCTGGTTGTCCCGGATCTCCGTTCCGATTGAGGCCACCCAGCTTGAGAGGTCCCGATGGATCAGGTAGCGTTGATACTGCAGGATCTGGGAGTTGAACTCATACTGCTCGTAGAAACTGAACGCCCAGTGGTCGTTGATCCGGAAGTAGCTGTAGAAATTGAGCTGGCTGTTGTTCGCGAAGTTCGGATTTCCCTCGATATACCGGTGACCGATATTCAGCGACCAATCGCGGGTCGGCATGAAGCTGAACCAGGTGTTGCATTCCGTGAACCCCTGAGAGCCGACAGGGAGTTGGGTTTCCATCCGGAGGCGAGCCCAAGGGACCGGATTGAATCCGATGACGTTGAAGACATTTGAGGTCGGTGCATCAGAATATGGGTTATCCATATTGATGTCCATGAACGTGTCGAGCGTGAACCACTGCAGCGTGCGGTTGTCGCGGCGCGTCTGCAGGCTCTGGCGGGCACCGATTCGCACGATGTTCCAGGTGTCGATCGAATCCACGGCCGTGAACTGCGGGAAGTCCAGAGGCAGAAGCTGGGTGGACTCAACGACGCGGTCGAACTGGTAGATGTCGCTCGGGCTCGGCCCGAAATTGTTGACGCCAGAGTAGTTGACATACGGCTGAACAACGTGCCGGACCCCATCCAGCCCGAGCCACTTGCTCTGGATTTTCTCATATGCCTTTGAGAACTTTGTGGAGGCTTCGATCCCGTAGTTGGCGACCACCCGGAAGACGGCTCCCTTGTTATTCAATACACTTGACGGGTCATTGAGAGGGGTTGTTCCGGCGCCTGACTCAATCACAGTAGGCTGCCCGTTTATGGGGTCAGGCGTCGTTGCACCGTCGGGTTGATTCATGAACGAACCGCTCTCGCTGTAGTAGGTGCCGCGAATACCGACCCGGGGAGTGAGCGAAAGCCATCCGAAAAGCGTCTTGGGCAGCGACCACTGATGGTATGTGTCGAAACGAACTGCGCCGTAATCAGGATAATTGACCTCGCCGGATGACGGGTTGTTTGAGAATGTGCGGCGCAGGTTGGCGAGCCCGGTCTCCCCGTCATAGTTCACAGGGGTTCCGAAAAACTCCAGCTGCTTGAAATCAGCGACGAACTCCGGGAGGCGTTCGGTGACGTCCTGAAAGTCGTTGACCTGCCAGCGGCCGATCAGGTTCAGGGTGTAGAACTCGTTCCACTTCGTGACGGCCAGCACGTTGTCCGGCTGCGGGTCAACCCGGAATTCGGCCGGATAGAAATCCTCGAGAAAATCCACGTCGCTCAGGACGTTGATGTCGGCGGTGGCGTAGATGTCGTCGGTGAGGAAAAGCCTTTGCTGGAACGAAACCCGGTAGCGGCTGGTCGTGCGGGTTTCGGCCGGTTCGCCGGGGGCGTTGACGCTGGAGACATCGGTCGTTTCGAAGACGTAGTCGCTGCGCAATTTCCCGTAGCTCCGGTTGTCCTTGCCGTAGTGCATGTCGAGATCAAGGCCGATCGAGGGACCGAATTTGTTCCTATACTCAAGCTTGGCTGTTGCGGTGACACCGGGGACCACCGGAAAGCTGTAGGCCGTGAGCAGGTAGGCTCCCCAGCGGGAGTCGTAACCCGGCAGGAACTGGAACCCGGTGTTGTTGATGTTGGCGAACAGGTAAGGGAACCAGAAAATCGGCGTCTGGCCGATGTAGACGGTCGAGTTCGAGATGACGACCCGGTCCTCGGCGTAGATTCTCATTGAGCGGGCCTTCACGTGGTAGTCCGGCTGCGAGTTGTCGTCGGTCGTGAACAGGCTGTCCCGGACGCGGAATTCCCTCTGCGACATCGCCCGGAAATTGAAGGCGTGGAAGAAGAGCGGATCGTTCGACCCGGAGAGTTCCAGCGCACGCATCTGCTTGGACTCCAGGTTGAACAGCGAGCGCTGCCCGGTCAGCACCTGCTTGGGCGTGTAAACTCTGATGTTTCCCACAAGGAGCACGTCGCGCGTCTCGGGGTTGTATTCTGCGTAATCGCAGTAAATGCTGTATTCCCCGTAATGGATCTGGACGTTGTCCTCCGCGATGGCGACGCCGCCTTCAAACCGGGTGTTTCCATCCGCCGTGATTTCGACCGGAAAATCCCCGAAGCTCCCGAACTGCGCGCGAAGCACGGACAGGGACATGGCGACAAAAAAACAAACGACGGCAGCTTTCCTCATGGACGTTTGCAAACTAGAGGGCTGCCGCAGACGATCAAGGACAAAATGAGCGGTGGTGCCGCTGCATTCCTTTGGCGGCAAGAGGACCGGGCAAGAGGGGCCCCGGCGGCGGTCGATTCAAATCTTGTCGCAAATCATGGATCTTCGGCAGATCTTCCATTCAGAATACGAACTTTTGTTTATGGAAGCTGCGGGTTTTGCAGGAAAAGGTGGGTTGGAGATGTTCTTCCGAGCAGCACTTTTGACGCTCGGATTGAATGTCGTCTGCGCTATCCACGCCCAGAGTCAGCATGTGGAGGTTGTTGCCAAGGATCTGCCAGAGCCGGTTCCTGTCGAGGGCCGGGATATCGCGCTCGTTTTTGATGACGGACCACTTTCTTCAACCACTCCGCAAGTGCTGGATTTGCTGAAGAAGTTCGGTATGCATGCCACCTTTTCGGTGGTGGGCAAGAACGTGGAAGCCTTTCCTGATATCGCGAAGCGGATTGCTGCCGACGGGCATGAGATTGTCAATCAGACCTATTCCCACCCGGACCCGGAACTCACGAGCCATGAGGATTTTCTGGCGGAAGTCGATCGTGCGCAGGAGGTGATCCGGAAGATCACCGGCGTTTCGCCCGTGTATTTCTGTCCGCCGGATGGAGAGCTGCGTGATGACCTGGTTCTACTGGTGCGATCAAAAGGCTATCTGATTCTTGAGCCGACTTTGGATTCCGGAGACTGGCGGTCGCCGCCGGCTGGCGAGGTGGGCCGGGTGGTGCTGGAGGGAGTGACTCCGGGCGCTGTCATATTGTTTCACGATAGTTTTCCAAAATCGGTTGCGGAACTGCCCGGCATTGTCGAAAAATTGTCGCAGAGGGGTTACCGCTCTCTCACGCTCTCCGAACTTCGCTCAGGCGCCAAGAAGGGCAAATGAGGGCTTGATGCCAAATATTGCAGATAACTGGACTCATTCCAAATATTGCAGATAAGTGGACTCAGTTGTAGTCACGGCGCTTTGACTCGCACCCTGGCGGGTGTCTCACCCCTCCGGGCATGTGCGTCAAGTTAGCGGGGGTTGGGTCTTGAGGATGGATTTTTTCGGTTTTTTCCGACGCAGCAGAAAAGTGTTTCTGTCTTCAACAAGCCATTCGAGTTCCTCACCTTTCTCGATTTGGGCCGCTTC
>QYQL01000096.1 GCA_007280915.1 Verrucomicrobiaceae bacterium | reverse complement strand
TGGTCATCGGGGCCGGGCGGCCGGGCGATGTCCTCATTGAAACAACAGGCATCTCCGGCGTCGCTCTGGCCTCTGAGTTTCCTGGAATCCGGATTTTTGCTCCCAAGATTTTCTCCGGCGAGGCATTCGCGGTATCCACACTTCTCCAGTTTGCCTGCGCGCGGCAGGAAATTCACGATGGTCGCGCGCGGCGCGTCCTTGTTTCGGTGAGGGGATGGAATCGCTCTGCAGGAGGAGAAAAGGTGGTGCTAACTACTGATGGATCGTCTTTCCAGGAATGATATTCGCGATGTTTTTCTCCGGAAGATCGACCACGTAGATGTAGCCGTCCCCATAAAGGGCCTGGTATTCGACCGGGCGGGGTGAGGGTTTCACCAGGATGGCACCGGCGATCAGGATGGATCCCAGCAGGATTGCAGCCGGCGTGGTGAAGGAAGTTTTCATTTCGCCATGTTTACATACACTCAAATCGCTGCAATTTCCATCTACGGAAATCGTGAGGAACAGATGCCCGCTCGTATCCGGCAGACTAATCCGTAATTTCTGCGTAACACTCGCGGGCCATGCTGGTGCTCAAGTCGGCTATGGCGGCGGAGTCGTGCATTCCGAGCACCTGCTGGACAAGCGCTTCACAACGTGAAGCATCGAGAGATTGGACCGCCTTTTTTACACGGGGCACGACCGCGCTCGTGGCACTGAGTTCGTCCACTCCAAGACCGATAAGGAGAGGAGTGAGGAGCACATCAGCCGCCATCTCGCCGCAGACTCCGGTCCAGATGCCGTTTGCGCGGGCTGCATCGACCACCATTTTGATCATCCGCAGGATGGCCGGGTGGGTGGGATTGTAGAGATGAGCGATGTAGTCGTTCACCCGGTCCACCGCGATCGAGTACTGGATCAGGTCGTTCGTTCCGATGCTGAAGAACCTTGCCTCCCGGGCAAGGTGGTCGGCCGCCAGGACGGCACTGGGAACCTCGATCATGATGCCCACTTCGATGTAGGGGTGGAATGGCACTCCTCTGGCGGCGAGTTCGGCTTTGCTTTCTTCAAGAATGGCATTTGCCTGGCGGAGTTCCTCCAAGCCGGAGATCATGGGATACATGATCCGCACGTCACCGAATGTTGCGGCGCGGAGGATCGCGCGGAGCTGGGTTTTGAAAATCTCGGGGTTCTGGAGGCAAAAACGGATGGCGCGGCAGCCAAGAAACGGGTTCTGTTCTTCCGGAAGGTGGAGGCTTTGCGTGGTCTTGTCCCCGCCGATGTCGAGCGTCCGGATGATGACGCCGTGCGGTCTGGCCTTTTCCGCGGCCAGCCTGTAGTGCTCGAATTGCTCCTCTTCGTCCGGCGGAGCGACGCGGTTGAGGTAGAGAAACTCCGTGCGGTAGAGTCCGATTCCCTCGGCGCCGCTTTCCGCCACATCGCCGATTTCATCGGGGAGATCGACATTGGCCGAAAGGACGATGTGGCGTCCGTCGAGTGTGGTGGATGCGGTTTCGCGGATCAGCTCCAGCTTTTCGCTGACCTGTTCCTTTTGGGATTCGATCCGCCCGTATTCCGCGAGCGTCTCCGGAGAGGGATTCAGGATGAGCGTTCCGGAATATCCGTCGAGCAGCAGGTCATCCCCGCTGGTGAGCATCTGGCAGATACCGTGCAAGCCGACCACTGCGGGAATCTCCAGCGACCGGGCCATGATCGCCGTATGGGATGTCTTGCTGCCGATTTCTGTGGCGAAGCCGAGAACAAGCTCCCGGTTCAGCTGGGCGGTATCCGACGGGGTGAGGTTGTGCGCAAGGATGATGTGTGGCCGGTCATGGGCGGCGGGATTGCGGGGGGCCTTGCCGAGAAGGTGGCGGATGACGCGCCTGGTGACATCCTCGATGTCAACAACCCGCTCGCGGAGATAAGGATCGTCAATCTCCGAGAGCGTGCGGCAATATTTCTCGGCCACCTGATGAAAAATGTATTCCACATTGCAGCGCTCGCGTTCGAGATTGCGCAGGACTTCATCGATCAGTGTCCGGTCCTCGACGACGAGCAGGTGTGCATCGAAGATGCTGGCATCGTTGGAACCGATCGCGCTCGCGATGCGCTGCTGAATTTCCAGAAGTTCCGCCCGGGTGGCGATGAGGGCGGATTCAAACCGAGCGATTTCCTCTGGGAGCTCCTGAGGTTCGATTTTCCTGTGGGCGATTTCCTCGTCCTCCTCCCACTGGACCATGACCGCCCCGTGGGCAATTCCAGGAGCCACGGGAATACCCGTGAACCTCTGTTCTCCGCTTTTTTGGGTGGTTGGGGGCTCCATTGCGGAGCAATCCGTATCAGATAAAATCCGGCGCGTAAATACCGGTCACTCCTCGCCGAAGCGGGTTTCCACAAGATTTTTTATCTCTGCGACAGCCTTTTCGGCGTCGGTGCCCTCTGCGATGACCTGCAGGCGGGACCCTTTTCCGGCTGCAAGCATCATGAGGCCCATGATGCTCTTGCCATTTACCCGTTCGCCGTCCTTTTCGACCCAGACCTCGGCCCGGTAGCGGCTGGAAATTTTGACGAACATGGCCGCCGGGCGGGCGTGGAGGCCGTTCCGGTTTTCAATAACAACCTCCGCGGTAAACCGCTGCAGGGCATCGTTCAATTTCTTTTTTGAGAGAATTCCCATCATCTGCTCCGGCGTTCGCTGATCATATGCAGCAACCTCTGGTTGAATTCAACTGCGCTGTTTTCACCCATGTCTTTGAGTTTTTGGTCCAGTGCCGCCACTTCCACAAGTCGTGCCAGGTCGCGCCCGGTTCTCACCGGCAGCGTGACGTGCGGGATCTTGATCCCGAGGATCTCGTAGTTTTCGCGGTCCAGACCGATTCTATCCACATCTTCCAACTCGTGCCAATCTTTGAGTGTGACGACAAAATCGAGGCGTTTTTCCGCGCGGACCGCTCCTGCCCCGAACATCGAGGCAATATTGATGATTCCGATGCCCCGGACTTCCATATGGTAGCGGGAAAGGTTGTCCGACATGCCAAGCAGTTCGCGCCCCTCGATCGAGCGGAAGCGGGTGAGGTCGTCGCTGACGATGCTGTAGCCGCGCTCGATAAGCCCGAGCACGCACTCGCTTTTCCCGATCCCGCTTGCGCCTCGGATGAGTGTTCCCACGCCGAGGATGTCCACCATGCTCCCGTGCTCGGAGGCGGAGGGAGCGAAATCAAACTCCAGCGAGATTGTCGCGGCGTTGATGAACTTCATGGTGATCATGCTCGTGCGGAAGACCGGGGTTTCGAATTCTCCGGCCACCTCGAGCAGGACCTCTGGAACCGGCGAATTCCTGGCCACGATCAGGCAGGGCATGTTCTTTGAGAAAAGCGCTCGCAGACGTTCCTTGACTTCAGGCGCCTTGAGGCTCTTGAGGTAGCTCAGTTCCGCGGCGCCGATCACCTGGATGCGCTTGACGGCAAAATAATTAAAAAACCCACAGAGTGCGAGGCCCGGCCGGTTGATCGTCGGCTCGCGGATCAGGCGGTTGAGTCCGCTCGAAGACCCTTCCAGCCGCATGCCGAGTTTCTCCGCGTGGTTGGCGTAGAAATGCCCGACGGTGATGTGAGGCACATGGCTGTTACTGGATTTCGGCGCTGGTTTCTGTGCCATTGGTCTCCTTTCCGTCGCTAAAATAGGGCTACATCGTGAACGACTCGCCCAGATAAAGCTTGCGGCTGATCGGGTCGTTGAGGAGGAAGTCCTTGTTGCCCTGACTTTCGACACGGCCCTCGTAAATCAGGTAAGCGCGGTCCACGATATTCAGTGTTTCGCGCACATTGTGGTCGGTGATGAGGATCGCGAGTCCCTGCTCCCGGAGGTCCTGAACGATCTGCTGGACATCATGGACGGCAATCGGATCCACTCCGCTGAACGGCTCGTCCAGCATGAGGAGAGAGGGGTTGGTGACGAGCGAGCGAGCGATGGTCAGGCGGCGTTTTTCCCCGCCGGAAAGCGTGAGGGCCTGATTCTTTGCCAGGTGCTCGATGCCGAAGCGGGTCAGCAACTCCTCGCAGCGATGCTTGCGCTCCGCCTTCGTGGCCTTGGTGGCCTCGAGGATGGCGAGGATGTTTTCCTCGACCGTGAGTTTCCGGAAGATGGATTCCTCCTGGGGCAGGTAGCCCATTCCATGTCTTGCGCGGCGATACATCGCCATGTCGGTGACGTCGGCATTTTCAAAGAACACCCGCCCGCCGTTCGGACGGATGAGACCGACGATCATGTAGAATGTGGTGGTTTTTCCCGCGCCGTTCGGCCCGAGGAGACCGACGATTTCCCCGCGCTTGACGTTAATGTCCACCCCGTTGACCACCGAGCGCCCATTATAAATTTTGATGAGTCCGTCGGTGCGAAGAAGGGGATCTCCTTCCGCAACCGGCTTGCGGGAGACTTTTTCCAGGTCCCCGCTCATTTTACCGCTCCCGCCTCTTTGGTGTCGACGATGACCGTCTTGCTTGGGCCGACGGTGCGGGATTTGCCATTCCGGTTGAGCACCATGACCGTGGATTGCTCGGAGGCGACCTGATTGTTCATCCCCTGCTGCACCGACGGCCAGCCCTTCAGCGTTACCTCGCCGGAGGCGGGAGTGTAGGTGGCGAATTCCGATCGGCCGATCGCCTTGGAGGTCTGATCGGATTTTCCGGTGTTTTCCTGGATGATGACGACATTCCCGGTGGCCTCGGCGACTTCGATGCCCTTGCCGGTTTTGCTCAGGGTGACCTTGAGGCGGTCGCAGGTGAGGGTGAACTGGGGGTCGCGGACGATGACCTGGCCGATAAACTCGGCAACGCTGGCGGCCTTGTCAAAGTTCGCCTCTTTGGTCGCGGTGATTTCGGTTTTCGCATCGGCGGGGCGGTCTTTTCCAAGCCCGGAAAAAGCGTTCATGGGCGAGGCGGTCTCCTGTTTTTCGCCTTGGTTCATGGACGGGCCGCTCTGTGCGAGGACGGTGGAAATTGTGAGGAGGAGCAGAAGTGCGGCGGGCTTTGTCATTTTTCGATGTCGGCGGACTGGATGATCATGTGAACTTTTCCACGAAGGGTTGCCTGTCGGGTCTTGGTGTTGAATTCCACGGAATCCCCCGTGATTTCAAAATCATCTCGATGGATCAGGGTCTGTGAGTCGCCGGAGAGGATTCGGGTGTCGAGATCAAAAATCGAGTGCGGGATTTCAATTTTCACGGTTTTTCCATCATCGTCATACGAGTCGATCTTCATGTTTTCCATCTCGACATGCTTGTCGTCGAGTTTTTTGGCAGTTTCCGCCTCGATCGTCATGATGAGTTTTCCCTCGTCGTTGCGGTGGGGGATCTTGATTCCCTTGACGGGGATTCCCATGGGAACGGGAATATCGAAATCCGCCGATTTATCCGCTGCCACAGGACTCGCTGTGGGTTTCGGTTTGGGGTCGCCTGCCTTGGACGCCGGAGTGGTCGCGATCATCACGACCGTGAGGAGAAAGCTAAACAACCGCATCGCGAAGTTTCCGGAGTTGTGCAAGAAGCCGCGGGAGATCCCGGAGCGGGATCTGGTTCGGTCCGTCAGAAAGGGCTTTTGCAGGATTTTCATGTGTCTCGATGAAGAGGCCGTCGCATCCGGCGGCCACAGCGGCACGCGCCAGCACGGGTGCCAGCACGCCGTCGCCGCCGGTCGTCTCCCCGGCCCCCCCGGGCCGCTGGACGGAGTGGGTGGCGTCGAAGACGACCTGACAGTTCAACTGCTGCATCCAATAAATGGATCGCATGTCCGCGACAAGGTTATTGTAGCCGAATGTGGTGCCGCGTTCGGTGAAGAAGAACGACTTGCACCCTGTGGCAGAAAGCTTGCTGGCAACATGGGCCATGTCCCAAGGGGCGAGAAACTGCCCTTTTTTCACATTAACGACCCGCCCGGTCGAACCGGCAGCGACAATCAGGTCGGTTTGGCGGCAGAGAAACGCTGGAATTTGCAGGACATCGACAAATTCAGCAGCCTCCTCCGCCTCCGCGGGAGAATGTACATCGGTGGTCACGGGAACCCCGAGCTCGGCACCGATCTCCGCGAGGAGCTGGCATCCATCCCGGACAGTGGTCCCACGGAACGATTTAACCGAGGTGCGGTTCGCCTTGTTATACGAGGCCTTGAAAACAAAAGCCGCACCTTCGCCGTCGCAGATCGTCTTCAGTTTCCGGGCCATCCTGCGGGTGAACGCCGCCGTTTCGATCACGCATGGCCCGAGGATGAAGAGCAGTTCGCGGCCTCCCAAATGATGGCGGCCGATTTTCACTGTTGGTCGTCGGGGCATCCGAATGACACTACGCAGCCGTCCCGATTGCGCAAGCCTTTCGCCGGAGGTTGTGGCGCTGCAAACAAACCTGGACAAAAGTGCGCGATCAAAGCTGGACAGGTCTGGAAGTTGGGAAATGGAGGACCACGAGAGGGAGAGAACCGTGTTCGGGAGGGCGATGGAGGAGGGAGAAGTCGCCGTTTGAGT
>QYQL01000188.1 GCA_007280915.1 Verrucomicrobiaceae bacterium | reverse complement strand
GCGCACGTCGTTGCGAATGACAAAAACCGCGCCGCCAGCCTGGATAAGATCTCCCTCTTGAGGTGTTTTGTAGGGTTTGACGGGAGCAACGAATATCGGCCCTTCGGGAATGGCATTCATCTCTTCTTCAGATATTTTGATGACGTTCGCCGCCTTGAATCCGTTTGCCTTAAACACGTCGATGCTCGGAATACCGCAACGCTTGCCAGCGCAAATGACAAATACAGCGTCGCTAGCCTGAATGAGGTCTCCTTCTTTCGGGTTGTTGTAAGGATCGGCAATCAGGTTAATGGAGGCTGCAAGCAGCAGCAGTGGGAGTAGGAGCTTGGTTTTCATAGTTTGGTATTTACTGGGAATAGGCAATTGTTCAGCCGGGATTCGCACGGTATGGGCAGGCATAGATCATTCGCCCTTCTTGGGCTTGTAGGGAGGCGCGGTGGGGTCTTCGGTAGGGCTCCCCTGCCAGAGCGGATCGATATTCTTGGCATTCCACCCTTCCCATGCCTTGGTGAGCTCGGCGACGATTTCCGGATTTTTTTCGGCAAGATTGTTGGTCTCGCCGATATCCTTGGACAAGTCGTAGAGCTGCCAGCCGCTCTGGGTTTTCGTTACGAAGTCGCGCCAGTCCTCCAGCTTCCAATTGCCCCTGCGGATTGCCTTTTGAGGACCGAGGCGCCAGCAGAGGAAGTCGTGCGGACTGCCGGATTTTTTTCCTTCGAGAAAAGGCAGGAGGTTCACTCCATCGAGGTTGGATTGAGCCGGAATCCCGGCGACGTCTGCAGCCGTGACGGCGATGTCGAGGGAGATCACCGGTTCTTCATAGATTTTTCCCGCAGGAAGTTTGCCTGGCCAGGAGACAAGGAACGGGACCCTGATGCCGCCTTCAAGAATCTGGCCCTTGTTCCCCTGCAGCGGGGCGTTGTTGCCGGTATTGAAGGAGAGGAAGGGCTTCCGTCCCGCGCCCCCATTGTCGCTGAAGAAGAAAACCAGCGTGTTCTTTTCGAGGCCTGCCTGCCGCAAGTGCTCCATGACACGGCCCACATTGTCATCCAGACCGATGAGCAGCGAGAGATAGCCCCGCCGGTCGGGATCGGTGACGGAAGCAGGAACGCGGTCACCGTATTTTTTAAGAACCTCCAGTGGGGCGTGAACGGCATTGTAGGCGAGATACAAAAACCACGGCTTATCCGGATGTCGGTCCATGAAACCAATAGCCTCATCGGTAAAAACATCCGTCGTGTAGCCGTTGAGCTTTTGCAGCTCCTGCCCGCAGTAAATCATGTTCTTGGAATACGCGGCTTCGAATTGTGGCTTGGCATCCTCGCTCAGCAGGAAGTTGTGTTGCGCGCCAAGAAACCCGAAGAAATCGTCGAATCCGCGGACCTGCGGGAGAAAAGCCGAGGTGAACCCTAGATGCCATTTTCCGACAGCCCCCGTGGCGTAACCCGCACCCCGCAGGTGATCGGCGAGCGTCCGCTCATCCGCAGGAAGACCGAGCTTGGTTTCATCGCCAACGCGTGGATTGTTCTCGAAGCCGAAGCGTGTCTGATACCGTCCGGTCATGAATCCTGCGCGGGAAGGTCCGCAGATGGGAGCCGAGACATAACCGTTCGTGCAGCGCACTCCGGAGGCGGCGAGCGCGTCGATATTCGGCGTGGGAATGTCCCTGCCTCCATGCACCCCGATGTCACCATAGCCGAGGTCGTCGGCGAGAATGACAAGAATATTAGGCTTGGTATCTGCGGCCTGCATAGCTCCAGCCAGGAGGAGGCTACCAAGAACGATATGAAGTGTTGGTTTCATGGGATGAGTTGCCTGTCGTTTCACTTTTTTGGAGGTTCATCGACTGCTGCGAGGTCCTTCATCGCCCGGATCGCGAGGAGCTCGCAGTTGAACCACATCGGGCCGGGGTTTTGCATGACCCATGTTTGGTAGCGGCCCGGGGCTTTCTTGTTCGACTGCGTGCGGGTGAGCGTGCCGGCCAGAGCCTTTGCTTTTTCCAGATAGAGGCGGTCGCCGGTGGCGCGGTAGGCGGCGACATACATCTGGATCAGTCTGGCGGAACTGGCATTGACGGGTGCATAGCAACGGTATTGCTCGAGCACGCAGGGCAGCAGCCAGGTCTTTGATTTTGCGCCAGCCTCCCCGTCGGGATTCTGCTCCTTGGGACTGGCAACCGGAGGCTGCGCCCACATGACGAACTGATCTTCGGCAAAGCGGATCAGGTCAAGGGCCAGAGCCCGCTTCTCCGGATCATCAGGAGCGGATTTCAGGAGGTGGATGGCGAATTGTCCGGCGTCGTGCTTGGTGAGGTTTTCATAGGGAGGCAATGGTTTCACGTCCTCGAACTGTCCCTGCCAGTTCCATGTGCGCACAGGATTCTTCATGGTCCACGCGATGGCTTTCTCGCGAACCGCGTCGAAGCGGTGATCCCCCGTCACCCGCTCGAGTTGATCCAGAAAATCGATCACCAGCGACGGGATGAGAATGTTGTCGGTGACCGGCTTGCCATCCTGAGGTGAAACGAACATCAGCCAGCTTCCCTCCGGCAACTGGCGCTTCTCGTAGGTCTCCGCAATACGCACGGCCGCATCCAGATATTTCCTGTCCTTGGTCGCCGCGTAAACATCGAGATAATACATGCCCGTTTCCGCACCTCCGAATGTCATGTAATGGTTCGCATCCATGTGCCCCTTGAGCTGGTCGTGGAACATCGTGGGATGGTAAAGCGGAGGGTGAAAAGCCCATTCGTCCTGTTCCGGAAAGCTGATGCTCATGAGGTAGTCCGCCGCGCGGCGCGAAGCCTGCAATGCCTCCGCCGCATCGGCAGGAGGCGGAGTCTGGGATGCGTAGATAGCCAGAACCGCCGCAGCCGAGCCAACGATTTTCGAGGGGTAGCGGTAGAGCGGAAATTTCTCGTCGGGCTTTCCAGTGGTGAACCAGCACTGCAGATCCGGCGAATGCACCAGCGTATCGAGAGCCGTCCGCGCGCTTTCGCTCCAGGACATCGCAGCGGGCGGATATTCCTTTCCAATCACGGCCGCCCGGTGGAACACCCGTGTCATCGGCTCGCATACCGGCGCTCCCTGCTCGTCCAGGGCAACAACCGTCAGCGTCGCCTTGCCAGTGGGGACTTTTGTCCAGACGGGTGTCAGCGGCATCCAAGGCTTTGCGGAGGTGAACGCAAGGGGCTCGCCGGCCTTAGGAGTCACCGTGAACCGATAGGATTTAGCACCGGGCACCTCCTTGAAATCAAATGCCGGAGCAAATTGGAATTGAACCGCCATCCTGTTCCAGAACGGAACCTCGCCCGGAATGCCAGGCCGAACGGGAACCGCCGTTTCTTCGATGGCGCGGGCCCGGAGCTTGGGATCGGTTGCCACCATCGGGCCGGGCTTAGGAGTTTCGGCGGCGAAGGAGGTGCCGCAAAGGGCAGCGAGAAAGAAGAAGATTTTCATAGGGGACAAACCTGATCCATTACGTCGGCTTAATCCGTGAAGCCACTTCCATGACCAGGTTTTTTGCATTGTGGTGGAACAGTGCGGCGATGTCATCACGGGAAAGCCCGGCGACGGTTGCCGCCTGCCGGATGGCGCGGAGCTCCTCATTCAGGAACGAGGTGAACTGCAATTTCCCCTTCTCGTCGCACAGGGCCAGTGACCAGGGGCGAGGGGTGACATAGGTATACTGGTGGTTGATCTCGACCGCCTTGCCCTGCGCGAGCGCGATCGGGATATCCGACCCGAACAGCACCTTTCCAATCGGAACCTCACGGAACAGGTAGGCCATCACCTCCCAATGCTGCACCATGGCGAGATCGAAGTAGAGATTAGGAAATTCACGCAGGTCGTCGAGGAAACCGGTGATGCCGCGCAGGTAGTAGGCGCGGCCGACATGGGCGAGAATGATTTTTGCTCCCGGCCAGCGGGTGCAAAGCTCGCGGATCTGGCGGCGGTTCAGTGGATCTTCGAGCCGCTTCGAGCGCGGGATGTGGAGCATTACGATCAGCCGGAGCTCGTGCGCGATCTCCATCGCCCACTCGGGAAGCATCTCTGGGATCTCGGCGTTCGGAACGTCGGAAGGACGCGCGTAATCAGGATAGGGCTTGAGGCCAAGGAACCCGTGGCGGCCGATGTCAGCCCGGACCTTTTCCGCGCTGTCTCGGTGCGGGTCGAGCAGCCGCAAAGGGAAAAACCGTTTGAAGTCTGCAGCCGAGCCGACATACGCATTGTTCCGCTCGGTGTTTAATTTCGGATCCGGCCAGCCGAAGCAAAGTGCGCCGGTTTCACGGCCCGGAAACGCAATCCTCAAATCCTCGGAGAGTTCGTCGTAGGTATAGGATGTGATCGGCACCCCGCCACACGAGAACGGACGGTCGGGAAGAAATCCGTCCGGCGGCGCAATATGGACATGGGCATCAAAGATCTTTTCCGGAAGAAAGTCTTCGAGTTCCTCACTGATGACGGCAAGGTTGGCATCCCGTTCGACGGCGGTGTTCCAGGCATTCATGGATTTGTCAGGTGATGTGGCAGTGTTCGATTTTTAGAAATGCACAGAAGGCGGCCAGCGCGTCGAAGTGTCTTCCGTAGACGAGCACGCCGTGGTGAGTGCCGCCGAGATGGGAGAATTCCTCGAGGAAGCGCGGGAGGCGGACCTTCGGGCGGACCCATGATCTCACCCACCGGTCGAGACCGGGATGGGTGCCATCGGCCAAGATCTCGACCTCCGCGGTGATCAGGCGGAAGGATCCTCCCGGACCCGGAGCAAGGTTCACGTAGGTCGCCTTGCCCGGACGCAGCGCACAGGCCAGAGCCGCCGGGTTGAGAGCCGGAGTGAACGGGAAATCCTTCTCGTGAAGCAGGGGGCGCTCCGCGGCCTCGGCGTGGTTGATTTCTCCCATATGAGAAAGGAAAAGCGACTCCCCGTGCCAATCGGCGCAGAACATCTCCACAAATGTCGCGGCACCGAACCCCTGAAGCAGCGCACCCAGGAGCGCAGCCGTGAGCGCATCGCCTTCGCCCGCATAACCGATCCCCCTCACCATTGCCTTGCAGCATTCCAGAAACGGCACGGAACTGACAGGGCCGGAAGGATCCTGGAATGCTAGGAAATTCAGGCTGAATGCATCGAATTTCCCTTTTTCAAGAAAGCTGCGCAAGCCGAGTCCGACGCGCAGCGAGCGTTCGTGCACTTCCTTTGAACAGTCCACCCTGAAGCACGCTGCATCAGACGCAACCTCGGCGGCAATCTCCTGTTCCCGAACCGCCGCCACATCGGCTGCGAGATCATCCGGAACGATATTCTCCACGCTGATGCCCAAAGCGGATTCGAGCAAATCGTCAGGGACCGCAAAGTCTCCCATGCCGGGAAAAAGACCGCCAATGCGCAGGACGCGCATCGAACGCAGGACATTTGCGGCGCGCGCACCCCGGAGCACCTCAACAAAACGGGGGATGACTTCCGGGTCGTCAAGGTGACCGGCTATCACACGGAACGGCTTCCCCGAGCGACGGAGCACAGAGGCGAGGTCCTGCACGCCATGGATGCCATGGTTGTAAAGCAAGAGCTCCGGATCCACATCGCGGCCGAAATCCCTGTTCGGGGTCGTGTCGAGCATTAGGATCGGCAACGGTGTTCGCGTAAGCACGGAGGCGGATTCGAGCGAAGGGGAATAGGCGAGGTGCAGGGTGACAATCGCATCGACACCGGAGGATTCGAATCGCTCCACGGAGGCGGCCACCTCGGGTTCCGTTCGCGCGGTCGGCGCAACAATCACGTCGATGCCGACATCCGCCAGTTCCGTGTGGACGCGTTCGATGAACGGATTCATCCGGGCGAGAAGATCCGGGAGAACCTCGTCGTAATATTTCACATACAGGGGGAGCAGGCCGACTTTGAGCGCATTCATTTGAGAACTTCCATTTTCAGGGCGTAGGGTTTTCCGGCGGGCACATGGCCGCAGAAGCGGCTAAAGACATCCAGGTAGAGCGCCCGGGCCTCGGTGAGCGCCGCCTCATCGAGGCCGGGGATCCGGTGGACCGGCGCGGTCGGAGCGCAAGCAATCTGCGGGTCGAACCCGTGCAGGCACCCGCGTGTGCCCATGAGTTCAGTCTCGACCACCTGGTGAACCGGAAGAGGAGCGAAGAGCGAGGCGAAGAGTCCGCGGAGATGTGGATTCTTCGCAGCCCCCCCGCACAACACGAGACTGTCAACCGCGCCTTCGCGGGCGACGGAATCCAGAACACGCGCGAACTCGAACGTCATCCCCGCAACGACCGCCCGAAGAAGATCGGCATGGGTGGTGGCCGGACCGACACCAAAAAATCCTCCCGACCCGGTTTCACACGGACGCAGGGAATTCGGACGGTTGAGCCACGGCAGTGCGGTGAGCCCGGGCGGAGGCAGCAGGCGCTGGGAAAGTATCCCGTCCGCGCGGTCAAGCGCCGTCCTCAGATCGGCGTGGACGAAATTTTCCAGCGCCCAGTCGAGGGTGACGTTGCCGGTCATCAGCGGCATGATGACCTGGCATCCGCTTCCTTCCGGCGCCGGGATGCAAAGCTGGAACGGCGAACTGCCGCGGAATTCCGGCGGGAGGACGAAGTTGCCCACCCAGGCTGTGCCGAGTGAACATTCGAGGGGGTGGCGGGACGCGTGGAGAACAGACAAAAATCCGGCCTCGTGGTCGTTGTAGGGACCGGCCACCGGGATGCCGGCAGGCAGCTGAAGCAGGGCGGCCGCTTCGTGGGTCAGCGGATGGGTTTCATGCCCGTTCCGGAGCGGCGCAAAGAGATCCGCCGGCAGCCCGAGTTTTGCCGCAGGTCTGCCGGTGAATCGCTGGCGACGCGCATCGTAGCACCCGGACTGAAGAGCGTGGCACGCCTCCTGCCGCCAACGTCCGGTGAGCGCGAAATAGACATGCTCGCCGGCGCCGATGCAGAGCGGGTTCCTGGCGAAAAGGTCCGGCCATTGATCCCGGATCCACAGCGCGCGGGCAAGCCCCATCCCCGGCTCATCGCGCAGCGAGAACGCTCGCCACCAGCGGGCCGGAACGGATTTTGTAATCTCGTGAAAATGCCCGAATGCACGGGTGTCGTTCCAGAGGAACATCGGCGTGAGCGAGACACCGGTCTTGCGGTCCACCAAGATCGTGCTGCCGCCCTGAGCGGCAATCCCGATCCCGCGCAGCGAGGTCCACCTCTCGCCAAGCTGGTGGCGGAGAGACCCGGCCGCCGCGCAAAGCGCCTGCACGAGTCCGGCGGGATCCTGCTCGCGGCGTCCGGTTCCATCGATATCCAGCGCGAGCCGCTGGTCGGTCTGTGCGAGCAGGCGGCCACTCCGCGCGTCAAATGCGGCGGCCTTCAGCGCGGTCGAGCCGATATCGATGCCGAGATACATTTCAGGCGATGGATACCACCGACGACATCCGGTGGGATTCGAGGGCGGCGGTCAGAACTTTGTGGTGGAGGTTCGTCTCCTCCGGCGTGACGCACCCCGCAAACCGTGCGGGCGTTGTGCCATGGGCGAGCTCGTGGACGAATGCCGCCCACATCTGGAGGATGACGTCCGAAAACCCGCATTCAAAAATCCCGCCGGTGATCGATGGAAATGCGAGTTCGCTCCCCATGTCGATATGCTGCCAGGCCTGTTCGCCTCCGGTGAAATCGAGAAGCTGAAGCGTATTCGCCTGCTTGCTGGAAAACCGTGCGGATCGCCTGCTCCCAAGGATCTCGAAGTTCCAGGAGTTCTTTTCTCCCGGAGCGATGCGCTGGGTTTTGATGGTGAGCGGAAAGGCGCGGTCCATGAGCGGATCCACGGACTCGCACAGAAGGGTCGCGTTATCCCAGGTTTCACAGGGTGCTGGCTTCCCGTCGCGCCCGGGCCTTTGAGAATAGAGCCGGGTGAGAATCGCCCTCACGTTGCGCGGCATCCAGCCTGCCCTCAGGGGAACGTGCAAAGGGTGCATGCCCAGGTCGCCCAGACATCCGTATTCCCCGTTGGCGGAGATCGTGCGCTTCCAGTTCATCGGCTTTTGAGGATCGAGGTCGGTTGAGTGGTGGAAGCCAGCATTGACTTCGAGAATCGTCCCGAACTCCGCTCCCTCGATCATCCGCCCGATCCGCTGCATCGCAGGAAAGAATGGAAATTCCGACGAGCAGCGGGCGAAGCAGGCAGGATTGCTCTTCAGCGCGGAGAGGATCGCCTCGTTCGCAGCAAGGTCGATCCCGAACGGCTTTTCGCCCATGAGGTGCTTTCCGGCGTTGATGGCGTCGCAGTAGAGCTTTTCATGGAGGTTGTGCGGCACGGCGATGTAAACCGCGTCCACATCCGGATTCGAAAGGAGTGCCTGATAGTCGGTCGTGGTCTGCCGGATGGATGGAAAATTTTCAGTGAACCAGCGGAGCGGCTCCGGGGTGGTGTCGCAGACCGCCTCGAGCGTCGGACGCGCGTCCATCTGCGGAAGGTGGCACCAGCGCGCAGCGGCGGATGCGAACTCGCGGCCCATGAGGCCGCAACCGATGATTCCAAACCTGATGTCTTTCATGGCATGAACTTTTTTAAGACTGGAAGGGGTTGGGGGCGCACGGGATTCCCAGCGCCTCTGCGACAGCCGGATAGACCAAGCTACCCTGATAGGTATTCAAGCCCGCCCGAAGGTCCGGCATCAGCCCGAGGGCCTGCTCCGCGCCGAGGTTCGCAAGCTTGATCGCATAGGACATGGTCGCATTGGTGAGCGCCTGTGTGGCGGTGCGGGCATAGGCGCCGGGCATGTTGGTCACGCAGTAGTGGATCACATCCTGCTCGACAAAAATCGGATTGTCATGAGTGGTCGGGCGTGAGGTCTCCGCGCATCCGCCCTGGTCGATCGCAATATCCACAAACACCGATCCGGGCTTCATCACCTCGAGCATTTCCTTCTTGATCAGCTTGGGAGCCGCGGCTCCGGGCACCAGGACCGCGCCGATCAACAGGTCCACATTGCTCAGGCGCTCGATAAGGTTTTGCTCGTTCGAATAGAGCGTGTGCGCGGTGTGGTCGAACGTGATATCGAGAAAACGCATTCTTTCCAGATCCACATCAAGGATCGTGACATCCGCGCCAAGACCGACGGCCATGCGCCCTGCGTTGATTCCGGACGATCCGCCGCCAAGCACCAGAACATTTCCAGGAAGAACCCCCGGCACGCCGCCCAGCAAAACCCCTTTTCCACCATGGGCCTTGCTCAAATAGTTGGCGCCGACAATCGTGCTCATGCGTCCGGCGATTTCGCTCATGGGCTCGAGCAATGGGCGGCGATGCCCGACCTCGACCGTCTCGTAGGCGATCCCGCAGGTCCTGCTTACGAGCAGCCGCTTTGTCAGCGCAGGCTCGGCAGCGAGGTGCAGATAGGTGAAGAGCACCAGGTCCGGGCGCAGATAGGGATACTCCTCCTTCTGAGGCTCCTTGACCTTGATGACCATTTCCGCGGCCCAGGCATCTGCCGGACCCGGCACGATGACCGCCCCGGCCTGACGGTAGATTTCATCGGAGAATCCGGAGCCCAGACCGGCCCCCTGTTCCACGAAGACCTCATGCTTCTGCTGGACAAGCATGCGGACGCCTCCGGGTGTGCAGGAGACGCGGTTTTCCTTGATCTTAATTTCCTTTGGTATGCCGATTTTCATAATGTGAGTTTAGTTGGTGCGGATGGCCTCCTCCATGCGATCGAGGATGAAATCCACGACAGCCGGAGTTGCGATGAGGGGGATTTTGGTGAGCACGGCTGGCGGGCAGTCCGCCTTGTAGGTCTGGGAACTGATGTCCAGACCGCGACCGTTGAGGTTTTTGGCAAACGACTTTGCGCCGCCGAGATCTTTGAAGAAGAGGGTCGTCATATGCCGCTTACCCTCAACCTCGGAGATGGCTTCCGGGTGGGCATTGGCGAATTCCCGCATCCGGCTCTCGTAGTAGTCACCGACCGAGCGGGTGGCCTGCGCGTTCGCCTGCGCCCACCGCATGGTGATCAGGTAGGCCAGCGAGGCGAGCTCTTCTTGCCCGTTCGTTACCAACGCCCCGAATTGCGGCATGCAATCCATGGCCGAACTGAAGATGAGGCGGGAAGCCGGGTATTCCCCCCCGGGGAAACCTTTTCCGAGCGCCACAAAAGACGGGGTCAGTTCCCACTCGCGGAAAATGAACAGGTCGTGATGCCACATGCAGGACTGGATTTCGTCCACCACCGTCGGCACATCGTGCTCGCGGCAGAGCGAGTAGGCCCGCTGCAGGAATTCCGGGGACAACAGACGGCCCCCGTAGTTCATCATGATGATCTCGTGGAAGAATCCCGCGATCTTGTGACCGCTGGTTTCCCATTTTCTGAATGCGTTCTCGAGGTCCTCCATGTTGTTCGGGCGGATCGGACAGACCCGGAACTGGTTTTCGATCCCGGAGTAAAACTCCGGCCACATCCCGCGCATTGTCTGGGTCAGGATCGTAGTCCCGTGGTAGTTCGCCTGAAATCCACCGTCATCGTTGCCCATCACCAGGACAACCGGGATGCGCCCCGAATATTTCGGCGTGGGGGAACCCGGTTCGATCCGGTAGAACCGGGCCAGAATCATCTTCAGGGCGGCCTCGACCGCCAGGCTGCCGGTCTCCAGGTTCAGCACTCGGTTGCAGACATACGGGTCCTCACATGCGCGCACTTTGTTCAAGCCGGCAGAATCTCCGGGAGCAAGTCCGTTGACCGCGCAAACAAGTTCTTCCTCCAGCAAGCGGGTGATCTGCCCGCGGGTGTTGTTGTGGGTGGCATTCGGGATCCCCAGCTGCCGTGCGCGGTCGAGCAGTTGATATCCGGGAAATCCATGCCCGAGCGGGGTGTGGTAATGCTCGCTCTTGGAGATGAGATAAAGACGTCCATCCTCGCCGATGCGGAACAGGCCCAGCGCGCTCAGCGGGGCCATCCCCGGATTCGTGGCGGAATCGAACATCCGGGTTGAGGCTCCCGGGATCGAGGGCTGGTCGAGGGGATTCACAACGCCAGAGCCAACCCGCTCCAGAAGTTCGTGCTGGCGCGCCAGAAAGCTCTCCGGCAGGAAATCAACCGGTTCGGAAGCGACCGCCGCGAGTCCGCCCGCGTCCTCCCCGGACAAAAGAGCCCGCGCCCTGCAGGACGCCTTGATGCGCTCGCTTCCGATCAGGTCCGCAAGCGAGGCGCGGACGCCTTTGAAAACTTTGGTGGTATCAGGATGGCTTTTCATAAATCAGAGGCCCTTCGCAGGACCGAAAAACTGGAACCAGGTCATGTAGGCGTAGAGGACCGCCATCAGACCGACAAAGAGCCCCCACCATAAAAAGAGACTGCTCAAGCCACGGTGCTTGCGGCGCTCTGCTTCCGGCAGAGCCGCCATGGACGGGGACCAGATGATGCCTTCGATTTTCTCAGCAGACGGCGGACGGGTGAACAAAGACACGACAACCATCGCCACAATCGAGGTGATCCAAACGACGAAGGTCCGGTTGAGCCAGTTGTCGAACGGTTGCAGAAACGCCACGTGTTTGAAGAGCACGTATTCCACAAACGCGGTGAACGGAAAACCGAACCAGAGAACGAAAGTGGCTGCAGCAGCGGTAGCTCTCCGCCAAAGGACACCGATCAAGAATACGGCGGCGATCGGCGCAGCGACCCAGGCCCCGATGTTCTGGATCAGCAGAAACACTCCGAGCTGGCGGCGGGTGAACCAGATGGCGAGCACTGTGGCAACGAGGAGGATGACGAAGCCGCTCCAGCGCCCCACCCGCACCAGATGCTCCTCGCTTTTCCCACCGGGGAGCAGCGGCTTGTAGATATCCATCGTGAACACCGTGCTACACGAGTTCAGCACCGAGCTGATATGCGAGAGCATTCCGCTGGCAAGCCCCGCCATGACAATGCCGCTCAGGCCGACCGGAAGCAGGTCGTGCACCAGCTTCGGAAAGGCAAGATCCTTGTCAACCAGGCCGGGATAAAGCCTGAAGGCGATGATGCCCGGCACCACGACCAGCAGCGGCAGCAACACCTTCATAAAGCCCGCGAAAACCACACCCATGCGCGCATCCCACTCGGTGCGGGCTCCCAGACACCTCTGCACGATGAATTGATTGGTGCAGTTATACCAGATGCCGACCGAAAGAAAGAGCGTCCAGACCCCGAACCATGGGTATTCCTTGTCGGTGGCCGGATAGATGATCTTGAACTTTTCCGGAACCGAGTGCATGAGCGCGCCGAGTCCGCCGACTTTTTCCAGACCGATCCATGCGACCACAAACCCGCCGATCATCATCACGACAAACTGAAGAAAATCCGTCCAGGCCACGGATTTCAGCCCGCCATAAATCGTGTAGCTGCCGGCCAGAATGGCGAGGGCGACGATCGTGACGGTTTCATCCAGATCGAACATGCCGCGCATCGCCTTCGCGCCGGCCAGCATCACCACCGCCATCTGCGCCACGATCCACAGCACCAGGCAGCACACGGCAAAAAGGTAGCGGCAGTGCGCGTTGTAGCGGCGCTCCAGGAACTCCGGCATCGTATAAAGACCGCCCCGGATGTAGAACGGCAGAAAAATCCAGATCAGGGCGCTCAGGGTCACGACATTTCCCCATTCCCACTGGGCCACCACGAAGCCCACTCCATACGCCACGCCGACCATGCCGATGAAGTGCTCGGTGCTGATGTTTGCAGCGATGATGGACCCTCCAATCGCATACCAAGGCAGCCCCTCTCCCGCGAGGAAGTAGTCCCTTGGGTTTGTGGCTTTCCGCCTTGCCACCCAGATCCCCAAAACCACCGTGAGCAGGAGGTAGAGGCCGAAGATGGAAAAGTTGAACATCTGCATAAGTCAGCGGCAGGCCAGAGGCATGTTTCCAATCGTAGGCCTGATTCCTCCATTTACAATGGACACAAGGCGCCAAATACATGAATTATTTCAACCATGCGTTGGCCGACCTATCATCAGGATTGGAAGCCGGTCTTTCAGGGCGGATTCGGGTGGCGGCTGCATTGGTTCGGACGTTTTGGCGGCCATCCCGGCTGGTCGGTGCCCGAATCGAGACTAGCTCCAGACATGGTCAGCTTCTTTTTCGTGGAAAAAAATCCGTGCTGGGCATGCGTGAACGGGCGCAAATTCCCGCTCAAGCCTGGCGACCTATTGGTGGTGTCCGGAGCGGACGAATTCTCAATCGGTCATGATCCCGCACGGCCCAACGTCCATCTCAGCGTTTCACTCGCCCTGTCGCAGCCCGGAGTCGCGAACGCCCTCCTGCAGCGGTCCTATCCCCGCCGTTTCGCCATGCCGGATCCGGCCCGATACGTTGAGGAATTTGAACGCGTTCTGACCGCGATGTCGGATGACACGGCATTTCGGGACCTCGCGATCGCCGGCGCGCTGGCACAGTGGCTCGCCTATTTGCTTAACACGCTTCAACCGCCCCTGCGCGACACGACCTTGGAAAGAAGCGGCGTCGTGGATCGCCTGCTCGCGGCTCAAGCATGGGCCAATGTGCGCCTCGCCGGGGTCATTACCCTCGCCGAGTGGGCTGCAGCAGTGAACCTGAATCCCGTTTACTTCGGACGCATCTTCAAGCGGGAGACAGGGCTCAAGCCGATGGAATGGCTCGGGCAGCGGCGCCTGGAGATGGCGGCGCAGTATCTGAGCAGCACCTCCAAAACGGTGACCGAGATTGCAGGCGAATGCGGATACGCCTGTCCGTTTTATTTCTCCCGCCAGTTCCGCCGACACCACGGCCTCTCCCCCCTCCTCTACCGGCGGACTTCATTTGAAAGAAAAGCGGAAGAGTCTGCACCAAAGCACCTCCACCGGTCTCGATTGGGAAAGGGACGGAAGTCTCCCAGTTAAAGAGGCTTGGCATTCTTCACTGAGAAAGTCTTTTGATTCCTTTGTTTGCCCGACATAGCATACCACGAATGAACCGGAAGTTTCTCGGCGGCTCGGCGTGTGCATCGGTGGGAATATTGCTCTGTGTCATTCCGGCCTTGGGAGGGACACCGTCGCCCCCGACTGATTCTCTCTGGGATGTGTTTCAGAATCCGCCGACGGAAGCGCGGGCATCGTGCTATTGGTGGTGGAAGGGCGATCTGACCGCCGACGAAATGGGAAGGCAGTTGCGACTCCTCAAGGACGCGGGCTTGGGCGGAGCCCACATCATCCCCTGGCAAAGCAGCCCGGCCTATTTGTCGCCGGAGTGGCTCAAATTGCTCCGCGCGGCGTCGGATGCGGCCCGCAAGGAAGGCATGATCCTGGATCTGAGCGCCAATGCGATGTGGCCGTTCCGCGGCGTCTGGGTGCCTGAAGAGGAAAGCCTTCACAAGGTGGCACTGGAGACGTTTCAGGTGCAGGGACCGACGAAGTTTTTACCGCCCAAGAAGGAGGAAAAACCCAAGAAACCCGGCGAGGCGACCAATTCGAGTATTTTGCTCGCCCAGCTTGCCCCCGATCCCGTCACCGGCATGGAGCAAATGAGGGATGTCACGGCCGAACTCACGCGAAAGGATTCGCCGGGAGTGGATGTGCCGGCGGGCAAACACACGCTCCGGGTCGTGCGCCAGCTCGTGAACGACTACAGCGATCCCTCGTTCGGGAGCGTGCCGGATCACTTCAACCCGAAGGCGATTGAAAATTACCTGAAAGGCTTCGCCGACCGCGTCGCCCCCGCATTGGACGGAAAACTCGGCAACGGCCTGCGCGCGTTGTATTGCGACAGCATCGAGATCAAGGAAGCCAACTGGACGCCAAACCTGCCGGAGGAATTTCAGCGTCGCAACGGCTACGACCTGATGCCCTATCTGCCGCTTGTTCTCCAAATGAACGCCGGAAAAAAACCGCCTGCAGGCGCACGCTCCCCGCTCGACGAGACGATTGCACGGGTCCGCTATGATTATTGCCGCACATTGGTCGACATGTTTCTGGACGGGATGGGACGACCATTTTACCGCTGGTGTCATGAGAATGGCGTGCTCTGCCGCTGGCAGGCATATGGCTTTCCGTGGTTCTACGGCATCGACGATGGCTACCTCATCCCCGACATGCCGGAAGGAAACAGCTGGCTGTTTCCGGCCGAGCCATTTCATGGGGATGTGGACCTCCACGGCTGGCCGCTCTGGCAAAAATACGCTTCCTCGGGCGCGCATCTGACCGGCAGGCCGATCGCCAGCACCGAGGCCATGACCGTCGTGAAGGGCAAATTTGAGGAGACGCTCGATCTGGTGAAGCGCGCGGATGACTTCAACTTCGTCTGCGGGATCAACCATTCGTTTCTGCATGGGTTCTGCTACTCGCCCGCCAACGAGCCCTTCCCCGGACGCAACCAGTTTGGCACTTACTTCAGCGAGCAGAATACGTGGTGGCCCTACATGCGGCGGTGGATGGACTACAACGCCCGGCTCAATGCTGTTTTTCAGGCCTCAAAACCGGTGGCGCAGGTGGCGTTGCTTTTCGGGGTGTCCGACATCTGGGCGGAAGGCGGGTTGGACCGCACTCCTTATCAGACCGATCCGCCGTGGGCGCATAAGGTCTGGCGCTGGATCAACCAGAACGGCGCGAATGCCGACTACGTCAGCGATCGGGTGCTTCAGCAGGCAAAGTTCAACGACGGGAAAATCGATTTCGGCCCGATGAGCTATGAGGCATTGATCGTGCTGGGAGCACAAACCCTCGTTCCCGCCACGGCTGAAGCGCTGGACCGCTACGCGCGTGCCGGAGGAAAGATTGTTTTCATGGGCGCGCTTCCTGACTCCAGCCCGGGCTTGAAGGACGCATCCTCAAACGATGAAAAAGTCCGCGCCATCGTGCAGAACCTGCTGAAGGAATTTCCTAAAACCGTGATCCGCCGCGACCCGCCGGGAGAAGTTCCAGTCACCGACAAGGCGATGCCCTGGATCGATGTCCTGGAGCAATGGCGCAAAAGCACCAGTGTCGAAAAATGCCTGGAGTGGACCGATCGGCTTATGACCGAACTACAAATCCACCGGTCGGTGCAATTTGAGAAGCCGGGACTCTACCAGATCCAATACCGTCACGACGGCAGCGATCTGTATTTCTTCGCCAACACTTCGCCGGACGATGTCGCCGTTCCCGTCGCGCTGCCGCTGACTGGGAAACACGTCGAACGCTGGGATCCGGAAACCGGTTCGCGCAGCGCGTTTCCGGTGGACAAGGACGGACGTGTGCTTGTGTCGCTGCCGGTTGCCGGATCGCTTCTGCTGGTTGCCAGTGAAGGGAAAAGCCCGGTCGTATCAGACCTGCCGCCTCCCCACAAAATGGTGGAGGCACTGAAACTCACCGGCCCGTGGTCGGCCTCATTTCAACCCGCTAACGGCGCGCCGTTTGAAATTGCGGACTTTCCCCTCGCTGGTTTGGACCAGAGCAAGGATCCGCGCCTGAACCGATTCGCGGGACGGGTCATCTACCGGACCGAATTCCATTCGGATCAGGATCCCGACAAAGCCGCTCAACTCGACTTGGGCGAGGCACCCAACTGCGTTTCCGAAGTGACCCTCAACGGAAAACCATTGGGCGTGCGCTGGTATGGCCGCCATCTCTACGCGCTCGACGGCGCGCTCAAGCGAGGGCTAAACAAGTTGGAAGTCACACTCGCAACCACTCTGTTCAACAACGTCAGAAAAAAGGATGAAGTCGCGCTGCCATCCGGCCTGGTCGGACCGGTGACCCTGCGGAAATTTTGAAAAGGGACAACGCTGCCCAGTTGGGCTTCCTCCGATCGCACTCGAAGGGAATTGGGATCCGAAATTCATACGACTCCTGCAGGAACTGGCCTGGAATGCCGTCACGCACCATCCGTTGACCGGATTAACCGCACGCGAGTAAGCCCGTGCAGGTGCGGCACTGCCTCACTCTTTTAGCAACCCAACCGCCCGGCCCCGCGGCTGCCAGCTATAGGCGGCCATGGAATTTCTCCAGAAATATTTCTCCGAGACGACCCGATCCCTCCCGCGTAAATATTCCGTCATGATTCCGAGGATGTCCGCATAGGGGGCGATGAAGTCGCTCACCGGCCAGTTGCTCCCGTAGATCAGGCGATCATCGCCAAAAAGTTCCCAGAGCAAATCCAGGCGCGGCCGGTAATACGCTGGGTCGGAAACAAACCGGCCGTCCACCCGCCGGCCCACATGGGAAATCTTGCCGAAAACATTCGAGAGCCGGGCAACCTCGCTAAGTGCCGTTCGCATGGCATTCGTGTCCCATTCTTGAAATGGCAGATGGTCGATAACGACCCTCAGGCCCGGAAATATTTTAGCGAGGCGCAGGACATCGGGCAGCATCGCCTCGCCGCCGACCACATCGAGGGTAAACTTCCGCTCCTCAAGCTGCCGGAGATCGTTTTCAAACGCCGACTGACCCAAACCTTGAACCAACATCGGCTGGCTAAGACGCAGTCCCCGGAAGACCGGGCTGCCGGAGTAGCTGTCCAGATGCGCGGGAAATTCAGGAGTCCCGGGTGTCAGTCGACCGATATATCCAACAACAATCGGATTTTCCTTTGCGAGATCGAGCACCCATTGGTTGTCGGCCGGCCCGGCATTCGCCTCGACAACAACAGCTCCCATAACGCCGAGCTTTCCGGTGAGGGCTTCAAAGTCCGCCGGGAGATGAGACGAATACAAAACTGCGTCGTCCTTTGGTGGCCAGGGAATGCCCTCGGGGCGCGCGGGATCATATAAGTGGATATGGGTGTCGATCACCGGGTTTGCGGTAGACTGCGCCTCATCGGCGTTCAGTTCCGGGCACGCCGCAAGCGCCCCGGCTGCAAGCGCTCCCGTCCGGAGAAATTTTCTTCGGGTCATGTGGAAATTCAAACCCATCACGCCGGGCGCATGAGACCCTGCCCGTCGCGATAATCGGGATGGGTGTATTGTGTGAAGCGGCTCTCCCCGCCTGCAAGCCTGGCCGTGAGTCGATTCATTTCCGCCTGGGGCATTGGGGAAAAATTGCGGGCGATGGCAATGTTGTCGCGCAGGTTTTGTAGCGAGCTCATGCCGAGCACCTGCGAGGTGATCGGTTGGCTCAGGGAAAAGCGGATCGCCTCATCTGCCGTAATTTTCCCCTCAGCCACCGCCGTGGCAGGCGTGCCCCCCAGGCTCTTCATGCCAAGGATCCCGATCCCGCGCCGGTTCAACTCCGGCACCACCTCCGAACGAAAGCCGGTGCGATCCGGTTCGAAGCAGTTGACCGGAAGAAGGACGGCGTCGAACGGGTAATCATGCTTGAGCATGGCAAGATGAAGCGGAGGATCACGATGGCCGGTGAAACCCGTGAATCGGACCTTTCCTTGCTTCTTCGCGAGCTCAAGCGCCTCGACCACTCCACCGGGAGCAAACGCCGCCTCGACTTCGGATTCTTTTTCGATCGCGTGAATCATCCACAAATCCAAATGGTCCGTCCGGAGCCGCTGCAGGGACTCCTCCATCATCTTCATCGCGACATCGGTGCCCTTCCCGTGCGTGCAGACTTTCGTCATAAGAAAGACACGGTCGCGCATCCCTTCGAGCGCCTTGCCCATGAGCGATTCCGCGCGGCCCTCGTGGTATTCCCACGCGTTGTCCATGAGGTTGATGCCCGCATCCACCGCCTCGTGAACGAGGCGGATGGATTCCTCTTCGCCCGATGCGAGCGCGAGCGTGTGTCCACCCAAACCGATCATGGAGAGCATTTCCCCCGTGCGGCCCAATTTGCGCCTTGGGATGCCAGGATCCAATGGCTGCGCATCCACTGCGGCAAGCAGCGGTCTGCCCAGAATCGCGCCCGCCGCCATCATTCCGGCGGTTTTTAGAAAATCGCGCCGGGCGCCTGAAATAGAAACATTTTGCATGCCGTTGAGTCCGCTACGGTTCCTTTTCAATGGAAGCGCACTGCCACATTTGCATCATGCTGGATTTTTGCAAAATGTTTGCGTCCTGCCTGTCTTTTCCGCAGATTCCTTTTATGAAATCCTCCCTTGCGTGTGCGGCCCTCCTTCTCGTTGCCCTATGCGCCAAGGCCGCCACTCCCCCGAACTTCGTCGTCATCCTGTGCGACGACCAGACGTATCGCGCCATCGGATACAACAACCCGGTGGTAAAGACGCCGAACATGGACAAGCTGGCCGGGGAGGGCATCCGCTTCGACCGGGCGTTCGTCGCCTCGCCGATCTGCGCGGCCAGCCGGGCGAGTATCTATAGCGGAGTATTTCCACAGCAGCACGGGACGGTGGGCTTGTTCGGAGGGGGATTCCAGAAGAGCGTCGTCCAGGAAAAGCGGTTTGCCACGCTGCCGGCCGTCCTTGAAAAAGCCGGCTACCACACCGCTCTCTACGGGAAATCACATCTCGGCGAGCCGACGACATTCGGCTTTTCAGAGGGCCGCGAAATCAAGGATCCAAACGACTTGGAGACATTTGCAGAGGTGGAGAAGTTTCTGGCACGCGAGGCGAAGTCAGGCCGTCCGTTCCTCCTCTGGATCACGCCCCGCAACCCTCATCTTCCCTTCACCGCGCCTCAGGAATTCAAAGACATCTACAAGGATGCCGACATCAAGCTCGATCCCAACTGGCGCGAGTCGCCGTTGATGCAAAGCTTCTTCAACCAGGGCCCGGCGGGTGACATTTCCTTCCGGGACAGCAAGAATCTCGTTTATCCGGGAGCTCCCGCCGGGGCCACCGGAGGTCCTCCGCGCAACGAATCCCAGATGAAGGAAGTCATCAAGGCCTACTATGGAGACGTCAGTTTTCTCGACAGCCAGATCGGCACGCTGATCGGGCAGCTCAAGGCCGACGGCCTCTACGAAAACACGATTATTATCTATCTCGCAGACAACGGCTATTTCCTCGGCAATCACGGGCTCGGAAACAAGATCACAATGCACGAGGAATCCGTGCGAGTGCCGATGTTTGTCCATTCGCCGCTCCTGCCTGTCAAAAAGGCGAAGAGCGACGCGCTGGTGTCGTCGCTCGACGTCTATCCCACGATCCTCGACCTGGCCGGCGTCCCCGCTCCCTCCCATCTCATGGGCAAATCCCTCGTTCCCATCTTGAAGGATCCCTCCGGAAAAGTCCGCGATTATGTCATCACCGAATGTGTCGGCATTCCGGAAAACCGTGTCGGCGTCGGCCATCGTATGGTGCGCACGGATCATTTCAAATACATCCTGTCCGACGCGGATGAGGCGGCGTTCTTCGACCTTCGGAGCGACCCTTACGAGATGACGAACCTGATTGCCAACCCCGAGTTGAAAAACGAAATCGAACGCCACCGGAAAATGCTTGGAGAGTGGTCTGCCAGCGTCGGAGAAAAGCGGCTCACGATGGACGAAATCAAGGCTGCCAAAGCGCAGGAGGAAAAGGCCGACGGTGATAAAAAGAAGCGGAAAGAACCCGCCGCCGGTGGCGCAGGCGAATAGGCGGGCCGATTCCCCCTGGGCGCGCGCTTTTTCCATGAGGGGTTTTCTTCTGGCCGGTATCCTGCTCAGTGCGCCGTGCCTGTTTCCGTGCGGCGCTTCGGCACAGAGTGAAACTCTCTCCGGGTGGGTCGGCTCGCACCGGCTCAGCATGCAGACACGCCCGGTCGCGACATCGACTGTCTTCCCGGTGGTGCCGGCGCAGGCGGAATTCATCGCGATCACCGAAGTCCATCCCGAAAGCGTTGAACCGGTCCCATTTCACTACCTGGTCACGGGCCCGGGAATCGCCCCGTTTGAGAGGCGCTACGCCGCGCTCGGATTCGGACCCGTCACCTACTTTCTGCGCGTCTCAGGACAACCGGCGGGACCGGTCACGCTGACCAATCTCGATCCGGGAAAATCCGTTCCGCACATCCTTGAGGTGCGCGGAGTCACCGGCGACGAGCTGGCCCGGATCAAACGTTCCGACACATTCCGGCTCATGGGCACGGTGATCAACCCACAGCTTGGTATCGGTGAAGAGGAACAGGTCAAGCGGATTGCCGAACAACTCGCCACAGACCCGAAAAGGGGCATTGCGGCGGCGTTCTCCTGTGAAATTTACTATGCCAGCAAAGACACCAGCAAAGTGCGCCAACAGCTTGAGACCGCACGGCAGCGTTCACGACTAAGCGGGCTGCCGGTGTTGCTTGGCATGGTCTCATGGTGGAATGGCACTCCGCGGAACGTGCCGGACGGCAAGGGTGGAAAATTCGACGCCCTCCAATACCAACAGATCTGTTATACCCCCGACGCAGTTCACCCCGAGAATGCCGAACTCCGGACGCTGCTCGGGGACCGGTATAATCCTCACTATTGCCTGACGACACCCAATGTCTGGTCCAATACCCCATGGCTGACGATGAACAGCCTGCAACTGAATGCCTACCGTGCCAGGAGGCTGAGTGAAGCGGTGGACCTTATAAAAAAAGTCAGCAAGGGCGACACATCATGGATCGCCGGGATCTTTCTGGAGAACGAACCCCGCTACTGGGATACGCAATCCACGCAGGGAACCCCGCAATGGTGTGGCGAGCGCTGGGCTGATTTCAATCCTTATACGGTGGCTGCTGCTTCACGCGATGGAGTAACCTTGAATCCAGCGGACGGCCTGTCATCCGAGGAACTCGCCTGGCTTCAAAGGAATGCGGGCCGCTACTTTCAAGAAACCGTCGATGCGTTCCGCCAGGCGCTAACTTCCCATGGATTGCGCGACCGGTTTCCCATCTACACCCACTCCATTCAGCTGAACATCCTGTTCCCCGGAGTCAAAATCAACCAGTCCCCATCCGATTGGGCCAGAGCTTCCGGCGCACACACCGGTCTCGAATGCATCTGGAGTCAACCTTCAGACTTCGATCGCGTGCGCGAGTGGGGACCATGGTGCAACCTCAACCGCGAGGAGACGGACGGAAAGCCGGCTGACACCCACCTCTGGGATTTGCGAACCGCCTACGCCATGGGAGCCGAATTCTTCAACAGCTACAACTGGCATACCTTGAAGGATGATGCCTTTTTTCGCTACGCGCGTGATTTCATAACAGGCCTGCCATCCGTCGTGCTCCCTCCGGTTGACGCCAGACAAACCACGCCTGACACGATCACCTTTGCTCCACCGGATAGCCTGCAGGCCTTCACAAGCATTCTTGTTCCGGTGGAAGCAAAGCAGGTCACCGAAGGCATGACTGTGGCGCTGTCCATCGATGGAGGCCCCCATCGAACATGGTATTCCGAACGGCAGCCGCTGCCAGCCGATGGCCGACAGTTGATGACATTCGATTTTCCGGTGCCCGGCGAGATCAGTGCCCCGGCGGTGGGAACCCTTCGTTTGCATGCCTATGACGCTAATGGCAAAGATCTGCCCAAGGCCGCGGGCTTTGCCAATGATGCGGCACAGGAGTTGCGCCTGACCTTTGATCTTGACCGGCTCCGCACACTCAGCCGGATTGTGATCCAGCGGCATCAGGCCGCGCCGCGCTGAGCGACCGCTTGTCTTCGAACCTTGAGACGGCTTTTAGGACCGGTTGGCAACAGCTACTTAGTCTTGGATCCGATCCCGTGACGGATGCGGAACGCCCGTGGCGACACCTGGTAGTAACGGCGGAAAATTCGGCTGAAGTGCGCGGTATCGGAATAGCCAAGCTCCATGGCAATGTTGGTGATGGAGCGCAGGGGGTTGAGCAGGCGGACACAGGCGACCTGAGCCCGGCGCTGCTGGTAGAATTCCATCGGGCTCTTTCCGGTTTTGCGGACAAAAAGCCGGCTCAGGTGAGTCGCTTGAATCGAAGTGCCGCTGGCGAGAACTTTCGGACGGAATGGCTCTCCGTTTTGAATGAAGGTCTCGATGCGCCGCAGGGACTGCCAGACTTCGGGCCGCGTGCCCTCCTCGTGGATTTCCATGGAAGCACCAACCAGCGCGAGGATTTTTTCAAATGTTGCGCGGAGATAGAGTTGGGAGACGACGGGGTTTTTGATCGCGGCGAGCAAATCCTCGCATTCCCGTTGGGCGGCGTCGGCAAAGGTGCTTCCCAAGTCCAAATGCCTTGCCGGTTCCAATTCCTGTCCACTGTAAAGCAAGGAGGCTCCGAAGAGCATGCAAAGCTGGGGATGTTCCCAATAGTCCTGGAAATCGTGGAAGACCCACTCGGCCAGATAAAAGAGGTCGAAGAGCTCGAGCCACTCGGGAATCTCGATCGAGTGAACCTGGCCGGGCGCTGAGACCAACAAAGAACCGCGGCTGATTTTTTTCCGCTGATCTCCTGTTAAATGCCAACCGCTTCCCCCCACACAAAGACAGATCTCATGGTAGGTGTGGTCGTGGGGACGAACAACTTTGTGCCGCTCGAGCAACTTCCAAACGGAAATCGGACGGCGGGCGGAAATTCCCACATCGCTTCGGGAGATCGTGTATTCAGCTTTCACCGAGCATGTCGTTTTTGTTCAACTTTTGGTCGCTTTCTTTCAAGTATGGCATCGTTATCGGAGCTAGAATCGTTCAACTTGGCAAATACCCCCTTTCATGAATACCAGACAAAGCAAAAAATACAAAACCGGCATGGGCTGGATTTGTGCGATCGCCGTGGTGTGTGTTTCTGTCCCTCCTCCGGCTTTTCCTGCCACTTGGACTGGTGGCGGCCCGGATGCGAACTGGAGCACTGCAGCCAACTGGGACACGGGACCCGCACCCGGGGATCCGGCAACGGAGGCTTTGATTTTTGAGGGGACCGCGAAGCAGTCGAACAATAATGATCTGGGGCCGGGCTACTTCACCGATGTCACCTTTCAGGGAGGAGGTTTCACGATCAACGGGGCAACCAAGCTTGGCATCTCGGGAAATCTCACGACCGCAGGCGACAATGCGATCAATACCGGCCTGACTCTGGGAGGCGATGGCATCCGGTTTATCAATGGCCCGGTGAGAGGAAACCTGACCATCGACAAAGGAGTCGATTTCCACGGGCTCGTCCTGCAAGACAACACAACCGGCATGACCATTCTCAACGGCCCCTTCACGGGAGGCGGCGAGCTCCGGATCTTTTCCTTGGGCCAGATGGTGCTTGGAGGAGACAACTCGGATTATGACGGCGTCATCAAAGTCTTTCGCTTCGTCAAATTATCCAATGAAAAAGCCCTTGGCGGAGCGTCCACGACCGTGATTCTGGATGGCAGTTTTGAGCCTGCGTATGTGGACCTGAATGGACTGAATGTCTCCGGTGTGAATGTCAGCTTTCATGTTGCGAAAGCGACCGATGCCACTGCCCGTGCCAGGCTTCGCAATACGGGTGCAAAAGCCGCTGCATTTTGTGGAAATATCAATCTTGATGCTGCGGGCGGGGTGGATGGAGGCGGGGATATGACCCTGAGCGGCACAATCGGTGGCGAGGGCGGGGACTTCGTCAAGGAGGGGGTCGGAACTTTGAGACTCACGGGCGCAAATACATTCGGCACACCCAGGAAATCTCACGGAGGAACCGCAGCGAACACATTTTCCACCGGTTTGGAGGTCAAAGAAGGAACTTTGCTGGCGAACAACCGCGCAGGCTCGGCCTCGGGTAATGCTCCGGTCCGTGTGGCTGCAGGAGCCGCCTTCGGAGGAACAGGTTCCATCGCAACTGACCTGGTGCTTGACCGCGGGCTGATCGCTCCCGGTGACAAAGGCATTGGAGCTCTCACCGTCGGCGGGGATACCACCTGGAATGCCGGTGAGGATTGCCCGTGGCGTTTTGAACTTGGAACAGGGGGAGCAGCGGACAAACTTGTCGTGAAGGGATCGTTTATCAAGGGAACCGGAAAAAAGTTCCTGTTCGATTTTCAAAAAACCGGGGCCCCGGGGACCTATCCGCTGGTGACTTTTCAACGCAATCGCGGTTTCTCGGCCAGCGACTTTTCCTGCACGAATCTTCCAGCAGGAAAAACCGGCACGTTTTTTCTGACAGCCAGCCAGTTAAGTTTTGTGCTCAAGTAACACCTCTCCCGACCGGCAGCTTTTTTCCGATCGTTTCCCAATGAAATTCCTCCTCATCGCGTTGGCGTCAGTTCTTTCGATGAACTGTGGGTTCGCAGCCTTGAGCATCGAGGGCTTGCGTTGCGAGTATCTCAACGACCCTCTTGGCATTGATGTCGCGAAGCCGAGGCTGAGTTGGGTTCTGCAATCCGATGAACGGGGACAGAAGCAGATGGCCTACCAGGTGCTGGTGGCTTCGACGCCGGAAATCCTGGCCGGAGATCAGGGTGACTTGTGGGACAGCGGCCGGGTGGAGAGCGCCAAAACCGCTCAGGTGGATTACGCTGGAAAAGCTCTTGAAAGCCGCATGGCCTGCCACTGGAAGGTGCGAAGCTGGGATAAGGATGCTCAGCCGACATCCTGGAGCACGCCGTCCCGGTGGACGATGGGCCTGCTGAATGCATCCGATTGGCAAGCCCGATGGATTGCCCACGCAGCCCCTTCGACCGGACCTGCAACGATGCTTCGCAAGGAATTCGAAGTCGGAGGCCCCATCAGGAAAGCCACCGTTTCCGTGACCGGGCTGGGTCTCTACGAACTGCACATCAACGGACAGCGGGTCGGAGACCACCTGCTGGCACCCGAGTGGACCCGCTACAGCAAAACCATCCAATATCAGACTTACGATGTCACCGGTCTCGTAAAGAACGGCAAAAACGCCGTTGGCGCGCAGATCGGCGGCGGCTGGTGGACGACGGGCATCATGGCTTACCCAAGCGTGTTGAACCCGCAGTTTTGTCTACTCATGCGAATGGACATCGAGTTGGCCGATGGATCAAAGAAGGTTGTCGTAAGCGATCCGTCATGGATGGCAACAACCGACGGGCCGATCCGGCGCAGCGGAATCTATTTCGGCGAAACGTATGACGCCACAAAGGAGATGCCCGGATGGGACGAACCGGGCTTTAGCGCGCAAGGATGGAGCTCCGTCCAAGTGCTGCCCTTTCCCAGCGAGGGGGCGAATGCCATCCTGAGAGCGCAATGCAATGAGCCCATCCGTGTGGTCAAGGAGCTGCGACCGGTCAAAATCACAGAGCCAAAGCCGGGCGTCTATATCTTCGACATGGGACAGAACATGGTGGGTTGGTGCCGCCTGAAAGTCAGTGCCCCCGCCGGCACGAAGGTGACATTGCGTCATGTCGAGGTGCTTTATCAGGATGGCACCATCAATACGGACAGTCTCTGGAGCATGCCCGCACAGGTGAATGAATACACGCTCAGGGGCGGCGAATCCGTGCTGGAGCCGCACTTCACCTACCATGGCTTCCGTTATGTGGAAGTCACGGGGCTGCCCGCGCCTCCAACTGAAGACACGCTTTTGGGCCGTGTGTTCTATTCCTCCGCGCCAGATGTCGGCGAGTTTTCGTGCTCCAGCGAACTCGTCAACAAAGTCATGGAGTCCATCAAATGGACCCAGCATGGCAACATGATGAGCGTGCCGACCGATTGTCCGCAGCGATGCGAGAGGGCAGGCTGGATGGGTGACATCCAGGCCTTCTCACAGACATCCATCTTCGAGATGGACATGGCCGCGTTCTTTACCAAGTGGATGCGTGACGTCAGCGACTCACGGGCCGATGACGGACGATATTCGGACTATGCTCCCCGGGTCTCCGACCCCAACGAGCCGTCGAAATCGGGCTCGCCGGCGTGGGCCGACGCCGGCCTTATTGTCCCCTGGCGGATGTATGAGAACTATGCCGATACCCGCGTGCTCGAGCTGCAATACGAATCGGCACGTTGCTGGATCGAGTATGTTCTCAGCCACAATCCGAACCTGCTCTGGGTGAATAATGCCGGTCAGAACTACGGGGATTGGCTCAACGGGGATCTGGGAGGAGTCGTGGCGGGATTTCCGCGCGGCATCAGCGCTGTGCCCAAGGATGTCTTCGCCACCGCCTTCTTCGCCCACTCCACCGAACTTCTGGCAAAAATGGCAAAGGTGCTGGGTCGGCAGAATGACGCCGTCAAATACGCCAAACTGTTTGGAGACATCAAGGCGGCGTTCAACAGGGAATTCGTCACCCCGGATGGCCGGATCAAGGGAGACACCCAGGCCGGTTATGCGCTGGCGTTGCACATGGATCTTCTGGACGACTCGCTCCGCTCAAAAGCAGCGGATCACCTCATGGAGGGCATTCAACAATACCAGAGCCATCTCTCCACAGGAATCCATACCACGCACCGCATGATGCTGGAACTCACGCGCAACGGCCACCATGACGAGGCCTGGCGGCTGATGACTCTGCGGACCATGCCGTCGTGGGGAGGGATGCTGGAGCTCGGCGGAACCACCATTTGGGAGAGCTGGAATGCCTACAATCCGGGAATCGAAAAAATCAAAACGGCAAAATCCTTCAACCACTGCGCATTCGGTGCGGTGGGTGAATGGGTGTGGCGCGATTTGGCTGGCATCAATCCTGATGAAGCGCAGCCTGGCTACAGTCACGTGCTTATCCGGCCGCGCCCTTGCGGGGATCTCACGTGGGTCAAGGCCCGGTATGATTCGATACACGGCCCGATTGTGAGCGAGTGGAAAATCGAGGGGGGACGCTTTCACCTGCATGTCAAAATCCCTGCCAACACGACGGCCACCGTCTCCATACCGGCCAGCAGCATCGCAGATGTCACCGAAGGCAGCACACTTGCAAGCAAAGCGGCCGGAATCCGCTCGGCAATACTGACTGGCACAGATGCCGAGTTCACCGTGGAATCCGGCGACTACTCGTTTGCAGTGCCCGTTTCAGCTGAGCCGGGCGGCAATGAGTCCACTTCTTCCAGACCATAGCAGCTTTGGCGAAACACCGAACACTCAAACCGTCGAACAGCCACTTCCATGAAAACAAAACGTAATAGAAAATCCCGCAGCAGCCGATGCTGGGCGTATGCAATTTCTGCGCTGTGTTCCTCCGCATTGCTCCAGGCCGGTCAAGTGACTTGGACGGGTGGCGGTGCGGATGCGTATTGGAGTGCGGCGGGCAACTGGTCCACGGGTGCAGCTCCCGTGCCTGTCGAAGGGACCATGGGAAACCAGCCGGTCGACAGCCTGATCTTTGACGGAACCAGCCAGCAGGAAAACGTCAACGACCTGACGTTCGGATATTTTGCGGATATCGTGTTCCAGAACGGCGGATTTGTGCTCAACGGACTTGGCCCGGGGTTGTCTGGAAACCTCACCTGCACAGGCAACAACACCATCAACTCAGGCCTGGTCCTTGGTGGAGCAGGGGTGCGGTTTGTCAATACGGCGGCTGACAGCACCCTCACTATCGAGAAGGTGCTGAACTTTCAAAACGGAACACTGCAGGACAACTCGCCCGGCACGACCATATACAACGCGAACTTTATCCAGGCGGGCACATTCAATGTTTTTTCATTCGGGCAGGCCGTTCTGGGTGGCGACAATTCGGCCTACACGGGAAAGATCCAGATCTTTCGCTTTGCAAAATTGACCAATGCAAAAGGACTGGGCGGAGCGTCAACAACAGTGGTGCTGGACCGTAGTTTTGCTCCGGCCTCGCTGGATTTGAACGGGCTCGAGGTTTCCGGGGTCGAGGTGAGCTTTGTATCGGTTCAAAACCCCTCCTCCGTTCAACTCGCCCGGCTGCGCAACTCAAGCGCGACCCCGGCCGCGTTCGATGGGGATATCCACCTTGGTGTGACAAGCGGAGTCGATGGAAGCGGAGATCTGGCTCTGAACGGCTGCATCAGCGGAGAGGGAGGCTTTACCAAGCTGGATGCGGGGGTGCTCACACTGGCCGGAAGCAATACCTACACCGGACAGACGTCAGTATCCGGCGGTGCGCTGGTGATCAATGGCTCGATCGGCAGTAGTGCGGTCGAAGTGAAAAGCGGCGCCAGGTTGGGCGGGACCGGAAAGGTGGACGGCCCGGTGACGATGGAACCGGACAGCGTTCTCATGCTGGGTTCCAACACGAAGGAGAAGGCCGTTTTGACGATCAACAACACCCTGCATCTCGGTGGCACGACCGAGGTGACACTCAACCGGAGTAATCCCAAAACAGCTCCCCGGATCACCGGTGTCACCACACTGACGCTCGGGGGTGTTCTCAGCGTTAAGAATGCGGGGGCCCCCTTGCAGGCAAACGACACGTTCCCATTGTTCAAGGCCCAGCGCTTCGAAGGCAACTTTTCCACCATGGACCTGCCGCCGCTCAGCCCCGGCCTGGGTTGGGACTGGAATCCTTCCAGTGGCACGCTCAGCATAAAAAGAACAGCCCGATGAAAGTTTCCCCGTCAAAACCGGATTTTAAATCGAAATACTACGCGGTTGGATTTTCGGACAATCGCCCTGCGTTCACTTGGTTTGGGCTGGATTCACTCGGGCGGGGCAACCTTCCGGAAAACCCCGTTCTGGAGGGAGCCAAGGAACCCTCGGATCCCGAACTGAAACGCGAAAGCCCATTCAGATACACCCGGAACGGCAAGGCCGTCTGGAGTGTGGAATGCACCGAGAAGGCCCTCACGCTGAGCTCGCACGACCTTGGGGGAGCAGGCGCTCCGCCATTCACCCTCACTTTCAATCAGAAGAAAAATCACGCGACTCTCCTTGGCCTGATGGAGGCGGGAAAACGACGCGTGTCGCTTCCGTGCATTCTTCATCTGCCGGACATGGGTTCGGTCCGCATCACCTGCAACATTCCGGACGCGGAACTCGAATACGACGCGCGGCGAATGAATGTGCCGGAGCCCTTTGTGGAGATTAAGTTTCCACCGGCCGCCGCAGGCGCGGGATCTATCGAGTATCAAATCGAAATGGCGGCGATTCATCCGCATCTGCCCGGCATCAATGAGGATCCGCTTTATGATGGATTCCGGAGGGGGTGGTTAAATACCTTCCAGATCAACCCGCGCACGCAGATGCTCGCCAACAACGCCTCCAGCGATGCCTGCACCTTCACTCTCTTTACTTATGCCCTTGTAGCGCGGCACACCCCCCATTTGGCGGAGGGGCTGGAGTGTTCCGATCTCATACGCATGACGCTCGACCGTTACCTTTCCGGAGCGAAGGGATATGGGCAGGTCGGTTACGCCTGCGAGCCAAGCGATGCCGACCTCATTTCGTGGACCACCCCGTGGACTTCTTTGGATTCCTTGCCCTCGCTTCTGCTGGCCGCATGCGACTATGTGGACGATTCGGGTGATCTTCCATGGGCGCGGGCCAACTACAACAGCATCCTCGGCTGGGCGCGCGAAATGTCGGCCGGGGACGCAGATGGCGACGGGCTCCTGGAATATCCGGGCACCGGCAATTATGGAGACCGTCCGCTTAGAGGCTGTCTGAAAAATGGGAAAATTAGGAATAGCGATTGATCATGATACGGATCATGGCGAGAAACACCCACGCAGCTGCGCACACAGGGGAGCGTTCGTAGTCGCGGACCAAACGGCGATGCTGAACCATCCAAG
>QYQL01000121.1 GCA_007280915.1 Verrucomicrobiaceae bacterium | reverse complement strand
CTGAACTCCTTGTCCATCGACGACCCCCTCTCCCATGTCTTCCACCATGCCGTCCTGCGCTACTGCTGTTATGACCGACGCAAACGTCCAAACTTCTGTGAAATCTGGGAGCGTCTCGCTTAACTTGACGCACATGCCCTTCGGGGCTGTCTTGCGACAGTCTTCCTCGCTCTGCTCGGTTGTCGCTGTGCCGCCGATACGCCTCGACAGAGCGAGGCGGCTACAAAACCGGCCGCTCCCGGTCCATTTATTTCAAGAGCCGTAGCTCTTGGTGAACTTTTTCTTGCTCTCTGTGTCGGCGGGAGTTTCTGAAGCGGGCTCCGGAGCCGGTGCGGAAACCTTCGGTTCAGCCGCCTGCACGTCCTCCACCGGCTCGTGAGCGGGCTCGGCGGAAGGCGAGCCGGAGGATTGAACGAACGCAAGTTGCAGATCGCTGAGCACGCGGGTGAGGATCTCGGATTCCTCGGCGGTGAGGTTGCCGCGCGTCTTTTCGCGAATCATTTCCAGCTGGTCGATGAACATGCGTGCGATCTCGAGGTTCACCTCCGGCTTTCCGGTCTGCGGGTTCGGGATGCGACCGAGGAACATGGCGGCCTGCTGGGCCTGCATCATGACGAATTCGATGAACCTCTGGGTCATTTCCCCGAGGGCGGTTGTTTTTTGGATTTCTGGCATAGGAATTTCAGGGTTTCTTTTCGGGCGGAACAACGGTGACTTCGACACCGGATGGCTGTTGAAAATACTTTGAGGCCACGCGGCGGGTGTCGTCGAGGGAGATTTTTTCGATCTCCTCCCTGCGGCGGGTGAAGGAATCAAAACCCTGCCCCATCAGTTCATCCACTGCCGTGGTTGTCGCCAGCGCGGCATTGCTCTGGTTGCGGATCATCTCGGCCCCGAGAAGCTTTTTCTTCGCGCGGTCGAGTTCCTCCTGCGTGAGCCCGTCTTTCGCAAGTAGCGCAATCTCGTCGCGGAGCTCATGCGTCACCGGTTCGACCTTCTTCGGATCGGTGCCGAGGTAAAAAAGGAAGGCCCCTGGCGCAAGGCCGTAGAACTGCGCGGCCCCGACAAAATAGGCAAGACCCATTTTTTCGCGGATCCGGTTGAAGAACCGTGATCCCAGATCGTTCGACGCCTCGGCAACAATTTCCATGGCCGGACGATCGGGATCGTCCACCGTGACGCTTTGGAAGCCGACCATGACGATCCCCTGCTGCTTGTCGAGATTCGCTGTTGCGGGCGGGACTGAAGAGACTGCTTCCGGAACGGGCGGCTTCTCGAACGCCAGCTTCCCGGGTTCCATCGAAGCAAAATCCTTCTCGACGAGCTTCCGGACCTCCTCCACATTCACGGCACCGAAGACGCTGATGACACCGTTCTTCGCCACCGCGTATTCTTTATGAAATTCGCGGAGCATCTCCGGAGTCAACGCGGCGACCGCCTCGGCGGAACCCGCGTTCCGCAGGGCGTAGGGATGGGATCCAAAAAGCCGCTCGCGAAGAAGATTGCGGGCGACCGATGTCGGCTGCTCCTCCTCGGCCTTGATTCCTGCCAACTGGCCCTGTTTTTCCAGGGACACTTCGCGCTCGGGAAACGATGGATGGATGAGGACATCGGCAAGAAGATCCAGCCCGAGGGCGAGATCCGGCTTCATCACGTCAACTGAGACACTGAAGCTGTTGTTGCCATTGTCGGAGGAAATATTGCCGCCGACATCCTCGATGCGGGATGCGATCTGCTCGCCGGTCCGGGATTTCGTGCCTTTCAGAATGGACTTTGCAAAAAGCGATGTGATCCCGTTGGTTTCCTTGGATTCGGCCAGCAAACCGCCTCGAAACACTGCAGTGATCGCGATGAGCGGGAGGCGTGGGTCTTCTCGGACCAAAAGGCGCAGCCCGTTTGAGAGGGTGAATTTCTTGATTTCTCCGGCCTTGGATTCCCCGGATGGCTTGTCTGTCTTCGCCAGCGTCCCGGGCGGATTGATCGACGTGGCACTCAGCCGATCGTCACGGAGATATTCCCGGGCAACCCGGCGGACGTCATCCGCGGTCACCTTGCCGATGGCGGCCAGATACTGTTTACTGAAGTTGAGGTTGCGCGTGAGCAGCCAGTTGGATCCAAGATCAGAGGCGACTCCACGGGCGGTGGTCAGCGCGTTGAGCTGGCTTGAGAGGATCGACTTTCTGGCGCGCTCGAGATCCCCGGCACTGATCCCCTTCGCCTGGACCTCCTTCACCAAAGCGAGAGCCTCTTTTTCTACCGCTTCGCGCTTGTCCGGATCAGCGACGGCCTGGATCACGAAGACCCCCTCGTTCTGCATCGCAAGCATTCCGGCACTCACCGAGTGCGCGAGTTCCTTGCGCTCCCGGATCTCGCGATTGAGAATCGAGCTGCGTCCCGACCCGAGAATCTCGGAAAGGATCTCCAGCGCCGGCGTGTCGGGGTTGGTGAGACCGGGAATTCGCCATGCAAGGGCGAGGCGGGTGAGTTCGGTCGGAAATTCCTCGTTGGCCTCGCGCCGGCCGAGTTGGAGCGGCTCCTGGGAAATATATACATCCTCCAGCGCGCGGCGCGGCTGCGACTCGAACAATTTCCCGAGTTCGTCGCGGATCTTCATCGCATCCACATCACCGGTCACGACGAACGTCAGGTTGTTGGGAACGTAGCGGGACTTGTAGTAGCGGAGGACATCTTCCCTCGTCAGCTTGTTATAGACGTCCAGATAGCCGATGACCGGATGCCGGAGCGGACTTTCGGTGAAAACCGTTTTCAGCATGAGCTGCGAGGCCTGCCGGTTGGGATCGTCGAACCCCATCGCAAACTCCCGCCGGATCACCTCCTGTTCCTTTTTGTATTCCTCCTCCGGGAGCGTCGCGTTCATCATCGCATCGGCGAGGATCGCAACCGCCTTCGAGGCGCCATCGGAAGGAACATCGATCCAATAGACCGTGCGGTCGAACGACGTGTAGGCATTGATGTATCCGCCGAGGTTCTGGACTTCCTTGGCGATGGCCCCGGGCGGACGGGTCTCCGTGCCTTTGAAGAGCATGTGCTCGAGGATGTGCGAGAGGCCGGCACCCATCTGAGCCCCCTCGTGGATGCTTCCCGTTCCGCACCACGCCTGCACGCTCGCAACCGGCGCACTGCGGTCCTCTTGCACGATCAACGATAACCCGTTCTCGAAGGTGAATACCTGCGCGCTCGAATCCGGCAGGGACGGGGGCGATTTTTCAGAGGAGGCCAGGAGCGAAGTGGCGGCGAGTGTCGCGAGCATGAAGTTCATTCCTCACCTCGGACGCTGTCCGGCGCCGGAGCGTTCAAAGAAAGTTGTCCGGTTTTGAACGGGGTGACGAACGCACTATGGAAGTCGAACCCGCCCGCGAAGCTTTCCGGCGTATCCTCGTCGGTCTTTCCGAAAACCCCCGCGTTCACAAGATTGAAAACCATCTGCCCAACATCTTCGCACGAGCGGACCCCCCAGTAATCGAGCACCGTCATCGCCATCGGGCCGAACTCGCCGACCGCATGGATGCGGAACCCATCGAGAAGCTCGGTGGCCGCGACATGTCCGCCGACTTCTTTCTTCGCCTTCTTGCGGCGCTTCAGCGTGGCCTCCAGGGAATCGCGGAGAAAAAGGTAGGCTTCAGGGTGGTATCGCCGGTCGTCCCGCGAAACGGCATCGACGGCGTCTTGAAATGCTGTGGTCTGCATGAAAAATGGATCAAGGGGCGACGGTCGGAACAGCGCGGAAAGCCGCGGATTCCCTCCATTGCCTGACCCCGAAGCCCAGCAGGAAAATGAAAAGAAATCCGACGACAAGCGCCTGTTCGTTGCGCGTCAGCCCAAACATGCCTGCACCATAGCGGGAATCCCGGACCGCGCAAGAGGTCGCTCGCAAAAAGCTGGCAGGAAGTGCCTGTTACAGTCACAACACTTGGGATGACCGTCCTTGAAGTGCTCAACGCGGCGAGCGAATACCTGCGCAAGAAAGAGGTCGAGAGTCCGCGGTTGAATGCGGAGCACCTCCTCGCCCATGTCCTCGGGAAGAAGAACCGAATCGATCTGTATCTAGAATTCGAGCGGCCTCTGGGCGAGGGCGAAAGAGCCCCGCTTCGGGAGCTGATCCGCCGCCGGTCGGAGGGCATCCCTCTTCAGCATCTGCTCGGGACGGTGGATTTTCTGGGCAACATTTTCGCCACCGACGCGCGAGCCCTCATCCCGCGCCCCGAGACCGAGCAACTCGTTGAGATCGTGATTGCGGCGGGGCCATTTGAAAAAATCGCGGATATCGGGACAGGCAGCGGGGTCATCGCGGGGAGCCTCGCCCTGAAGTTTCCTCATGCGGCCGTCACCGCCTGCGATATTTCTCCGGCGGCACTCGACCTCGCCCGCGAAAACGCGGAACGTCACAAAACGACGGAACTCATCACTTTTTGTGAATCCGATCTCGTGGGATCGCTTGCCGGACCGTTTGACGCCATCGTCGCCAACCTGCCGTATATTCCTCAGGGCGAGATGGCCTCGCTCTCCCGCGAGGTCCGACATGATCCGGATCTTGCGCTCGACGGCGGACCGGACGGGCTCGATCTCATCCGGAGGCTCGCTGGCGAAGCAGCCAGCAAGCTTGCCCCGGGCGGACTCCTCGCCCTCGAATTCGGACACGGTCAGGCCGGGCAGGTCTTCGAGATCCTCTCCTCGCACAATTTTCGGGACATCTCGCGGCGCCGGGACTATCAGAATATCGAAAGATTTCTCACAGCCAGACATGGATAAAATTCTAGTTCACGGGGGCCGCCGCCTGAGCGGATCGGTCCGCATCAGCGGTTCAAAAAATTCCGCGCTGCCGATCCTGGCGGCCACATTGCTGACAAACGAACCCTGCGTGATCTCGCGGGTGCCGGATCTGAGCGACATTCACTACATGCTGACGATCCTCAGCGAGTTGGGATGCGAGGTTGAGCGGGCCAGCGGGGTTGTGAAGATCAAGGCGGAAAAGGTCATCACCGAGGCCCCTTACGATATTGTCCGGAAAATGCGCGCGTCGGTCTGCATCCTGGGACCTCTCCTCGGCCGGGAAAAAGAGGCCACGGTGTCACTTCCGGGCGGATGCATCATCGGCGACCGCCCGATCGATTTGCATCTTCGTGGATTTGAGGCCCTCGGGGCAGCTGTCCGGGTCCAGTCGGGCAATGTGAAAGTCCTCGCCCCGGAACTGAGAGGCGCCATGATCAACATGCGGGGGAAGTTCGGATCGACGGTGCTCGGGACCGACAATGTCATGATGGCAGCCGTCCTCGCCGAAGGGACTACCGTGATCGACGGGGCCGCCGCGGAGCCGGAAGTCGTGGATCTCGCAAATTTCCTGATCGCCATGGGCGCGAAAATCGAGGGGGCCGGGACGCGGCGGATCATCATCGAGGGGGTCAACGAGTTGCACGGCGCGGAACACGAGGTGATTCCGGACCGCATCGAGGCCGGAACATTTCTTGCCGCTGCGGCAATCTGCGGCGACGGAGTCACGCTGACCCGCGTCGAACCGGAGCACCTCAGGGCGGTCACCGGTCCGCTTTCGCAGGCCGGATTTCTGGTCGAGTCCTCGTCCAACAAAATTACGATCAGCCCGAACGGATCACGCCGTCCCCTCAAATTGGACGCCCTCCCCTACCCCGGAT
>QYQL01000089.1 GCA_007280915.1 Verrucomicrobiaceae bacterium | reverse complement strand
TGCATTATCCAGAGGGCGCGACAGTTGACCGAGACAAAAAATGCCGCGAGTTCCTCGCGCAGGGTGTTGTAGAGGGGGGCCTGTCGGCCCGGGGTCGGCAGGTCCGCGTGGAAAAAGACGTTGAGAAAGTGCCCGGGATCGCCCGGGCCGTCGGCTTCGACGCCAAGCGATTTTCTCGTCGGGCCGCCAGCCCCGTCGGCAGCGATCACCCATTCCGCCCGCGCGCAAACCGCTCCCTGTGGCGACTCAATGTCCAGTTCGACCCCCTGCGGGAGCGGGTTCACGCGGCACACGTGATGCTCGAAACGCACATCGGCAAGTGGCTCGGCCATCAGGGCATTGAGGAGCACGTTTTCCGTATGCGTCTGCGGCGCGTGGAACGCATGGCAGGGGCTGAATTCTGGGTCGTGTGGAGGGAGCGGAGCCCGACCGAGTTCCTCCCCGTTGAAGGACTTTGCCCAGATGAGCAGCTGCGTTTCCGGTCCGGCAAAATCCGGTTCCATCATCTGCTCCAGCAGCCCGCACTGCCGGAAGATTTCTGCCGTCCGTCGCGAGATTCCCATCGCCTTGGGGTGGGTCGAGAGGCCGGCGTGCTGTTCGCAGAGCGTGCAAGGCACGCCGGAACGGGCCAGAAGGAGCGCAGTCAGGAGACCGCACGGACCACCTCCGATGATCAACACCGAAGTTTCACTGTTTTCCGGCACGCCTGATTTTAGGCGGATTCCCGGGGAATTGCCAAGCCCGCTGGACGGAAAAAAGGGCGGACCGGGGATCTCCCGACCCGCCCGAATTCAGTTCCGCTTGATCAGCGGATCAGTAGCGGTAGTGCTCCGGCTTGTAGGGGCCTTCCGCCGGGATGCCCAAATATTCGGCCTGGGACTTGGTGAGCTTGGTGAGCTTCACGCCGATCTTGTCGAGGTGGAGGCGCGCGACTTCCTCGTCGAGCTTCTTGGGCAGACGGTAAACCGTCTTTTTGTATTTGTCCTTGTTCTGCCAGAGGTCGATCTGGGCGAGCGTCTGGTTCGTGAACGAGTTCGACATGACGAAGCTCGGGTGTCCGGTCGCGCAGCCGAGGTTGACGAGGCGTCCTTCGGCCAGCATGTAGATGCTCTTCTTGCCGCCCGGCAGGAAGTAGCGGTCGTATTGCGGCTTGATGGTGACGCGACGGACGCCTTTGCACTTGTTGAGCTGTTCGACCTGGATCTCGTTGTCGAAGTGCCCGATGTTGCAGACGATCGCCTGGTCCTTCATGGCGAGCATGTGTTCGAGCGTGATGATGTCCTTGTTGCCGGTGGTGGTGACGTAGATGTCGCCGACCCCGAGCGTGCTCTCGACGGTGTTGACCTCGAAGCCTTCCATCGCGGCCTGCAGGGCATTGATGGGATCGATCTCGGTGACGATGACGCGGGCTCCGTAGGCGCGGAGCGAATGGGAGCTCCCCTTGCCGACATCCCCGTATCCGCAGACGACGGCGACCTTGCCGGCAATCATGACGTCGGTCGCGCGCTTGAGTCCGTCGGCCAGCGATTCGCGGCAGCCGTAGAGGTTGTCGAATTTTGATTTGGTGACCGAGTCGTTGACGTTGATCGCTGGGACGAGGAGCCCGCCGGCCTCGGCGAGCTGGTAGAGCCGGTGGACGCCTGTGGTCGTCTCCTCAGAGACACCCTTCCATGCCTTTGCGGCCTTGGTCCAGAATCCGGGGCGCTCTTTCGCCACGCGGCGGAGGAGAGCCTTCACGACGGAAACCTCATGGTTGTCGGCCGGCTGGTAGGCCCACTTGCTGCCCTTTTCCAGTTCCACGCCCTTATGGATGAGAAGTGTGACGTCGCCGCCGTCGTCCACGACGAGCTGGGGTCCGAGGTTACCCGGGAACGTGATCGCCTTGAGCGTGAGCTCCCAGTATTCCTCGAGCGTCTCGCCCTTCCATGCGAAGACCGGAGTGCCGGTGGCGGCAATCGCCGCGGCGGCGTGGTCCTGCGTCGAAAAGATATTGCAGCTCGCCCAGCGGACGGTTGCTCCGAGCGCGACAAGCGTCTCGATGAGCACCGCCGTCTGGATCGTCATGTGAAGCGAACCGGTGATGCGGACGCCCTTCAGCGGCTGTTCCTTGGCGTATTTTTTGCGGACCGATACCAGGCCCGGCATTTCGTGTTCGGCGACGCTGATTTCCTTGCGTCCCCACTCGGCGAGGGCGATGTCGGAAACAATGTAATCTTTCCCGGCCGGCGTGGCGGCGGAATATTTTGCGAGATTGGCGGTGGCGGCGGCGACCTCGGCGAGGACGGCTGCGGCGGATGTGCGGGTTTTTTTCATAAAGACGAGGTTTTAAGTTTTAAGTATTAGGTTTTAAGTGACTGGTGTTTTCGTGCGCAGGATGGATTTTCTGAGGCCTTCGAGCATGGCGGAAATTTCCGCGCTTTCTTTGATCATTCTCGCGGCCTGATCGATCGGGATCGCTTTGAGTTTTTTCGCAATGTAGAGTTGTGTTCGGAGCTCCCCCGAGGAACCTTTTGCAATTTTTAGGAACTGGGAAAATTCTTTGGCTCCTCCCCGCTCGGCTCCCTCGGCGATGTTTGACGGCACCGAGAGGCTGGAGCGTTCGATCTGGGATGTCAGGTTCTGATATTTGCAGGATTGGAAGGCTTGGAATATTTCGACCGAGAGTCGGCACGACCGCTGCCAGACCTCCAGATCTTCAAACGATCGATACGCCATCGGGCTCTTAAGACTTAATTCTTAAGACCTAAGACTTTTCTTCAATGCCGCGGCCTTGTCGGTCCGTTCCCAGGTGATGTAGGGATCGTCCTTGCCGAAGTGGCCGTAGTTCGTCGTGCGCGAGTAGATCGGGCGGAGCAGGTTGAGCTGCTTGACGATGTCGGCGGGCTTGAAGCTGAAGACCGAGGTGACGGAGCGCTCGATTTTCTGTTCGTCCACCTTGTTGGTGCCGAACGTGTCGATGTGGATGCTGACCGGATTCGGATGGCCGATCGCGTAGGCGAACTGGACTTCGCAGCGGTCCGCGAGACCGGCGGCCACGACGTTCTTGGCGACCCAGCGGCCCATGTAGGCGGCGCTGCGGTCCACTTTTGAAGGATCTTTTCCGGAGAAGGCACCACCGCCGTGACGGCCCATGCCGCCGTAGGTATCGACGATAATCTTGCGCCCGGTGAGCCCGGAATCTCCCTGCGGGCCGCCGACGACAAAACGGCCGGTCGGGTTGATCAGGAACTCGGTCGTGGCATCCAGGAAATCCTTCGGGATGACCTTGCGGATCACGTTGGCGATGAGGAATCGGCGGATCTCATCATTTTTCACGTCCTCGGTGTGCTGTGTGGAAATGACCACGTTGGTGACGCGGACCGGGCGGCCGTCCTGATAGAGGACGGAAACCTGGCTCTTGGCGTCCGGGCGCAGCCACTTCACTTTCCCGCTCTTCCGGATGCGGGTGAGCTCGCGGCCGAGGCGGTGCGCGAACATGATCGGCGCGGGCATGAGCTCGGGAGTTTCGTTGCAGGCGAACCCGAACATGAGCCCCTGGTCGCCGGCGCCCTGTTCCTCGGTTCCCTTGCCGGCGGCGGCCTTGGCGTCCACGCCCTGTGCGATGTCCGGGCTCTGGCTGGTGAGCAGGTTGTTGATGAAAACCCGGTCGGCGTGGAAGACATCGTCGTCGTTCACGTAGCCGATCTCGCGGATCGCCCCGCGAATGATCTTTCCGACGTTCAGTGCGGAGTCGAGGGAGGCACCCTTGAGCTTCGGCACGGTGATTTCACCGCCCACCACGACGGTGTTGCTTTTGACAAACGTCTCGCAGGCGACCCGGCTCGTGCGGTCAAGCGTCAGGCACGCGTCGAGGATCGCATCGGAGATCGTGTCACAAACTTTGTCGGGGTGGCCTTCGCCAACGGATTCGGAGGAAAAAATATAACGACGGGACATGGATTTGGTTTTTGTTGAAGGTGAGACTTTACGTATTGAGATATTGCAATATATTCATGCGTCGTATGGCGTCAACAATAAATTCTTTGCGGGTGCTTTCCGATCCGACGCGGCTGCGCCTGCTCCTCCTGCTGCTGGAGGAGGAGCTGACGGTGGCGGAGCTGCAGGAGATTCTCGGGATGGCGCAATCGAGGATTTCAGCCAGCCTCGGCCAGCTCAAGCGGGAGGGATTCGCTTCCGACCGGCGGGTTGGAAAAAACATTTTTTATTCGGCGAAGGCGGATACTGGCGGGGCAGTGGCCGCGATCGTGGACTCGGCCCGCGAGGACCTCTCGGAGGCAACGAGGGACCGTGCGGCGCTCGTCCTGACGATGCGGAAGCGCAAAGACCGCGCCGCGGAGTATTTCAACCGCCTGGCCGGCCGATTCGGCCGGATGTATGTGCCCGGGCGTTCCTGGCAGGCCCTGGCGCATGCGATGCTGGGACTTCTGCCGCCCATGGTGATTGCCGACATGGGCGCGGGCGAGGGGACGCTTGCGCAGTTGATGGCGCGCACGGCGAAGAAAGTGATCGCGGTGGACCATTCGGAGAAGATGGTCGAGTTTGGGTCTGCTCTGGCGCGCGAACACGGTTTCAAAAACCTCGAATACCGGTTGGGGGATGTGGAGAAGCCGCCCATTGAGGCACGCACGGCGGACCTCGTGCTTTTCAGCCAGGTCCTGCATCACGTTCCAAATCCGGTCCGTGCGCTGACAGCTGCCCACAGGATCCTCAAGCCCGGCGGTCGGGTGGTCATTCTCGATTTGGCCAGCCACAGCTACGAACAGGCCCGCGAACTCTACGCCCATGTCTGGCTGGGCTTCGCGGAAATCGAACTCCACCAGATGCTCAAAAAAGCCGGGTTTACAAAAATCCAATCCTCGATTGTCGCCAAGGAGACGGATACGCCGCATTTTCAAACACTGCTCGTCACAGCGGCAAAGTAACATTGGACTGGCGCGGGAGCGGGGCAGGATATTGAATGGAGGACGCCATGAAATCCCCGTTTCTCCTGCTACTGTTGGCATGCGGAGCAGCCTTGGCTGCGCCCGCTGAAAACTCCCGGATTCCGGAACCTCTGCGTGCGTGGGAAGGGTGGGCGCTCTGGGGGCAGGATTTTCGCAACTGCCCGCGACCCTACAACGCGGCGGACAAGCCGGTCTGTATCTGGCCGGCGCGCATGGCGATCGATGCCGGGGACTCGGGGGCGCGCTTCGACTATTCGGTGGAGGTTTTTTCCGAGTCGTGGGTTCCGCTTCCGGGAGGGGGCGACCAATGGCCGCAGAATGTGAAGGTGGACGGCTCGCCGGTGCCCGTCGTCGAGCACGGGGGAAGTCCCGCCGTCAAGCTTCCCGCCGGAACCCACCGGCTTGAAGGCGAATTTCTTTGGAACAAAATCCCGCAAAAAATCGCGGTGCCCGTGTCGGTCGGGCTGATTGCGCTCACGCGTGATGGGAAGCTGGTCGAAAACCCGGTGTGGGATGCCTCCGGCCACCTCTGGCTGGAACGCGACTCCGCCAGCGGCGAAGCGGACAAGGATTTTCTTTCGGTGAAGCTTTACGCCTCGCTCGAGGACGGGATCCCGCTTTGGCTTCGCGGGGAGGTCGAGCTGATCGTCGCGGGAAAAAGCCGCGAGGTCGGGCTGGGGGCGGTGCTGCCCGAAGGGTGGAAGCTTGCATCATTGGAAAGCCAGATCCCTGCTGCGGTCGATGAGAATGGTCAGATGAAAGCCCAGGTGCGCCCGGGCAAATGGACGGTCCGTTATTCGGCATTCCGCCTCGACAACCCGAAGGAATTCCGGTTTGCGCCGGGCGTGAAACCGGCGGCAGCCGACGAGCTCGTCGCATTCCGCTCGCGCCCGGATTTCCGCATGGTGGAAATCGCGGGGAGCCCGTCGGTGGATGTCTCGCAGATCGCCTTTCCCGAGCAATGGAGGGATCTCCCGGTTTACCGCTGGGACACATCCGCCCCGTTCCGGATTGAGGAACGGATGCGCGGCATGGGGCTCCAAAACCCCGCGGGCCTCGCCATCTCCCGCGAATGGTGGCTCGACGAAAGCGGCAAGGGCTTCACGTTCCGCGACAGGCTGACCGGAAAAATGCAGGAGATCTGGAGGCTGGATGCCGCTCCCGGTCAGGATCTGGGTTCCGTTCGCAGCGGCGGAGCGGGACAGCTGATCACAAAAAATCCTGTCAACAATGCCCCGGGTGTCGAGATCCGCACCCGCGGTCTCGACCTCGAAGCCACAGGACGCATGTCGCGTTCCGCGCGGATTCCTGCGGCCGGATGGCAGACCGATGCCGATGCCCTTCGGGTGACGCTCAACCTTCCTCCCGGATGGCGGCTCTTCGCGCTCTTCGGTGCCGACTGGGTGCAGGGCGACTGGCTCACCTCGTGGACACTTCTCGATCTCTTCCTTCTCCTGATCTTCTCGCTCGCGGTCGGGAAATTGTGGGGTTGGCGGCTGGCGGTCCTCGCATTTGTTGCATTCGGTCTCGCCTACCACGAACCGGGCGCACCGCGGTTTGTTTGGCTCTGGCTGCTTGCCTGCCTTGCTCTTCTCCGCGTCGTGAGGGACGGCTGGGGCAAACGAATCCTGCTGGTTGCCAAGTGGGCCGTCATCGCCTCGTTTATTTTCATCGTCGTGCCCTTTGCTTCGCGCCAGATCCAGCAGGCGATCTACCCGCAGTTGGAGCGAACAGATGATACACCGTTGGCTGTCTGTCAGGAAGTTTTAGTCAACGATGAGTTGAAACAAGAACAGCCAGTTCCAGCTGCGGCTCCTCAATCTTCGGCCGGTGCCAACTATGCGTTGTTCAGTTCCAGAAATAGAGCTCAGGCCGCCAAAGCCAAAGACACCTCGAACCTTCAATACGACACGAAAGCCCGGATCCAGACCGG
>QYQL01000057.1 GCA_007280915.1 Verrucomicrobiaceae bacterium | reverse complement strand
CCGCAGTTGTCATTTCTGGTTGTGTGCTATTTCGGCTATGAAAAAGCCATCACCGAGCATGTCGAAACCGGAGCCATCGACGGCGTGATCTTCCCTTATTTCTACCCTCAGAACAACCTGTCTGATACCACAAAACTTCGCCCACAGATCGAGGAGTGGCGGCGATGGCTGGACGAACACACGACGAAAGGCGGCCTGACAGGGAAAATGCCACTGGTAGTCATGGTCTACGCTGAGAAGCACTCGGAGTCGCCGGACAGTCCTACTCCCGCATATGTCAAAGCATGTCTCGAGATCGGTCTGCAGTCCACTGCGGATGGACTGGCCGACGGGGTTGTGACGTATTGTCTGCCCAAGGATAACCCGCCCTTCGTGAGAAGTGTGGCAGCGACTTACAAAGAACAAGAGACGGGTAAAAAGTGAAATCAATCCACCGCTCTCATTTCGCGCTCCTTGCGTTTGTCATCGCGCTCTGCCTCCCACGCTACATCGCGAAGGCCCGTGGGAACTTTATAACCTCAAGACCGACCGCAGCGAATTGCGAGACCTCGCCGCGCAAGAGCCGGCCCGTGTGAAGGAACTCGCCGCCAAGTGGGAAGCGTGGGGTGTGCGGGCGCACGTGAAGCCGTATCCAAACGAGGGCAAACGGAAGACCAAGGGTCTGAAAACCGCAGGAGAACAGTAAATTGAAGACACCAAAATACATCCTTCTGATACTCCTGCTCGCTGTGCTTGGCGGGCAAATTGCCAGCGCCGCCGAGTTCAAACTCGCCAGCGTTTTCAATGACCATGCCGTGCTTCAGCGCGATGCGCCAGTGCCGGTCTGGGGCTGGGCGGAGGCGGGGGCGGAGGTCGCTGTAGAATTCGCCGGCCAAAAAAAGACCGCCATTGCCGACGCGAATGGCAAGTGGCTGGTAAAACTCGACGCGCTCAAAGCCAGCGCCGAGCCCTGCACTCTCACTGTGACCGAAGCCAAGGCGACGTCGCCCATTCTCGTCAATGACATCCTCGTCGGCGAAGTCTGGCTGGGCTCGGGACAATCGAATATGGCCATGGTTGTTGATATGGCCAAGGACGGCGCGAAGGAACGCCGCGCAGCGAATTTGCCGTTAGTGCGCATGTATAAAATGCCGGCGGCCTCTGCCGAGACCGCGCAACCGGACAGCACCGGCGCGTGGGTCGTGTGCGCGCCGGATACGGTCGGCACGTTCTCGGCGACGTTGTTTTTCTTTGGCCGCGAGATTCATCAGGCTCTCGGCGTGCCGGTGGGGTTGATCAGTTCGTCGGTGGGTGGCTCGCCCATCGAAGCATGGATTGCACCCGAGGCGCAGCATAAGTCGAAGGAGTTGACTCCTTACTTTGATGTGCGTGAGCAAGCCCGGGAGGCGGCGCTTTCACCGGAAGCCGTGAAGCCCTACGAACATGCGCTGGCGCGCTGGGAGATCGCCGCGCAGAAGGCTCGCTCTGAAAACCAACCCGTCCCGCGCAAACCACGGAGTCCGACCGTGGCACAGGCGCGCCGTGATCGCAACGCGGTCATCGGCGGTTTTTTTAACGGCATGATCGCGCCGCTCATTCCGTATGCCATCCGGGGAAGCATCTGGTATCAGGGCGAAGGGAACACTCAGCCGGCCAAGGCTGTGTTCTATCAGTATCAGTTGCCGCTGCTGGTGAATGACTGGCGCGCGCGCTGGGGTTATGATTTCCCTTTTGCGTGGGTGCAGTTGCCCAACTTCAGAGGCGAGGGCGACGGTTGGTCGATGATTCGCGAGGCGATGCTCAAGACGCTTGTGTTGCCCAAGACGGGCATGAGCGTCAACATTGACATCGGCGAAGAGAACAACATCCACCCAAAGAACAAGCAGGAGATCGGCCGCCGCCTTTCGCTGTGGGCGCTCGGCGACGTTTATGAGCAAAAGGTCGCCGCCATATCCGGTCCACTGCCTGCGGGCCACAAAATTCGCGACGGCAAAATGGTGTTGAGCTTTTCGCACGCGGATGGCGGCCTCGTCGCGAAAGATGGCGGGTTAAAAGGATTCGTCATTGCCGGTGACGATAAGAAGTGGCAGCCCGCCCAGGCGCACATTGAAGGCAGCAAGGTCATCGTTTTCAGCTCCGACGTGAAGCAGCCTGTCGCTGTTCGCTATGCGTGGGAAAACTTTCCCGACTGCAACCTCTACAACGCCGCCGGGCTGCCCGCATCGCCTTTCCGCACCGACGACTGGAAATAGTTTCAAGCTGCTTCAAACTATGAAACACATCATTGTATCTCTCTGCGTCCTCAACCTTCTTTGCGGCGGCGTCTGCGCTGCCGAAGGTCAACTCGCCAAGCCCAACATCCTCCTCATCCTTGTGGACGACATGGGATTTTCCGACCTCGGCTGTTACGGTTCGGAGATCAGCACGCCGAATCTCGATGCGCTGGCGGCGGACGGACTCTGTTTCACGCAGTTCTACAATGCCGCGCGCTGTTGTCCCACGCGGGCCTCGCTCTTGACCGGGCTTTACCCGCACCAAACCGGGGTGGGGCACATGGTTCAGGACAAAGGGCAGCCGGGTTATCGTGGGCGGCTGAATGACAGTTGCGTGACCATTGCGGAGGTGCTGCGGGGTGCGGGGTATTTTAGCGCCATGTCCGGCAAGTGGCATGTGGGGTCGGAATTTGACGTTGTGCCGTGGAACCGCGGATTCGACCGCAGCCTCGCCGGCGTTGGTCCGGGCATTGGATTTTATCATCTCGATGGGCCGCTCAAACGATTGGCTTTGGACGGGAGGATGCTGGCAAACGACGGCCCGGAGTTGCCGAAGGACTGGTACACGACCGATGTCTTCACCGACTACGCACTCAAGTTCATCGGCGAGGCGCAGGCGGAGAAAAAGCCGTTCTTCCTCTATCTGGCCTACAACGCGCCGCATTTTCCTTTGCAGGCCCCGGCGGAGGACATCGCGAAATATCGCGGCAAATACAAGGCCGGGTGGGATAAACTGCGCGAGGAGCGCCACAAGAAGCAGGTCGTCCTCGGCATCGTGGACAAGACGTGGCCGCTTTCCTCCCGACCGGAGGAGATGAAAGCCTGGGACAGCCTCACGCCTGCGGAGCAGGACCGCTTCGACCAGATCATGGCCGTCTATGCTGCTTGTGTGGATCACATGGATCGTGCCGTGGGGCGGGTGGTGGAAGATTTGCGCGGGCGCGGCATTCTCGACAATACGCTCATTTTGTTTCTCAGCGACAACGGTGGCAATGCCGAGACCGGATTGAACGGCGTGCTGGAAGGCCCCGGCGCACCGGGTTCGGCAACTTCGAGGGTTTACTGCGGGCAGTCGTGGGCGACGCTTCAGAACACTCCGTTCCGCCGCTACAAGCACTACATCCATGAGGGCGGCATTTCCACACCTCTCATCGTGCACTGGCCGGCGGGGATTCCGGCGAAGGGCGAATTGCGCCAACAGCCGGGACATATCGTGGATCTGATGGCGACATGCGTGGACGTGGCGGGAGCGAAATATCCTGCGGAATTCAATAGCAAGCCGATCCTGCCGATGGAGGGGAAGAGCCTGCTTCCTGCGTTTGCAAACAAATCCGTCCAGCGGGATGCGATTTTCTGGGAGCACGAAGGCAATGCCGCCGTGAGGCTCGGGGATTGGAAGCTCGTCCGCCTGGGACGCGAAGGCCCTTGGGAACTCTACGACATGAAAGCCGATCGCACCGAACTACACGATCGCGCTGCAGAAAAACCGGAGATGGTGAAGGATCTTTCCGACCAGTGGAATGCCTGGGCGATCCGCACGAAAGTCATCCCCTATCCGGGTCCCCGCCGGGGCAAACCGGAGCAGCCTGCTAATGATCCATGAAGCCAGTCCCGGGCATTTCGGTTATCGAACGCCGCGGGTGCTCCCGGGCCCGGAGATGCGGGGCTGAAAATTTCAGGGAAGGGTGATTCCCGCTCAGTCCCCGTATCCGCCCGGGTTTTTGAGGTGCCACGCCCACGCGCTTTCGACGATAGGCGTGATGTTCTCAAACTTCGGCTTCCAGCCGAGTTCGGATTTAATTTTTTCGGATGCGGCGATGAGGCGCGGGGGATCGCCCGCGCGGCGCGGCTTCTCCACCGCCTTGATCTCGCGCCCTGTAATTTTCCGGCAGGCATCAATGACTTCTTTGACCGAGGTTCCCCCGCCGGTGCCGAGGTTGTATTTTCCGCTTTTTTCCGATCCGAGGGCGAGGATGTGAGCCTGGGCAAGGTCGAGGATGTGGATGTAGTCGCGGATGCAGGTGCCGTCCGGGGTGGGGTAGTCGGTGCCGTAGATGTCGACCGATTCCTTTTGTCCGAGAGCGACCTTGAGCACGTTCGGGATGATGTGGGTCTCGATCCGGTGATCCTCGCCGTAGCGCTCCGTTGCTCCGGCCGCGTTGAAATACCGCAGTGCCACGTAGGAAAGGCCGTGGATTTCGTGATACCAGCGGAGCACCTGCTCGAACATCAGCTTGGATTCTCCGTAGGGGTTGATCGGCTTCTGGGGCAGCGACTCGTCGAGCGGCATGCGATCGGGGATGCCGAATGTCGCACAGGTTGAAGAAAAAACGAATTTCTTCACACCGGCCTCGACCGCCGCATCGAGCAGGTTGATCCCCGAGCAGACGTTGTTCCGGAAATATTTCGAGGGGTTCTGCATCGACTCGCCCACGAGGGCGTTCGCCGCAAAATGCATGACCGCCTCCGGCTTCGCCTCGCCGAGCGCGTGGCTGATAACCGTGCGGTCGGCGAGATCGCCCTGGAAAAACCGCGCGCGCGGATCCACGGCCTTCTTGTGTCCCTCGCTGAGGTTGTCGAAAACCGAGACCTCGAACCCCACGTTGAGCATCTGCTCGACGCAAATGCTGCCGATATACCCGGCGCCTCCCGTGACGAAAATCTTCTTCATGAGGCCGGCACTTTACGTCATCCGGCGTCCCCTTCGCAACGAAATGCTTCAAACCGGATTTCGTAGTGGTCGCCGGTCGCGAGCACATGGCGCCTGACTTTCAAACCAAGGGCTTTTGAAACGACGGCTTCTTCCATGGAGGAGGCCGCCGGAAAAGCTTCGAAAATCCCGGAGAGCGGACAATGCGACTCCACCAGTGTTTCTCCTTCGACACGCGGCATGCAACCCTCCGCCTCGCGCAGTGCGGCCAGAGCGGCTAGCTTCGCCTCAAGCGGTTTTTCGGTCGGGATTTTCCGCGCATACTCGGCTCCCCGTTTCTGAAAAAACTGATAGAGGAGTTTCTCCGCCGATGTCGGGCCGAATAGAGCCTGGGCTTCCTTCAGAAGGTCGATGGCGAGCCGGTTATCATCCGTCTGAAAAAGCTTCTGCCCGCGTGCGGAGAGGCGGTAAACCAATTGCGGCCTGCCGGTGCCGTGGTGGACATTCCGGGACGACAGAAAACCCGATTCTTCGAGGGCGAGGCACTGGGCTTTGACCCCCATGTAGCTCATTCCCAACCGCTCCGCCAGATCCCGCACAGGCAGGCCGTTGCTGCGTTTCAATTCCGCCGCCACGGCATATGCGGATCGGCTCGGGAGGTCTCGTTTTATTCTTGGCACGGGAGGGATTGGTTGCGGGAGGGTTGGATTATCCCGCAGATGGCGGGCTCTGCGATGATGGCGCTGCGCGCGTTGTCAGATGCGCTTGCGCGCTGGCAGTCGAACTTCGTTCTCATCCCACGGATTGATTATTGTCTGCTTCGCAGAGAGCGGAGGGGGTGGATTATCCCGCCTGCGGCGGGCTCTGCAGAAAAGGAGCTGTCACGGTGTCGGGTGCGCTTGCGCGCTGGCAGTCGAACTTCGTTCTCATCCCACGGTTTGATGATTGTCTGCTTCGCAGAATCGGAGGGGGTGGGATTATCATGCCTGTGGCATGCTCTGCGGAAATGGCGCTGCGCGCGTTGTCTGGTGCGCTGGCGCGCTGGCAGTCGAACTTCGTTCTCATCCCACGGTTTGATTTTTGTCTGCTTCGCAGAATCGGAGGGGGTGGGATTCGAACCCACGGAGCCTTTCGGCTCTCCGGTTTTCAAGACCGGCGCAATAGACCACTCTACCACCCCTCCATTTCATTTCAGATTAACTGCTTACAAAGATTATCGTGAATTTCAAAAACAAACTACTAGCCATTTTCTAGCCATTATTTTACGGTGTGAGGTATGGGCAAGCTCATCCGCAAGACGTGGCCGAGAATCAGGAAAGTCATCATCAAGAGTGAAATTCTCTACCAGATCGACGGTAGAAGAAAAGGCACAAATGGCGAGGGGCGGGAGTATCGGAAGACCAAAAAAGACGCCGAAAAGCGGGCGCAGGAACTTGAATCGGATTTCAGGCTTGAGGGCGCGGAAGGATTGAACATGTCCGCAGAATTGAGAGTCGAAGCATTGAGGGCTGATGCGAAACTTTCCAAGTATGGGAAATCGCTTACGGATGCGGTCGGGTTTTTTCTGAATTTTTTGGAACAGGAGGAAATCAAGAAAAACAGCCTGACAATCTCAACCCTCGCCGACGAATGGCTTGCTGACAAAACCAAGAAACTCAAAAAAGGCTTGCTGCGACAGGATACCATCAATGCGATTTCTGAGACTTCCGAGCTTTTGAAGGAGAAATGGGGGAAATCCCGAATTGCTGAGATGTCCGAGCGGATTTTCAGGGATTACCTTGATTCTTTGGAAGTGTCACAGAGACGAGTGTTCAACGTCCGGTCCTTGCTGTGCCAGTTTTTCAATTGGTGCATTGCCCAAAAGCATACCAAAGAAAATCCATTGGATGAAATTGTCATCGAACTCATCAAAAAGGATGTCGAGATTTTGGAGGTTGCGCAGTGTTTGAAATTGATGCGCCGGTGTGAAAGCACCTATCCCGATTTGACGGTTTATCATGCCATTTGCCTTTTTGGTGGTTTGAGGCCGACAGAGGCAAAACTCTTGAGATGGGAAAACATCAATTTATCAGAGAGGCAAATTACTGTTCTTGGTTCGACCAGCAAAACCAAAGACACCAGAAACGTAAAAATTGAGAATACCCTGTTCCAATGGCTCGACGGCTACAAGGGCGAGAGGAATGGTTTTATCGTCAAGCAAAGGGGATTCAGAACGGCTGTCGAAAAACTCCGCTCTTCCCTTGGCTACCGGCTGAAAAAGCACAATTCCAAAGAATTCTGGAATCCAGATGGGCCGAAGTGGATTGATGACGTTGCACGCCATTCCTACGCCTCATATTGGCTGGCCAAGTATAACGACAGAGGGCATTTGGCGGAACAGATGGGAAATTCCATCAAAATGATCAAAGACCACTATAAAAAGATCGTGAAATCGTCGGATGTTGAATTGTTCTGGAATATCCTGCCCAAAGAGATTTCCGACCAAACCGAAAGAGACTTTCAAGAAATTGAGAGAAGCATGGGTTAAGCGGCAATCGCCAAGGGATACCCTATTTCCTTGGCGGCCTCGTTTCTGAGGCGTTGTGCGGCGATTTCCAGCATTTGGACAAGGGCAAGCTTGTCGCGGGCATCCTTTATTTTCGACTGCATAGCCATCCTGCCATCTGCTCCAATCTTGAAGGCTACAAACGAATCAAGCATCGCCCCAGCGGGGGGCATTTTGATTGTGTTCGTATCTCGTTCTCTCATTTTGAAAGTATCACATAACTTGGTATGCGGTCAAGAAGAAAATCAGTCACAAAGCGTTTTTTATCAGCATATTATACCGAATAGAAATTTCTTTGCGATTATCTCCATTTTGACGCATTTTTTGGTTTTTTTACCAATCCAGCCCGCTGGAAAGTGTAATTATTCAGGTGACGAGCCTTTACGCCGACAAACTCCTGAAAGACACCCTGCCAGATGACGCACGCCGCATCCTGAGAAGTTCTCTGATCTTTTCCGGCGAGGCCGACACCGATCTGGAAATTCTGGCTGATCTGGAAACAAACATGGCGCGTTACGCCACCTCTTTTAGGAGCCCGTCTGGTGATTTGATGCCGGTAATCCCGAGTGACTTTATCCGGCGATGCAATGAGTTTGATTCCAGCCTCAGGAAGTATTTGTTGGGGGTGGGGTCGCGTGTCGATCTTACCGGATTTTCGCCCCTGCCGTTAACCGATCCAAAAATTCATTGCGATTTGGCGGGTGAGTGTGCGGAAGCGGGCATCATTGCCGAGGAAGCGGATTGCGCTGCCGTTGTGACTGACGAATCAGGCCGTGCGCGGGCAAGCAAAAACCATATCCTGCGTCTCAAGAAGGGGGAAATGTTCCTCGACGTTACGGACGCGGAAGACTCGGCGCACGTCATTCGTTTTGAAGCGGTCTGCCCAAAGACAAGCGCAGTCACGAAAATGCGGACGTTTTCTCAGATGCTGGCCCTGCTCCACCGGACAATGCCCTCAGTCACCGGAACGCCTGCCACGATGAATGACAACTCAGTAAGGATGGATCATGCCGAGTGGCGCTTTGACAAAGAAAATTCGCCGTGGGGATTTGAGATTTCCCGCTT
>QYQL01000171.1 GCA_007280915.1 Verrucomicrobiaceae bacterium | reverse complement strand
TCTCAAAGGTCCTTCCAGCCTCGCGAAGGAAGCCACGTTTTTCTACAACCTCGGATGCTACGATGCGGTCCTGGGAAACCTCCAGGAGGCCGCCGCCGCCCTCCGCACCAGCTTTGAAATGGACAAAAAATTCCGTGAGATCGCAAAATACGATCCCGACCTGAAGTCTGTCAGCGGGCTTTTGTGACCGCCGACGTGCCATCCCGCGTCCGCGCGGCTTTTGAGGAGAATTTCGCATTCGGCCGCGAGGTGGGCGCCGCCGTTTCGATCTGGCAGAACGGCCGCGAGCTCGTGAGCCTCTGCGGCGGGTTCCGTGATGCCGCGCGGGAGGTTCCGTGGGCGCCTGACACGCTGGTGCTCATCTGGTCTGCCACAAAGGGCATGGCAGCGGCTTGTGCGCTGCACGCGCTGGAGCGCGCCGGACTCGATCCCGCCTGCCGGATGGCGGACATCTGGCCGGAGTTTGCGAGGGGCGGGAAGGATCGCATCACCGTCGGGGAGGTTCTCTCCCACACCGCCGGGCTTGGGGCGCTCGACCGCACCGACCTCTCGGTTATGGATCACGAGGGCGTCGCGCGGGCGATTGAGAATCAGGCCCCTTTCGCGGGGCCCGGGGAGGGCCCGGGCTACGGACCGAGGACATTCGGATTCCTTGCCGATGAACTCGTGCGCCGGCTCGATGGGGGAACCCCGATTGGCCAATACTGGCGCAGGGAATTCGGGAATCCGCTCGACCTCGAACTTTGGATCGGGCTGCCCGAAGAAGAGCACGGGCGCGCCGCATCGATCCTCCCTCCCCGCGCCGGGGATCCTCCGCAAAACCCCGCTTTTACCGAAGCCATGGCCCTCCCGGATTCGCTGACGCGCAAAGCTTTTTCCTCTCCCGGCGGGCTGCTGGCGGTTTCCGCCATGAATTCGCCGGCTGCGCGCTCGGCGTCGCTTCCCTCGATGGGGGGAATCGGCTCGGCCTCGTCGCTTGCAAGGTTTTATTCGATCCTTGCAAGCGGCGGAGCCTGTGGAGGAAAACCCGTGTTCGGAAGAAAGGCCATGTCGTGGATGTCCACCCGGCGCTCGCAGGGTTTTGATAAAATCCTCCGCCTCGAAACCTCGTTCTCGGCCGGGTTCATGATGGACCCGCTCGATGCGTCCGGTCGGAAGCTCCGCGAGATCCTCGGCCCATCTCCCGGGGCGTTCGGCCATCCGGGCGCCGGCGGCAGCCTCGGGTTTGCCGACCCGGACTCCGGCATCGGCTTCGGCTATGTCATGAACCAGATGGAGCAGGGCGTCCTGCCCGGCGGGCGCGCGAACGCCCTCGTTCGCGCTCTCTATTCCGGATCCTTCTCCTGAACATCAAAAAAACCTGCATCGGGTTTTTGCGCTGGCTTTGCGGAACAGAAGAGAGTTTCCCTACCCTTGCATGAAGAACGGTCCAGAAGTCGCTTTCAGCAAAGTTCCCGAGGTGACACTGATCTTCTGGATCATCAAAGTCGCCGCGACGACGCTCGGCGAGACGGCGGGCGACGCGGTCTCCATGTCGATGAACCTGGGGTATCTCGCGGGCACGGGAATCTTTGCGGTGTTTTTTATTGCGGCGGTGGTTTTCCAGATCGCCGCAAAAAAATTTCATCCGGTGATCTATTGGACAACCATTGTTGCGACGACGACCGTGGGAACGACGCTGGCGGATTTTGCGGACCGTTCCCTCGGCATCGGCTACGCCGGAGGCACCGCTGTTCTTCTGGCACTGGTGCTCGCGTCGCTGTTCATCTGGCACCGCAGCCTTGGCTCGATCGCCGTTGACTCCGTCAGCTCGCCAAAGGCGGAGATGTTTTATTGGGCGACCATCATGTTTTCCCAGACATTGGGCACGGCGCTGGGTGATTGGACCGCCGATACCGCCGGTCTCGGTTACGTTGGAGCCGGTTTGGTCTTCGCCGGGCTGCTTGCCCTTGTCGCGCTGGCCTACCGACTCACACGGTTTTCCCGACCGCTGCTTTTCTGGATGGCGTTCATCCTCACCCGCCCGCTGGGAGCGGTGATTGGCGATTACCTTGACAAGCCGGTTGCTGCCGGCGGACTCGCCCTCAGCCGATATTCCGCATCGGCTGTTCTCTGCGCATTTATTGCCGTCTGCATTCTGCTCGTTCCACAAAAAGCCGCGGTCAGAAGTCATTGAGGAAGGCAGCGGTATATTCAGGACGGTCACGGGGAGCCGGAATCCTCTGGATTGCGGCGTTTTCCCTTTGAACTTCTGCGGCAGCACGCGTAGGAGATAGGGACGCTCATGGCCCGCCGAAAAAAAACCTCCCTGCAGCCGATTTGGATTATACTGGCCGCTGCACTGATCCTGGCGGCATTTCTGGGAGCACGCTTTTTTCAGGCCGGCGGCTCGGATCCATTCCGCACGGTGGCGGTCCTTGACATTCCCGGCTACATGGAAAACGCCAACAGCCTGCGCGGAAATGTTTACAAGGTCGAGGGGGAGGTTTCGAACTCCCTTGCCTGGTCGCCAGCTTCCGGACGACTGATCGCCGTGGATGTGGAGAAGGAGACGATTCCGGTTCTGGTCACGACCGAGTTCAATGCCATGAATATCCAGAAGGGGCAGAAATACGTCTTCGTCGTCGAGGTCGATGAAAACGGCGTGCTCCGGACCAAAAAACTTTCCCAACCATGAAAGCCCCCGCTGTATTGTTGACCGTCCTCCTGCTTGGCTCTCCTGCGGCGTTTTCGGAAGGCGGCGGGATTCCTCCCGGTGCGGGGGACTCGAAAGCCGCGACCGGAGGGGCCCGCCCCGGCCAGATGAACGAGGGGTTTATCGGCAGGGATGTCCCTCATTTCGATCCCGGCAACGACACGATGTCCTACGACGGGAAGCTCTGGAACATGAATGACAACCGGCTCTTCCGCGCCCGGTTTGAAAAATACCTGAATGCGGCTCCCGCGACCGACGCGGCCGATGTTTCCTACCGCGAGACGATCGACAAGATCATGGACCTGCTCTCGCCCGGCAAGGCGAACAAGCAGAACCAGGACGCGGCATTTGCCCTTCTGAAGAAAGCCTCCCAATACAAGGACGACGCGAACCTCTGCACCACCCTGTCCGATGCGATCTTCTCGGCAAAGAATACGCTGGCCCAGGTCGAAAAGCTGAGACGCGACAACGAGATCTGGGAAAAGCAGCGGGCCCAAGCGGAGTGGAACAACGAGGTCGCGGCCAGCGGTAACCTCCTCACTCCAAAGGTCGCCAAGGACGATGCGTTCGGGCAGGAAAACCAGAAGCTCGCCAGGGATGCCCGGGTTGCGACCGTGAAGCGGAAGCTCTCCGAGGCCGGGCAGACAATCGAGAATAACAAGGCACGCATGGCCAGCCTCGAGCTCACGGCAAAAGGCTATCTACAGGCGCTCATCATGCAATTTTTCGCGACCCGGCGGTTCCAGCACGTCATTATTGCCAACCGGTTTTACCGCGCGCTCTACACCGACGGTGACAATTCGATCGAGGTCTTCAAGAAGATGGTGGACGCGCTCCCAACGAAGGATTCCGGGCAGGCGAAAATCAACGCCGAGTTCGACCCGAAAGTCTCCGGCGAAGCGAAGGGTGGAACCTATGTGCAGGGAGGGGCCGGTGCCAACGGCACTTCTGCTGGCGGCGGGACGTTCGTTCCTTCCGGCCAGTCGTTCTCCGCACAGGGGATGAAGTTGGGCGTCGAAAATCTCGGGGTCGAGAGCATGGTCGGCGGGGCCGCCACCGCCGCCCAGGCGGTCAGCAAGCTCATCAACTCGCTCAGCCAGCTCGACGGCCTCGCCAATGAGGCAATCCGCGATGTCAACGAGGGGATCGAGGCCTACAAATTCCTCCTCTCAAAGAACGAGATGAAGAGCGCGACCGAACGGCTGGCGGAGACGTTTGCGCTGGGCGAGTTCCTTCCGAGCGTCCGGCTGCTGAGCCGCGACGACAAGCGCCGAGCGCTCGAATTCTCGCAGAAGAGCAACGAGCTCCTTGCCGCCCTCGAGGTAAACGACCTCACCCGCGCGGAAAAGCTCGTGAACGAAATCCAGCCCATGGCCGTGGATTTCGATTCCAGCAAGCCGCTCGCGAAAATCGAGACGGCAAAGACGGTGAGCTCGATGCACCTCGCCAAGGCCCGCAATGCGGCTGCCAGCGGGGACAAGGAGGCCATGGAATCCGAGCTCCGCGCCGCAGCGGAAATCTGGCCGAGGAACCCGGCTCTCTCCGAAGTGGGTGGAAAAATATTCAGCCAGTCGGACCTTCAGAGCCGCGCAATCTCGGACTTCGACCAGCTGATCAGCCAGAAAAATTTCCGTCAGATCTACGACGACAAGATGCGGTTCATCGCCGCCACGGCGATGTATCCGGACAAGCAGGAGCAGCTCCGCAAGGTGCTCGAGGACATGGCGTCCGTCGAGGCTGCGATCATCCGCGCCCAGGAGGTCGAGAAGCGCGGCAACTTTGCCGGGGCGTGGGAGAGCGCGGAGGCCGCCTCGCACCAGTTCCCCGATGACAACAAGCTGAACCAGGTGCGCGCCAACCTCACGACGAAGGCATCCGACTTCGTTCGTGCGATCCGGCAGGCGGAGGACCTCGAGGGGAGGAACCAGATCGGTTCGTCGCTCGCATGGTATCTGAAGGCCCAGAAAAACTACCCGGCCAGCGAGTTCGCCCGCGACGGGATCGTGCGCATCAATACCCGCATCCTCCCCGACGCAAAATAATCCCCGCGCGCTCCGCGATGAAACAGAAGATCCTCATCGTGGACGGCCACAGCATGATCTTCCAGTGGCCGGAGCTCTCCGGAAAATATGCCTCCCAGGGGCCGGCTGTCCGCGAGTCCCTCATCCGAATGCTCACCGCCCTGCAGGACGGTTCCAACTGGACGGTGGCGGTCGTCTTCGATGGCCGGGGAATGAAACCGTCCGCCGGGGAGGAATCCACCGCCATCAAGATCTTCTACTCCAAATCCGGCCAGACCGCCGACGACATCATCGAGCGCCTCGCCGCGAAGTATGCATCCGGGTTCGATGTGACCGTCGCGACCGACGACCATCTCGAGCGTCTCACCGTCGAATCGTTCGGCGCGATCGCGATCTCATCGAGGCAGCTCAAAGAGGAGATCGAAGCGGCCGGGAATTTCGTCCGGCAGACCATTCAGCGGATCAATAAATCCCGCTGACCGGGCGTATGAAAGTTGCAACCGGAGCGGCTGGATCCCAGAGAGCATGGGCGTCCCGCCCGTGTGGGCACCAGTTGGGCAGCGAAAGCCAGTCTACAAACAGGCGGGACGCCTATTCTCCCTGCTTTCCGCAACTTTCAGTCATGCGCTGACCGGAGTCCACGCGGTTTTTTACATTGCCGGACGCGGCGGACTTATTATTTGTTCAACATGTCGAGACCAGAGCCTCTTTATTCCCTGCCGGTGGCGTTCGGGATGTGGCGGGACTACAGCGCCCGCAAATTTCTTGCGGACCTTGTGGCGGGGATGACACTCGGCGTGATCGCCCTGCCGCTGGCGATGGCGTTCGGCATCGCATCCGGGGTGACCCCGCAGCAGGGGATCTACACGGCGATCGCCGCGGGATTTTTGATCTCGCTGATGGGAGGCACGCGCCTGAGCGTGGGCGGGCCGACCGGGGCTTTCGTGGTCATTGTCTATGGAATCGTGCAGACCTACGGCTTCGAGAAGCTCGCGCTGTGCACGATGATGGCCGGCATCCTGCTCGTCCTGATGGGGCTGTTCAAAATCGGCACGCTGATCAAGTTCATCCCCTACCCGGTGACGACCGGCTTCACGAGCGGAATCGCGGTCATCATCCTGATCAGCCAGATCAAAGATTTTCTGGGGCTTTCGATCGAAAAACTTCCCGCGGATTTTTTTGAAAAGATTCCGGTTTTGTGGGGGAAAATGCCGGAGACGCATCTGGTCACGCTGGCTTTGGCCGCGGGTTCGCTTGTGCTGCTCCGCCTCTGGCCCCGGCTTCCTTTCAAACGGATCCCGGGACCGATCGTGGTCCTCGTTTTGGGAACGGTTGCCGCCGGGATCTTCCAGCTTCCCGTGGCGACGATCGGATCCCAGTTCGGAGGAATCCCGGCGGGATTCCCGGCGATCAAAATGCCTGCGGTTTCTATTTCGGTCATCCAGGAACTTTTCCAACCGGCGATCACCATCGCGCTACTCGCTGCGATCGAGTCATTGCTTTGCGCCGTGGTGGCCGATGGCATGACCGGCGACCGGCACAACGCGAATACCGAGCTTGTCGGACAGGGGATTGCCAATCTGGTTTCTCCGCTTTTCGGGGGGATTCCGGCCACCGGCGCGATTGCGCGGACTGCGGCGAACATCCAGGCGGGCGGAACTTCCCCGCTCTCGGGGATGATCCATGCGGCGACTCTTCTCGTCATTATTCTCGTCGCGGCACCGCTCGCGAAATTTGTCCCGCTGGCCAGTCTGAGCGCCATCCTCGTCGCTGTCGCATTGAGGATGGGAGAGTGGCGGGAATTCTCCCGGCTGCGGAGGATTCCGCTGGCCGATGCGGCGGTTTTTCTGGCGACATTTTTTCTGACGGTCGTCTTCGATCTCACCGTCGCTGTGGAGATCGGAATGCTTCTCGCCGCCCTTCTCTTCATCAAACGCGTGACAGACACCACGGTTGTCCATCAGGTGACCGCGGAGAACGAGGACGAGGGCGACCGGCACTCGATCGCCGGGAAGGAAATTCCGGATGGCGTGACGATCTACCGGATCGCGGGGCCTTTCCTTTTCGGGGCGGCGGACAAACTCGAAGACGCCCTCGTTGCCGCGAACGTCCGCCCGAAGGTCGTCATCCTCCGGATGCGTTCGGTGACCTCGATGGATGCCACCGCGCTCAATGCCCTCGAAATGCTCGTCGAAAAAATCAAGGCCCAGCGCGGGCATGTCGTCATCTGTGGGGCCCACACCCAGCCGTATTTCATGATGACCCAGGCCGGATTTCTGGACGATATCGGCGACGACCATGTCGCGGCGGATGTCGATGAGGCGCTCAAAATCGCCCGTTCAATTCTCGCCAAAACCTGATCGCCCGCAGAATAAGGATCGCATTTTGAGGGATGAGGCGACGGCACGCCGTGCCCGCACCGTTACTTCCGGACGGAAAGCTTCCGCAGCACACCTCCATACCAAGGCGTTTTTTCGGCTGGTTGCGGATTTTCCCGAACGGCCGGCGCAGGAGCCGCCTGGCGCTCTGTCCACGCCCAGAGGTCTTCCCCGGCATCTCCGGATCTGCGTTTTTTTGAGGAGGTTTTCATGTGCGGCTGTGGTTGATGCGGATGAGGGCCCTGAAGACGCCCTGGATGACGAGTTCGCGGGCGGGAATGAGGTCGGGATAGTCAGGGTTTTCCGCGCGGAGGAAAGGGTTCCCCTTTTGGACAAGGTAGCGCTTGAGCGTGGTCTCGCCATCAATCAAAGCGGCGACGATGTCGCGGTGATGTGGCTCTGCCAGCTCGAGGATGACGACATCCCGGTCGAGGATCCCGGCGCCGGTCATGGAATCGCCGCGCACCTCCAGCGCGAAGGTGCGGGAATTTTTTGGGAGGCGGATGCTGTCGGGATCCACCGTGATGCAGCGGTCCGGCTGCTCAAGCGCCTCCACCGGCAGACCGGCCGGGATGGCTCCCAGCAGCGGGATGTTCCACCAGCGGGGAGGAGCCGGTTCATTGAGCGCCATCGAACGGGCCCGGCCGCCCGAGCGGTTGAGAAACCCCTTTTTTTCCAGCGCCATGAGGTGCCGTGTCGCAGCGAACGGGCTTGAAAACCCGAAGCGCGCCTGAACCTCGCGCACGGTCGGCATGGAAAGTCCGTCACTCCGGCGCTCGCGGAGAAACTCCAGGACGGCGAGCTGTTTGTCTGTGAGCTGCATCGTGTTCATAAGAACACTATTCCGGACTATTTGTCAAAAGGATTATTCCGGAGTGTGGCGCTGCAAACAAACCTGGACAAAAGTGCGCGATCAAAGCTGGACAGGTCTGGAAGTTGGGAAATGGAGGACCACGAGAGGGAGAGAACCGTGTTCGGGAGGGCGATGGAGGAGGGAGAAGTCGCCGTTTGAGTGT
>QYQL01000097.1 GCA_007280915.1 Verrucomicrobiaceae bacterium | reverse complement strand
GCCCGCACATCGCCCTGGCACACGACGCAGACCGCCACATTGAGCGCCGCACGCAGCAAGGCCACGGGAAGTGCCATCACCCGCTTCGCGAACGGAAGGCGGCCGAGTTTCTTCAGAGGCTCGGAGACGAAATCCGCGGCGCCCGGTAGTGGGCCGCGATAGGACTTGGCCAGGTCGGCGACCCACGAGGGGTTGGCTTCGTTGTTCGCGCGAATCACATCACCCGGATTCTTCCCCTCCGCGACAAGATTCCGAATGTGGGAGAAAAGCAGGATGTTCACTGCCGTTCCGTTAACCAGACGCCGCTCGTGTTTGAACCATGCCTGGAAACCGGTGACGGCCTCGAAATAATGCGTGGCACCGGCCGCCCGGACGATCGCCTCGATCTTTTCGGGCTGGCGAAAGCTGTCCGTCAGCAACATCGCCTTCACAAAACCATCCTCGACGATGAGCCCCAGCGGCATCCAAAACCTCCGCAGCGCCGCCGCGCGCGCCAGGTAGAGGCTTCCGGCGATTTTCGGGGCGCCGGCGATCTGGAGCCGGGACGCGGAAACCGACATCTGCTCGCGGAGTGTCAGATTCGTTTTCGCAGTGATATCCTTGAGCGGCAGATCCACGGCCACCACCGCCTGCGGGTTCGAGACAAGGGCTTCGACCACTCGCGCGAGGCATTCCCGTTCGCCGAACTGGATGTCCGCATCCAGCAGGAGCAGCGCCTCCGCATCCGGCGCGCTGAAACCGTGCACGAAATAGTTCCAGGCATTCGCCTTGCCCGCCTGCTCCACCTCGTTCACCTCGACGCGGGCACGCGGATGCTTCGCCGCGAAGGCCCCGAGCGCCTCGCCCGCCCGCGCAGCCGTCGCGTCCTTGCATCCGTTCGGCACCGCATGCACCGAAACATCGTGCTCCGGCATCCCGAACAGCGTCTGCTCCGACAGCGAGGAAATCATGGCCCCGATGTTGCGCTCCTCGTTGTAAGCCATGATCCCGATCGCGATCTTCATGCGATGACCCTGACAGCCAACCGGATTTTCTGCAATCCTGTTCCCCAACGACAAGCTTGCGTGCAGGGGATAGATCTTGATTTCAGCACGGTCTCTTCCAACACTGTCGGCCGATGCTTTTGCATCTTGAAATTCCCATGCATTTGCGCCGACACCGACCATGACGCCCTTCGTCCACATCGCGATGTTCGGGATCCTGTTTCTTTCCGTATATCTCTTCGGGAAATATCCCGCGCGCACGGCGGCGGTTGCGGTTGTGGTGATTGGGTGGCTCTTTCTGCCGGCCTCGCAGACAGCGATCTACAGCATCCCTGGCATCCCGTTTCACATGAAGACCAACGCGCTGTGCCTGGCGGTTCTGCTCGGCATGGCGGTGAAGGATCCCGGAGTGTTCCAGAAATTTCGTTTCCACTGGATCGACATCCCGATGGCCTGCTGGTGCCTCGCTCCGTTTTTATCGTCGGTCAGCAATGGCCTCGGCCCCTACGACGGAGCAGGGGCTGCGCTGCCGATGGCTGTGGACTGGGGGATTCCCTACCTGACTGGACGCCTCTATTTCGGGACCTATGACGGGCTGAAAGAACTCGGGCTGGGAATGTTCATCGGTGCGCTGGTCATCGCCCCGCTCGCACTCATCGAGATGGTCATCAGCCCGCAGTTTCACATCATGCTTTACGGCTACTATCCGCACGACTTCAGCCAGACGAAGCGGGGGTTCGGCTACCGGCCGTCGGTGTTCATGAAACACGGTCTCGAGCTGGCGATCTACAACGCATCGGCCGTGGTGATGGGTTGGGTTTTGTTTCTGCGAAAGTCGGTCCAGCGAGTGGTCCCGCTGCTGAATATCCCGCTGCTTCCGGCCGTGCTCGGGCTTTCGGCCATCCTGGTCATCTCGCGCTCCTCGGGCGCGCTGATGCTGTGCCTTCTCGGGCTGGGCCTCTTCCAGGCGGCTGTCATGCTGCGGATGAAAATCCCGCTGCTCGTGCTCGTGATCCTGCCGCTCGCCTACATGAACCTTCGCGCCACGGGAGCATGGGACGGACAGAATCTGATCGAAGCCTCGAAAAAACTGACCGGAAACGAGGAGCGGGTCGGGTCGCTTTCCTTCCGGCTTTTCAACGAGAACCTCCTTGTCGAGAAAGCCCGCCTGCGCCCGGTTTTCGGATGGGCCGGATACCAGCGCTCGTTCGTCACCGACGAGAACGGGCGGTTCATTTCCGTGCCCGACGGCATGTGGATTCTCACCCTCGGGAAAAACGGGCTCTTCGGCCTCTCCGCCCTCGGTGCGAGTATTCTTCTCGCCCCGTTCCTGTTTTTTTGGAAAACTCCCTCCCGGCGTCTCGGCGACCCGCTGGTGGCACCGGCGACCGCGTTTGCGATATGCCTCTGCATTTTTATGGCCGACAGCCTCTTCAATGCGTTCTACAACCCCTTCCTGATGATGGCTGCCGGCGGACTGTCCTCCCTGCTCATTTCTCCCTCCGCGTTTTCGGCGACCGGAGTTGATGACGCCGCACCGGCGGCCGCACCGGGGCTCATGCCCGCAACCCGCGTGATCTGATGGCCGCTCCTGAAACACGGAAAAAAGCTCTTGCGGGGTCGGCGTGGACGCTTTTCGGCTACGGCGGCGCGCAGGTCATTCGTCTCGGAAGCAACCTGATCCTCGCGCACATGCTGTTTCCGGCGGCGTTTGGCGTGATGGCGCTGGTGACGGTCTTTATGCAGGGGTTGCAGATGTTTTCCGAGGTCGGCATCGGGCCGAGCATCATTCAGAACAAGCGCGGCGACGACCCCGCGTTCCTGAACACGGCGTGGACGATCCAGGTGATGCGCGGGTTCGGCCTGTGGGTCTTCACATGCCTGCTCGCGTGGCCGGCCGCGATGTTTTTCGGCCAGAACGATCCGCTGGCCAAGGATCTTCTCTACATCCTGCCGGTGATCGGGCTCTCCTCGATTCTCGGCGGCTTCAATTCCACCGCCGTCTTTTCCCTCAACCGCCACCTTCAGGTCGGCAAGGCGACGCTGCTGGAGTTGGTCCCGCAACTGATTTCCGTGATCGCGATGATTGTGTGGGCGTGGATCGCCCCGAGCGTCTGGGCCTTGGTCGGCGGGTGGCTGTTCTACAGCATCGTCCGGCTGCCGATGAGCCACTTCCTCAACCGCCCGATGAGGAACCGGTTCGAGTGGGAAGCCGCCGCCGTGCAGAACCTGCTGCATTTCGGAAAGTGGATTTTTCTCGGGACGATCGTGGCGTTTCTGGCCGGGAGCCTCGACCGGATTCTTCTCGGAAGGCTGCTCACGCTCCAGGAGCTGGGCATCTACAGCATCGCCCTCACGTTCGCCCGCGTGGGGATCGAGGTGTCCACACGGCTGAGCCACACGGTGCTTTTTCCGATCCTGTCGCGAAGCCAGGACGATCCGGTGACGCTGGTCGGGCAGAGCATCCGGGCCCGCGGGCTGATCCTGCTCGCCGGCGGGGCGCTGGTGTGCGGGTTCGCGATTTCGGCGCCGGCATTCTTCCGGTTGCTTTACGATCACCGCTACGCGACGGCGGGCGTTGTGGCCCAGTGGCTGGCGATCCTCGTCTGGTTCACGATCGTCCTGTCCTCGATGGAGCGGGTGCCGCTCGCGCTCGGCCATCCGCGCGCGCTGTTCGTCTCCAACCTGCTGACCACGCTCGGGTATGCGATCGCGGTGCCCGCGTATTGGTTTGCAGGGCTGCCGGGATTTATTTTAGGCATCGCGGCGGGATCGCTCATTGCGCACCTCGTCCTTTTGCTGTGGGTGCCGTTGCGCCGGGGCGACATGCTTCGGCAGACCGTGCTTTACAGCCTGGTTTTCGGCCTTTATGCGGGGATCTCCGTGGCGCTGCTTCGCCTGATGGCCGGACGCGTGGAGCCGCATTGGGAGATCGTCGGGGCGGGCATCGGAACCCTCATCCCGTGCGCTGTCGCAGGAGCCATCGCCCTGCGCCGGCTGCGCACCATGCGATAAAACGCGGTGAACCCTCCCGATCCGGCAAACCCCAAGCACATCGCATGGGTGGACTATGCCAAGGGCATCGGGATCATTCTCGTGGTGGCCGGGCACACGCTGCGCGGTTTGCAGAAGACGCCGGTGCATGTTCCCGGCTGGGAGTTTGTGGACGCGTGGATCTACGCCTTTCACATGCCGCTGTTTTTCTTTTTGGCCGGCCTGTTCGTCGAGCGTTCGTGCCGAGGGCCGCTCGGGCCATTCGTCGCCGACAAGGCGAGGAGGATCCTGTGGCCGTATTTTGTGTGGACGATTTTGCAGGAGGGTTTCCGCCATCTCACGGGGGCTTCGGCATCTGGAGGGCCCGGCCTTTGGACGATCATTTACCGGCCGGTGATGCAGTTTTGGTTCCTGTATGTCCTCTTTCTGCTCCTGGTGCTTTACGCTGTCTGGAGGAAGGCCGGCGGATCCTGGAAGGTGTTTGTCGCCGTGGCGTTCGCCCTGAACATCTCGCTCGCATTCGGGGTCGGCTACGGTTCGTGGGGCGTCATCTACCAGATGTGGCTCTACATCCCCTGCCTCGCGCTCGGAGTTCTTTTTTCCGCCCTGGTGCGGTTGGAGCAGGTGGATGAGTGCGGGGTGCCCGCGCTGGCCGGCTTCGCGCTCGGCGGATATGCAGCGATCGCCGCCGCCGTGTTTTTCCACGCGGCCGGTCTCGCGGGCTTTGTTGTTCCGCTCGCGGCGGCCGGGATTTTTGCGAGCGTCGCGCTCGCGGGATGTTTTTCCCGGTGGAGGCCGGCCGCAGGGCTCGGGGCGCTCGGCGTGCTCAGCCTGGAGATCTTCGTCGCCCACACGATTTTTTCTTCGGGCTTCCGCCAGCTGCTCCTTGCTGCGGGAGCCCGCAACGCGGCCCTGCATGTGGCGGGGGGCATCGCCATCGGGCTCGCCGGCCCGGTGATCCTCCATGCGGCCTGCAAGCGGTTCCACCTCCTGTTTCTTTTTTCGCTGCCCTCCAAACGCCATGCCTGAGGCCGCCAGAAAGAATTCCCGGCGGCGCATCCTCGTCGTCCTGTCGCTGCTGGCAATGATTGCAGGCATTTCCTCCGCCACTGCGGAGGAACCGAAGCCCCGCCCGCGGCTCGGAATCAACCTCGCCGGGCCGTGCGATTGGAACACCGAGCTGCCGTTCGTGGATCTCATGCGCTTTTCCAGAAAATGGTCATCGCAAAAAAAAGGCTCTCCCTTCGGGTCCGGTCCGGCTCTCGATCTGGATGAGAACGGCTATCCCAAGTCCCTGCCGGAAGGCGTCTGGGCCGAGTCCCCGCTGATTTCGTTTGGCGGGCATCCGTGGCCGTCGGGAAGCTACACCGTAACCTACAAAGGCCGTGGAAAGCTGAGCTTCGGGGCCTCGGCCGCCGGCGTCATCGAAGATTCGCCCGGGCGAATGGTGGTATCGCTCGATTCGCGCAAAGGCGACCTCCATCTCAGCATCCTGGAGACGGCTCCGGCGGATCCGGTCCGCGACGTCCATGTCATCATGCCGGGCTTCGAAAACTCGTGGCAGTCGAACCCCTGGAGCCCGCTCTTTCTCGGTCGATGGAGGGGCATGGCCTGCCTTCGTTTCATGGATTTTATGGCCACCAACAACTCCGCGATCCGGACGTGGAGCGACCGCCCGCGCCCGACGGACGCGACATTTGCCGGGCGGGGAGTCCCGCTGGAGCTTTTGATCGACCTGAGCAACCGCCTGCATACCGATCCCTGGTTCTGCATCCCCCACATGGCGGACGACGATTTCGTGAGGAAATTCGCGGCGATGGTTTTCGAGAATCTCGATCCCTCGCTGAAGGCCCACATCGAATATTCCAACGAGGTCTGGAACCCGGGATTCCTTCAGCACAAATTTGCCGCGGAAAAAGGGCTGTCCCTCGGCCTCGCCAAAGAGCCGTG
>QYQL01000049.1 GCA_007280915.1 Verrucomicrobiaceae bacterium | reverse complement strand
TTTCTGTCCTCTCTGGCCGAGGAGGACGCCGACATGAAGACATTGCTTGCGGCGTTTCCCTCCCTCGGCGGCGAGTCTTCGCGCCTGGGCAAACTCTGGACGCTGGCCATTGCGAGGGACTCCACATCCAAGGGAGCCGAACCGTTGAGCGTCGGAGAAACAGACCGTGCGCTGCAGGCAGTCCTCGAACTCTCGATGCCGGCAGACCCGAAAAAGCCCGAGCGCGGAAATGTCTCGGGAGCTGCGGCCCTCCCTGAAATGGCAAAAAGTGAGGGAGGGCCGTATCTCATGCGTCAGAAGGCCGCGGAACTGCTCGCGCTGGAGTTTCGTGCGCATCCGTTGCTCAAGCCGGTCATCGCGGAATACCGGAACATCGCATCGACTCTTTCGCAGAAGCCCAAAAAAAACGTGGAGAAGGCGATCGAGGAGAACGGGAAAATCCATGACCTTCTCCTGCAGCGGACGGGAAAAGTGGACGATTACATGAACTGGTTTGAGGCCACCCAGCTGGATACCCTGAGCGAGGAATTTTTGGAAGTCACCAACCCGCCGTCTTCCGAACGCCGCAGCGATCCGATCAGCCGGCACCTCGACGCCGTCGAGGTGCGCGGGTGGTGACGGGCGGTTTCAGCGCAGAAAGGAAATTGCCAGGCTTTTCCAGACAAACGCCCTGCCGACCTTGATGTCGCGGCGGGACGGGCTGGATTCGATTTTTCTGAGGGTGCCGGCAGCGAGTTCGAGCGGCAGGCGGCAGGCGGCGCGCAGGCGGCGGGGGCGGACGGCATTGGAGTAGCGATCTCCATCGGCAAGGTGAGAGCGGGTGATGGCAATCACCTCGGGAAAAAGCTCCGGGTAGAAGTATGTCCTTCCCGCATCCGCATCCGCGTGACGGTCACGCAGGATGTTGATCCACTGCAGTCCGCAGCCAAACGAAAACCCGAGCCGGAGCATCTCATCACGGGGTTTCATGGCGAAATCCGGGATGTGCTTGAAGCAGACGTCCGTCCAGAATTCCCCGACGCATCCCGCCACAAGGCCGGTGTAGTGCCGGGCTTCATCGAGCGGGAGCGGGGAGGGGGAGGGAAATTTCTTCAGGTCGAAGATCTGCCCGGAGCGGATGGTGTCCCAAACACTCTCGATTTCCCGACGATCGGGCGATGAGCGCAGTATTTCGAGGAGTGACGGCATGTCTTCGAGCAGCTCCCGCTCGGCACCGGCGAGGCTTTCAAGAGCGCCTGGAAAGCGTTGCGGCCAGGATGCGGGAAGTCCGCTGAGAAGATCGATGCGAAGGGCCTCCGGGGCGTTGGCAACATCTGCTATCGAATCCGAGGCGCGGGCGAGAAGGTAGGCGAGCGAGAGCGTCGGGCGGACGGCTCCGGGAAGGAGGCGCAGCGACAGGTGGAACGATCTGGCAACACGTTCCAGCAGGCGATCCAGATCCGGGAATTCAGGGGTCATCCGGAGTCAGGGTGAACGGGCGATCACGCCTGGTCGAGCCAGGTGCAATAGGTTTTGACCAGAGCGTCGGAAATTTCGATGAGCCGGAGCTGGGTCTGGTCGAGATACTGGTGGAGTCCGGTGGCGAAAATCGTCTCGATCGTTGTGAAGTCGAGGTTCGAGCGGAGCAAGCCGGAGAGGCGTTCTGCCTCGTTCGAGAAATGCGCGCGCTCGCAACCGGAGATGCTGTGCAGGGCGAGGTCAAGCTTGTCCGCGCAGAAGCGAAGCGAGCGGGGGAAGTTGTCGTGAAGGATCAAAAATGCGGCGACCCCCCAGCTCGTGACCTGCCCGTGCGAAATTTTCAGGAAGGCCTCCATCGCGCTGCACGAGCGGAGCACGGCCATCCACTGAGTGATGTCGACCGTTCCGCCGATCTGTTCGCCGGTCGGCAGGAGGATGTGGTATTTGATGTCGAGAACGCGCGAGGTCGAGTCCGCTCGCTCGAGGAATTTTCCCGCCTGCAGGAACTGCCACCCCTCGCCGTGGGTCATCGTGGCGTCGGTGATTCCCTGGAATGAATGCAGGCTGTCCACCAGCGAGCGGTAGAAGTCGATCGGGCTTTCGATGAAGGCGGCCCGGGCGGCATTGCTGAGGAGATAGAGATACAGGCGGTTGATCTGCTCCCACATCTCGCTCGAGATCTGCTCGCGGACCATGCGGGCGTTTTCGCGCGCGGAGGTCACGCAGGAGATGATCGAATGGTGGTTGCTTTTCTCAAACGTGACAAACTCCATGACCGCGTCGCCGGAAATCCCGTCGTGGAGATCGTTGAAGAGCTCCTGGTCCTCGAGCGTGGCGAGGATCGGAAGCCAATACTGCTGGACGGTGCTCTCGTTCTGGTCCTCAAAATCCAGCATGAGCTGGATGTTAACGTCCAAAACGCGCGCGTTCGCCTCGGCGCGCTCGATGTAGCGGCTGAGCCAGAAACAGGCATCTGCGACGCGGCTCAGCATGGCTGCCCCCCTTCGTCCAGAACCCAGGTGTCCTTGCTGCCGCCGCCCTGCGAGGAGTTGACCACCAGCGAGCCATTGCGCATGGCGACGCGCGTGAGGCCGCCGGGAATGATGGTCGTCTTTTCGCCGGAGAGGATGTATGGGCGCAGGTCGATGTGCCGGCCTTCGACCTTGCCGTCAATGAAGCAGGGCGAGCGCGAAAGCTGAATGACCGGCTGGGCAATGTAGCCGCGCGGATCGGCGATGATTGCCGCGCGGAATTTCGCGACCTCTTCCTTTGAAGCATGCGGTCCGATCATCATTCCGTATCCGCCGCTCTCGTTCGCCGCCTTGACGACCAGCTCCGGGAGGTGGTCGAGGATGAATTTCCGGTCGCTCTCGACCGCCGAGAGATATGTTTCGACATTCGGCAGCACCGGTTCCTCGCCCAGGTAGAACTTGATCATCGCCGGAACGAAATAGTAGGTGACCTTGTCGTCCGCGACGCCGGTGCCGAGTGCATTGGCAAGGGCGACATTTCCCGCGCGGTAAGCCTCGACGATCCCCGGCACCCCGAGCACCGAGTCCTTCCGGAAGACTGTGGGGTCGAGGAAGTCATCGTCAATTCTCCGGTAAATGACATCCACCTGCTTCAGCCCTTTGGTGGTCTTCATGAAGACGCGCGAATCGTTCACCACGAGGTCCGGGCCGACGACGATCTCGATCCCCATCGCGCGCGCGAGGAACGAGTGCTCGAAATACGCGGAGTTGTAAACGCCGGGAGTGAGGACGACGACGGTCGGATCCGGGTTTCCGTTGGGGGCCGCATAGCGCAGTGTGGCCAGAAGTTCCTGCGGATAGCGCCCGACCGGGCGGACGGCGTGTCGGTTGAAAAGTCTCGGGAAAACCCGTTTCATCGCCTGGCGGTTTTCGAGGAGATACGAAACCCCCGACGGGCAGCGCCCGTTGTCCTCCAGAACCATGTAGCGTCCGTCGGCTCCCCGGATCAAATCCGTCCCACAGACGTGGATGTAGATGTTATGGGGGAGGTCGAATCCGACGAGCTCCGGACGGAAATGCTTCGCGCTCCGGATGATTTCCTCGGGGATGATCCCCTCCTTCACGATCCGCTGATCGTGGTAGATGTCGTGAAGAAACAGGTTGAGAGCGCTGAGCCGCTGGATGAGGCCCTTTTCGATGACCGCCCACTCGTCAGCGGGGATGATCCTCGGGATCAGGTCGAATGGCATGATCCGCTCCGTTCCCTCATCGCCGCTGTAAACGGTGAACGTGATGCCCTGGTTCAAATACGAACGCTCGGCCAGTGCACGCTTGCGGTCGAATTCCATCGGGTCCATTCCATCGAAGCGATCCAGCAGCTGGCTGTAATGCGGACGGACGCTGCCGTCGGGCGAAAACATTTCGTCAAAAAACGGACCTGTTTCGTATTTCTTGAAAAACCCCTGCATCCCAAATGGAAACCTTGCAGAGCCGCCGCCACAAGAAAAGCCGAAAATGTGATGGGAGGAGGGGCGCTACTTCCCGATGCAGAAACGGCCGAAAATTTCTTCGAGGATTTCCTCGGTATCGGCGGAGCCGGTGATGCGTCCGACTGCGTCCAGGGCGGTGCGGAGTTCGATGGCGGGAATCTCCGGGGGAGCTCCGGATTCGAGAAGAGCTGTCGCGGCTTTCAGTGAGGAGGCTGCGGATTCAAGAAGGGTTTTGTGGCGTGCGTTGACGGAGGCAAGGGACTGCCCGGCGGAGAGGTGGCTGCCGCAGGTCTCGCGGAGCATGGCTTCGACGAGCTCAGGAAACCCCTCGCCGGTTTTCGATGACACCCCGATCGCGGCGGCAGGGAGGCGTTCGCCGCCGGGCACGAGATCCACCTTGTTCGCGACGAGAATTTCGCGCTCGCGCAGGGCGGGTTCCTGAAAATCGATCGAGGCATCGACAACGTGAAGCACGAGGTCGGCCTGCTCGATGGTCCTCCGCGCCCGCGCGACTCCCTCGCGTTCGACCGGGTCGGTTGTTTCGCGCAGCCCGGCCGTGTCGGTGAGGCGGAAGAGGATGCCACGCAGGCAGGCGGCTTCCTCGATCGTGTCGCGTGTGGTGCCGGGAATCGGGCTGACAATCGCGCGCTCCATCCCGAGCAGCCGGTTGAGAAGGCTGGATTTTCCCGCGTTCGGTGGCCCGACGATCGCGACCCGCACGCCCTCGCGCAGGACCCGCCCACTCTCCGCCGTCGCCAGCAGGCTTGCGATGCGATCCCCGGCTGCGGAGATCATTGTGAGGAGAGATTCTCCTGCAGCCGGATCGATGCCCTCCTCCGGAAAATCAATCCAGGCCTCGAGGTGGGCAACTATTTCCAGAATGCCTGCACGGATGGCATCCGCTTCCTCGCCGATCCGGCCCTGAAGCTGTTCTGCGGCGGCGCGCAACGCGAGCGGGGTGCGGGCGCTGATGAGGTCCATGACCGCCTCGGCTCGGGTCAGTTCGAGCTTGCCATTCAGATACGCCCGCTGGGTGAATTCGCCGGGCTCGGCCGCGCGTGCGCCCTGCCTCAGGATCAGCTCGAGAATATGGGCTGCAAGGAGGATGCCTCCGTGACACCCGATTTCCGCCATATTTTCTCCCGTGTAGCTTGCAGGCGCGGGAAACACCGTCGCGAGAACCTGATCGACCGCCGCGCCGTTTTCGGCGATTCGGCCGAGCGTGGCCCGCCGCGGAACCGGAAGGTGCGATTCAGCCTCAAAAACCTTTTCGAGAATTTCGATCGCCCCCGGTCCCGAGATTCGGATTAACGCCACGGCCCCTTCTCCCGGCGGGGTGGAGATGGCGGCGATGGTGTCTCCCGACTGCATGGATTAGGCGAGCTTTCCTCGCGCGATTGCACCTTCCGAGTCAATGGCCTTGAGCTCGGCGATGAAGCGCCGGTTCTGGTCCATCGTGCCCACCGAGACGCGGATCCATTCCGGCAGTTTGTAGCTGCGCATCGCGCGCACGATCAGCCCGCGACGGAGAAGTGTCTGGAAGACGGCATCGCCATCGCCGACCCGCACGAGGACAAAGTTTGCGACGCTCGGGACGAACTCCAGTCCCATCGCCGTGAACTCGGCCTGAAGATAATTGCGTCCCTCGTGGGTGAGTGCGCGTGTTTTCTTCATGTGATCCAAGTCGTCGAGGCCCGCCAGCGCGCCGGCCTGCGCGATTCCGTTTGCGTTGAATGGCTGGCGGGTTTTTTGCAGGACCACAGCGACCTTTTCCGGGGCAAGGCCGTATCCGATGCGGAGGTTGGCAAGGCCCTGGATTTTCGAGAACGTGCGCATGACCACGACATTCCGTCCCTCGCGGACATAGCGGATGACATCCGGGGGGTTGTCCAGAAATTCAAAATACGCCTCGTCAAATATCACGAGGACATGGTCCGGAACGCGCTCCATGAAGCGGTCGATCGCTTCCTGTCCGACCATTGTGCCTGTCGGGTTGTTCGGGTTTGCGATGAAGAGCTGCCGGGTTTTTGCGGTGATGGCTGCAAGCATCGCGTTGAGATCGTGGGTGTAGCCGGGATCCGGCACTTCCACGGTCGTCGCGCCAAAAAGCTGCGCCATCAGGGTATAAACCGCGAAGGAGTGTTTTGCCGTGACCACCTCGTCGCCCGGCCGGAGGAATGCATGGCCGATGAATTCGATGATCTCGTTCGATCCGTTGCCGAGCAGAACGTTCTCGCGCTTGAGTCCGAGCTTTTGCGCGATGCCGTTCCGGAGCGCCCAGCCGCCGCCGTCCGGATAGAAGTGCGCGCGGTTGAGCGCCTCCCGCATGGCTTCTAGAGCTTTGGGTGACGGGCCGAGCGGGTTTTCGTTCGAGGCGAGCTTGATGATCTGTGACGGTTCGAGGCCCATCTCGCGGGCCAGTTCCTCGACCGGTTTCCCCGGTTCGTAGGCGACAAGGTCCAGGACATGCTGGTGTGCGGAATTCCACATAGAGACATTCATTGTGGAATTTTTCCACGTTTGCGTCAAATGTGCAGCGGAAACAATCCCATCACCATGCGTGCCACCGCCTTCGCCCTTTTCTTTGTCCTCCTGTCCATCACGGCACCGGCTCTTGAAATCGAGGGCATCAGGATTCCACCGACAGCGACGGTATCCGGCCAAACGCTCCGGCTCAACGGTGCCGGTCTGAGGACGGTTGTTTTGCTCATTGTTCCCGTGAAGGCGTATGTGGCGTCATTCTACACGCCTTCGCCGCTGCGGTCGGAAAAGGCGGTCCTGACATCCCCCGGGCCGATGCAGTTCAACTTCACATTCCTGCAAGCCGTGCCGCAGGGACAGGTGGCCCGTGCCTGGCAGGCGCAGTTTGAGGATAGCGTGTCTTATACCTATCCGGGATTTGAGAGGGACCGTGAAGCCTTCATCAAAATGTTCGGGGCCCTGAAGAAGGGGGGAGTCGAGACGGTCGAACTCGATGAGGATGTCACGCAGTGCTACGACAACGGCATCCTCAGGGGATCGGTGCCGGGCCGGGATTTTCAAAAGTCCTTTTTGAGCCTCTGGTTCGGATCCAATCCGGTGATGCCCTCGCTGAAGTCCGCGATGCTGGGAAATTAGCACTGCGGGATCATCCTTCCTATCCAGGTTTCACCAACACATGGACGGTGATTTCCGGGGGGCAGAAGAGCCGCGCGGCGACGCCGCAAGCGCCCGTGCCTCGCGACGTGTAGCCGGGCATTCCACCTTCAACCCATGGACCCGCGAGAAGGCGGTGGGGGACAGGGGCATTCCTCAATACCGGGATTCCTCCCGGCAGGCAGAGTTGACCGCCGTGGGTGTGGCCGCAGAGCATCAGGGAATACCCGAGCGCGGCAGCCTCTTTGGCCACCTGCGGGCTGTGAGCCAGGAGGATCGTGGTGGAGCCCGGTGGTATTCCGAGCCTCGCGCGGGCGAGGTCGTGGGTCTGGAAAAACCTTGGGTCGTCCACGCCGCAGATATGGATCTGCTGGCCGCCGTGCGTGACAGCCGCGTGTTCGTTGAGAAGGACAGGCAATCCCGCCCGCTCGAAGAAGGCGACGCGGCTCAGGAAATCGTGGTTTCCAAACACGCAGAATCTCGGGTGGGGGAGCTTCGGGATGAGGCGCAGCATCAGCTTGAGCGAAAGGTCTCCGCTCTGTCCGAGATGGTCGTGATAGTCGCCGGTCAGAACGACCGCGTCGCAGGGGACCCCGGCAATTTTTCTTTCGACGACATCCATCAGTGCGGGTTCCAGATCGCAGTGGAGGTCGGAGATTTGAGCGAGGCGGAATCCGTCGAATGCCGGGGGAAGGCCGGGCACAAGGACTCGGTTTTCAACCACCCGGACGTCGAGAAAATTCCGGCGCGCGATCCCGGTGAGTCCGGCTATCCGGATGCAGGCCGCAATCACGGAATCCTTCCGGACGGATGACGTCCCGATTTTTCTCCGGAGAAGGCGCCGCTCCCGCTCCATCCGCCGCTCCAGCGTCCCGCTGCCCATCCGGCCGGCAAGCGCCGCAAGTTCTTCGTTGGTGAGGCTGGTCATCACTGGAGGGTAATCTTGGCACCCGCCTCGCGTTAATCGAAAAAAGACGCCTTGCCTCCGGGAGCAAAATCCTTCTGTTTGGGGGAGCGATGGAGTTTCTTTTTGATCGAGCGGAGAAACCGGCCCCCCTTTGGGCGAAAGGAGCGACCGTTTGCGCCCTGCTCGCGGTGTATTCCGCTTTGTGCATATGGGTGTTCTCCATTTCGATGATGAAGTGGGAGAAGGTCTGGGAATACCGGGTGGTGTTCCTCAACGGATGGATGACAACCGTGGGAATTTCGGCTGCAGCCCTCGTGCTGAGCACGCTGTTCGGGCTCGCGGCCGCGCTCGCGCGAAGGAGTCCGTTCCTTCCCCTCAAATACACGGCGGTGTTCTACGTCGAGACCGTGCGCGGGCTTCCGCTGATGTTCCTCGTGCTTTTCGGATTTTACGGCGTTGCCAACATCCTCGGCTGGAACGACCGGATGGCGGTCGGAGTGCTTGTCCTGTCGCTCTTCAGCGGAGCCTATATCGCGGAGGTCATCCGCGCGGGGATCGAGAGTGTGGGACGGTCGCAATGGGATTCGGCGCGCGCGATCGGGCTGACTCTGGCACAGACCTACCGGTTCGTGATCCTTCCCCAGGTGCTCAAACAGACCCTGCCGCCGCTCGCGGGGCAGTTCTCCTCGCTCATCAAGGATTCCTCGCTATTATATATCGTCGGAATTTCCGAGCTGACATTTTCCGCCCAGCAGGTGAACTCGGCGACCTACTCGACCTTCGAGGCCTACCTTCCGCTCGGCGTGTGTTACCTCCTCCTCACGCTCCCTCTTTCGTTGTGGACAAAATCCCTGGAGGCCCGTGTTCGCTATGAGACGTAGGGAATCATTGTTTCTGGCGTCTGTCTTCTTGGCGGGATGCGCGGCTCCCGAGGTGTTTTCCGAACCCCGTGAGTGCGTGGTCAGGCGCGAGGCGGATTTGTATTGCCTCGGCCCGGCCCAGCCCGGCCCGCCGGAAAAACTCCCGCGAGGAACCTTCGTCCATACCCTGAGAAAGGATTCCGCGTATTCTTTCGTCAAACTTGGGGATGGCAGGACCGGTTACCTTGACTCGTCATGCATCGCTCCCGCGCCGCCAACGGCTCCTGCCGTGCCATTCGACCCTCCGGAAACCCTCCAAATTCCCGAGCCGGTTCCGCCCGATCTTCGCGAGGTGCCTGCCGAACTGCCCCCGCTATGAGAATCGGGCTCGTCAATGTCACGAAAGCCTTCGGTGCGAACCGGGTGCTCGACGGGGTTTCCTTCGAGGCGGAATTCGGCCACACGCTGGCGCTGGTCGGCCCGTCAGGTGGCGGAAAATCCACGCTGCTGCGCCTTCTTGCGGGCCTGGACCGACCGGATTCCGGCGGAATTTTCGTGGACGGTTCGGAGCTTCCGAAATCCGAGGAGAGCCTCCGCCTTTACCGGCGGAAAATCGGGATCGTGTTCCAGGCTTACAACCTTTTTCCACATCTCAGTGCACGCGACAATGTGATGCTTCCGCTGCTCCAGGTGCATGGATTGTCAAAGACCGCTGCTGCCGACCGCGCGGAAGAAGTGTTGCTGAGATTCCAACTTTCCGCGCATGCGGACAAGCAGCCAGGACTCCTAAGCGGAGGCCAGCGTCAGCGGGTCGCCATTGCGCGGGCGTTGGCGATCAATCCGAAATTTCTTCTACTCGACGAGCCGACATCCGCGCTCGATCCCGAGATGACAGCGGAAGTGTTGGATGTCATCGCTGAGCTGCGGGAGTCGGGGAGACCGATCATCCTCGTCACCCACGAAATGGGGTTCGCAAGAAAATCGGCCGACCTGGTCGCTTTCGTGGCGGATGGAGGGATTTGCGAATGCCGCCCGGCGGAGGAGTTCTTCGGAAACCCCGCATCGCCCGCGACGCGGAAGTTTCTCGAGAAAATCCTGAAATACTGAGGAGCCGTTTTTCTACTGTGGGCCCGGGAAAAGGATCGCGCGCGAGAGGATTCCGCCCGAGATATTTTTCGCGGCAAAACCGTTTTGAACAAGGATCCGCGTCGCGTAGTAGGCGCGCTGGCCGGAGTGGCAATAGACGAGGATCTCCCGGTCCCTCGGAAGTTCGCCCAAGCGCTCCCGCAGCCCATTCAGCGGGATGTTGATCGCGACCGGTGCATGCCCGCCGGAAAATTCATCCGGGTCGCGCACATCGAGCAGGAATCCCGCCTCTCCGGAATTCCAGTGGCTCAGAGGCATGTCGTTCCGGAGGACATCCGCCGCGACCATGCCGGCAAAATTGACCGGGTCCTTCGCGCCTCCGAACTGCGGGGCGTAGCAGAGTTCCGCTTCCTCGAGGTCATATACCGTTCCCTCCATCTGGATCGCCATGGCAATCGCGTCGATCCGCTTGTCGATGCCGTCCTCTCCGGCAGCCTGCGCCCCGAGGAGCCGCCCGTCGGATTTCCGGAAAATCACCTTCATCGAAAGCATCTTCGCGCCGGGGTAGTAGCCGGCATGGGATCGCGGGTTGATGTAGATTTTTTCAAAATCTGCATCCCCGATGCGGACGAGCAGTTTTTCGCTTGCTCCGGTGGATGCGACCGCGAGCCCGAAGACCCCGCAGATCGCGGTGCCCTGGGTTCCGCGGTATCGCGAGTCGCGTCCGGCGATCACGTCGGCCGCGATCCGCCCCTGGCGGTTCGCCGGCCCCGCGAGCGGAATGAGAGTCTGCTGACCGGTCACAAAATCTGTCACTTCAACCGCGTCGCCGACAGCGAAGATGTCCGGGTTGCTGGTGCGCATGTGCGCGTCCACGCGGATCCCGCCGCGACCGCCAAGCTCGAGTCCGGTCTGCTTTGCCAGCGAGGTTTCCGGCCGGACACCGATCGCAAGGATCACGATGTCCGCCGGATGCGCAGCGCCGGATTTCGTGAGAACCTCGAGCGCGCCGCCGCCGGATTCTTGGAACCCCGCCACGGCATCACCGAGAGCCAGCTTGACGCCGTGCTTTTCCAAATGTTGTTCAACAAGCCGCGCGATCTCGGGATCCAGCGGAGGCATCACCTGGTCGAGCATTTCGACCACCGTCACCTCAATCCCGCGGTGGACTAGGTTCTCCGCCATTTCCAGGCCGATGAACCCGCCGCCGACGACAACCGCGCGCTTCGCACTCCGCGCCTCGATCCACTCCCGGATATTCCTCGCATCCGGAACGGTTCTCACGGTGAAAATTCCCGGAAGATCAATCCCGGACAGGGGCGGACGGATCGGAGCCGCCCCGGGAGAAAGCACCAGCTTGTCGTAGGGCTCGATACACGTTTTGCCCGTCTCCACGTTTTTCAACTCCACGGTTTTTGTCTCCGTGGAGATAGCGGTCGCCTCGCATCGGGTGCGCACGTCGATCCGGAAACGCTCGCGGAAAAGCCGCTCGTCGGCCACCAGCAGGCTGGATTCCTTTTCAATGGTTCCACCCACATGGTAGGGCAGCCCGCAGTTCGCGAAGGACACATAGGGCCCTTGGTCCACCATCAGGATCTCCGCTTTCTCGTCCAATCTCCGCAGGCGCGCGGCGCAGGAGGCACCTCCCGCGACTCCGCCAACGATGACAACTTTCATTTGTGGCTACCCCCGCAGCAGGTGGTTTGCTTGTTGCCTCCGGCACAACACGGTGCACCCGTGTTATTCCACGGCATCTTCGCGACAACCATAGCGAGCGGACAAATGTCTGTGATGCCCGCAAAAATCATGCCGGCTCCGATAAAGCCTGCCAGCGCATACCCTACGGGGGTGAGCACCGCGCCGAGAATCACGCCTGTCAAAACGAGCACTCCCATGACGATCCGCATCTGGCGGTCCAGCGGCAACACGCACCGCTCCCCTCGCAGACACGGCTTGCCTGCGGATTTCCATGCGTTCACTCCTCCCTCCAGCACCACGAGATTCTTCACTCCCGCCGCTTCGAGTTTTTCAGCGGCCTGCTTCGCGCGGATCCCGCCCTGGCATACCACCACGCACCGCCGGGTGCCGTCCAGCTTCGCCGCCCAGGCCCCGGCATCGAGCCCCTGGAGCGGATCGCATTCCGACCCCTCGATATATTCCGACGCAAACTCGCCGCGCGACCGTACGTCCAGCAACAAATCCCCGTTCTTCACTTCTCCCGCTTTGATGGTTTTCATAAAATTTGAAATACTACTATATAACCATACACGCAAGTAATGCAAGGGAAAGTTGATCCTAGACCAGCCCGGGATCTGAAGGGGGAGAAGGGTCTGAATGCCCCGCGCGGCCGGCTATTTTTTCGCCGGTGTCTCGAATAATTTCTTGTATTGGGGGTAGCCCTCTTTTTCGAGGTCCTCGGCGGGGATGAAGCGGAGGGCCGCGGAATTGATGCAGTAGCGCACGCCCGTCGGGGCGGGGCCGTCGGGGAAGAGATGGCCGAGATGGGAATCGCCTTTGACCGAGCGGACCTCGGTGCGGACCATTCCGTGTGAGACATCCTTCTTCTCCTCGACTGCGGCCTCGTCAATCGTGCGGGTGAAGCTCGGCCATCCGCTTCCGGAGTCGAATTTATCCTTCGAGCTGAAGAGCGCCTGGCCGGAAACGATGCAGACGTAGATCCCGTCGCGGTGGTTGTCCCAGAATTCGTTTTTGAACGGCGGCTCCGTGCCGCACTGGGCGGTGACGAATTGTTGAATCGGTGTGAGCATGGGCTTTGGGTCCTCGGCTAACGCCGCGCCTGAGGCCAGAGTGAGCAGGATCAGCGCGGCGATTTTCATTGCCGGACCCTCGCATGGAAAATCGCCCTCCGCCAACGGGAATTTCGGGCGGATGCCTTTGGGTTGTTCTGAAGGGTGCTGCTCCGTCAGCGCCGATTGAAATATATGGGACGGCACGGCGGCCATCCCTCCATGCGTTTGGGCTGTCCACGATTTGCTTGCCGTTTTCGCGTGTTCCAAGTGCAAGCCTCGCACCCACAAAAGAAGCGGGCGGAGGATTTCTCCCCCACCTGCCTGTTGAAGTCTTATCGGTGCAGGCTTGTCAGACGTTGAACCGGCGGCGCCGTCGCATGTTCCAGAGCATGAAGGAACTGCCGATGCCGATGAGAACCCAGGTTTTTGGCTCGGGGACGGTGATCAGAAAATTATCCATCGTCACAGAGCCCGTTCCAGCGGTGAAAGCGAACTTCAAATCCGTCATGGATTGGGTTCCGGTGGTGACAGCCACATCATTGAAAAGCAACGACGTGCCGGCCCAAATATCCGCAGTATCATTCGCGACTGAAACGCTGCTTCCAAGCGGTGACGTATAGCTGAATGAACTGCCCGAGTTGTTAAGAACCCACATGATCGACTGCGTGCCGGAAAGGTTGCCGCTATTTGTAGTATTCTGGATGTCGCGAATCTGGAATGTTCCGTCTGTCGCCGTAAAGTTCAGGGCAAAGCGCGCATAGGTATTCGCATTCGACTCGGCTGAGTTGGCGGTTCCAAAGCCGGACCCAACCTGCCAGACGGCCGCCGAGGTTTGAGCGGCGGAGTTTCCGCTGACGGAGAGGTCGAAGCGATAGATCATGGTTGTCGGCGTCGGGCTGAAGTCGCTTGTTCTGGAAAATGTTCCCGTGTTTGCGGTAGCTCTGGTGAATGACAGGTTGTTCGCCGCAGTGGAAATCGTGACCCCGGCTCCGGAGGTTGAAATGGCATTCCACTGACCTGAATCAGGCGTCGCGGAAATATAGGAACTGAGCGACGTTGAAGAGGCGAAATCTTGATTCAACAGCACCTGCGCCTGCACCCCCGCCAGCGAAGCCGTTGCGAGGCCGATGATTGCGAGTAATTTTTTCATATTGTCCTTTGTTTGTGTTTTTATTGACCCTTGACCGCCCGAACGACTGCGGCTGCGGACGGCCGGAACAACATGACGGCCCGCACTTATTTCGGTGGCTAA
>QYQL01000093.1 GCA_007280915.1 Verrucomicrobiaceae bacterium | reverse complement strand
CGGTTTCATCTTGAGGAAGAGGGTAAACGGAAAAACGAGGACGGCACCTCGACGAAGGCGGATCCGGCCAAGGTCGCGGAGTTCCGCGCGAGCCTGACCAGGCTCGGAGATGTTTTTGTCAGCGATGCCTTCGGGACCGCGCATCGCGCGCACTCGTCGGTCGTCGGCGTCGCCCTTCCGGACAAGGTCGCGGGATTCCTGATGCAGAAGGAACTCGACGCGTTCGCAGCGGTCCTCGACCACCCGAAGCGCCCGCTCCTCGCCATTCTCGGCGGGGCAAAGGTCGCCGACAAGATCCCGCTCATCAGCAACCTGCTCGACAAGGCGGATGAAATCATCATCGGCGGGGGGATGGCCTACACGTTCAAGAATACCCTCAGCAACATGCCGATCGGAAACAGCCTCTTCGATCCCGAGGGCGCCAAGATCGTCGTGGAGCTCATGACCAAAGCGAAGGAAAAGGGTGTCCAGATCCACTTGCCGGTGGATTTCATCTGCGCCGATAAATTTGCTCCGGATGCGGCGATCAGCGAATCCGACGACATCGCCGGGATTCCGGACGGCTGGATGGGGCTCGATGTCGGCCCGAAGAGCCGCGCGATTTTTGCAGAAGTCATCGCCCGCGCAAAGACGATCATCTGGAACGGGCCCGCAGGCGTCTTCGAGTTCGACCGCTTTGCCGAAGGCACGAAGAGCATGGCCGATGCCATCGCGAAAGCGACTGCCGGCGGCGCGATCAGCGTCGTGGGCGGGGGCGACACCGCCACCGCTGCCAAGAAGTTCAAGGTGGCCGACAAGGTGAGCCATTGCTCAACCGGAGGCGGGGCCTCGCTCGAACTCCTCGAAGGCAAATCGCTCCCCGGAGTCGCCGCGCTCGACGAGCAATAACCCGTTTCCCCGACCGTCGCAGGATGTGGAGGAAAAATCCTGCGCTTGCAAGGGCGCAGGGCATTTCCTTTACTACCCGACCCATGCCTCCGGAATCCTCCTATTCGCGAAAAAACCCATTCTTGGGAACGCTTGGTGTCAACCGCCGGCTGACCGGGGAGGGCTCGAACAAGGAGACCCGGCATCTTGAAATTTCGCTGGCAGGATCCGGATTACGTTATGAGGTGGGTGATTCGCTGGGGGTTTTTCCATCGAACGATCCCGGGCTGGTGGAGATGCTTTTGAAACGGCTGGGATTTTCCGGCGATGAGGAATGTTCGCTCGATGCCGAAGGAACTTCATGCCCGATGCGGGGGGCTCTGACCCGGCATTTCACGATCACCAGTCCCTCCAGGCAGCTTCTTCAGGCCGTCGTGGAAAAGGACAGCTCGGCTGCTTTCCTGGCGCCTATTCTGGACCCGGCATCCATGCCGCATCTCGAGAAATTCCTCAGAGGCCGCGATATCCTCGATGTTCTCGAGGAATTTCCCGCGGTAAAATTTTCCCCGGAGGAATTTACCGGAGTCCTGCGCAAGCTGCAGCCCAGGCTCTACTCGATCGCTTCCTCGCAGAATGCGATCGGAGACTCCGTGCATCTCACGGTAGCCGTCGTGCGCTACTCAGTCGGGCACAGCCCGCGTCCGCGCGGAGGGGTTTGCTCGACATTCCTTGCGGAGAGATCGAACGGGGAAATTCCCGTCTTCGTACACAGCGCAAAACATTTCCGTATGCCGGAAAATCCGGAAACGCCGCTCATCATGATCGGGCCCGGCACCGGTGTCGCACCGTTCCGCGCATTCCTTCAGGAGCGCAAGGCCGCCGGAACCGCGGGGTTTTCGTGGCTGATCTTCGGCGAGCAACACGCGGAGACAGACTTTTTGTATCGCGAGGAATTTGAATCCGCGCTGGCCGACGGGACCCTGACCAAACTGACCACCGCCTTCTCACGCGATCAGGACCATAAGGTTTACGTCCAGCACCGGATGGAGGAGGAGGGGGCGGAGATCTTTGCACAACTCGAGCGGGGTGCCTGCTTCTACGTCTGCGGGGATGCCGCCCGTATGGCCCGTGATGTGGACGCCGCCCTCCACCGCGTGATCGAGGTCCACGGCGGCAGGACACCTGAACAGGCTAATGAATATGTGGATGCCATGAAGAAGGACAAGCGCTACCGGAAAGACGTTTACTGATGTCCGGGACCGCAGCAAAATTTTCCGTTCGGCTCTGGAATCCCTTGCTTTTCTCCTGCCATCCGGAGACGAAGAACGCATGAAAAACCCGCTTCAACACGTCCATTTCCTTGGCATCTGCGGCACGGCGATGGGATCGGTTGCCGCGGCGATGCAGGACCGTGGTTTCCGTGTCACCGGACAGGACGACAAAGTTTACCCGCCGATGTCAACGTTCCTGGCGTCGAAGGGAGTTGTGATCACCCCCGGCTTCAGCCCGGATGACATCCCTTCCGCTGATGTCATTGTTGTCGGGAATGCCATGACGCGCGGGAATCCGGCCGTCGAGGCGGTTCTCAACCGCAAGCTCTACTACCTCTCGCTCCCGGAGGTGCTGAAGCAGTTTTTCCTGCGCGGGCGTCACAACCTCGTGGTCACCGGCACCCATGGGAAGACGACCACGACCTCTCTTCTGGCATGGATCTTCGAGCACGCGGGCCTGGCCCCCGGCTACCTGATCGGCGGGATCCCGGCGAACCTCGGCCAGGGTGCCTGTCTGCGGGAATCGAAGCACTTCATTATCGAGGGCGATGAATACGACACGGCCTTTTTCGACAAGCGGTCGAAGTTCGTCCACTACCTCCCGGAACTCGTGATCGTCAACAACATCGAGTTCGACCATGCGGACATTTACCACAACCTCGACGAGATCAAGACGAGCTTCCGCAGGCTACTGAACATCGTGCCCTCCGAGGGCATGGTTCTCCTGAATGGCGATGATGCCAACTGCCTCGATGTCGCAAAGACCTGTCCGGCACCGGTCATTGAGGTCGGGTTTTCTCCCAACGCGGGCAACCGGATCCGGAACATCGCCCACGGAACCGACGGATCGTCGTTCGAGCTCTTCGGCGAGAAATTCGAAATCCCGATGTCCGGGGATTTCAACATCCGCAATGCCGCCATGGCCGCCTCGGCCGCGCATTACTACGGGATTTCCCCGTCGCAGATCCGCGAAGCCCTCGCCTTGTTCCAAGGCATCAAGCGCCGTCAGGAAGTGCGCGGGATGGTGCGCGGGATCACGATCATCGACGACTTCGGCCACCATCCGACCGCGATCCGCGAAACGATGTCCGGCCTCCGCGCGAAATATGGCGAGGCCCGGATCTGGGCGGTCTTCGAGCCCCGCTCGAACACGACCCGCCGCTCGGTTTTTCAGAACGACCTGCCGGCGGCCTTTGCAGAGGCGGACGGCGTCTTCATCGCAAAAGTCGCGCGCCTCGACCAGCTCCCGGAAAACGAACGCCTCAACCCCGAAAAAGTCGTTGCCGATATCGCGGCCACCGGCAAGCCGGCTTTTTACGACCCGAGTGCGGATGACATCGTCGCGCGCCTCAAGCCTCTCGCGGAATCCGGCGATGTGGTCGCCGTCTTCTCAAACGGCGGGTTCGACGGCATCCATCAGAAGCTCCTCGAACGGCTCTGAGCCATGACCGGCCGGGTCACTCCGGCGGCGCATCATTTTTCTTCGGCGGTTTGGGAGCAACCGCCTCATCGTCGACCACCTGCTGCTTTTTGCCCTGCTTCCGGTCGAGGATGCCGGGGCGCGTGAACGGCAGGGTGCGATCATCCACGCAATAAATTTTGGAAATCTCGTCCAGGCAGCGCTGCGTTTCCTCGCTATAGGATCCATCGGGATTGAAACTGCGGCCCTGCCGCAGGCTTGACTCAATACGACAGCGGTTCGCAAAAAGCTTCCATCGCCAGGAGGCGCGAACATAAGCCGGGAGCTTCGGTTCGATCGCCTCGACAAAGTCACCGCAGCGTTTCCCGGCCCCGGCCTCCTGCTCGGAAAACTTTTTGCTCTTCAGCGAAACCTCCTGCATGGAGCCGAGCAATTTGATCACATCCAGGATTTCTGGAAGAACCTGCGGGTCGTATTCGTAGCGGGCATATTCCTGCAGAATATCATCCACACTGCGCTTCGGATCCCAGAACGACTGGACCCAGATCACCTGGGCGACGTCTTCGTAGATGCCCTCGGAATAGGTCATGAAACCGGCTGCTCCAAGCTCCCGCGCCTTGGCAATGTCCTTTTTCGTGTTGTCGATGAGAAAGGTTGCTCCCCTCCCTCCCCACGGCCACATGCCGAGCATGCTGATTTCCGGAAAGACCATCAGCGTCAGATTTGCCGGTGTGCCGCGCTTGATGGTTTCCTCGTTTGATTTGGCCACATCGTCCGGAAATCCCCGGCAACTGTTGGCCAGCATATATTGCGCCCAACCGGGATCTTTCCCCAGCACGTCATACAGGTCGTGCCACTCCCCAGCCAGAAATCGCCAGGCCGAAAGGATCACATCTCCCTTGGGATAGAACTCGCGGAATTTCGCGGCCATGTCCTTGCAGAGGGAAATATAGCCGTTGCTGCCCCACGGGCGGCAGAATTCGCAGTTGCAGCCGCCGTTGTCGTAGGGCCAGAAACAAACGTAATCCAGCCCGACCGGCCGAAATGCCTCCAGGACTTCCGCCCACTCCCGCAGGAGCAACTCCCGGACACCTGGCTTGTGGGGACAGGCATGGGTTCCCAGCGCCGTGATCTGCTTGCTGCCCGCCTCGATGGCTCCGAGTTCGGCGGGCAGGGACTTGTAGGTGTTGTTGCCGCAGTGGACAAGGGCGGTCTTCAAGCCGATTTGCTTGCTGGCCTTGAGGATCGAGCGCACATGGACGATCAACTGTTGGGACTTGGGATCGGAAAAGCTGTCAAACTGTTCGGTTGCACAAGCGACCATGACCGTGTTGTAACCCCAGAGTCCCAGCTCCTCGATATACCGCTGGACGGATTCTGTCGGGGCATTCTCATACCAATTGCCGGTGTGGGAGGCGAGATAGGCAATGCGCAGGGGGCTTGCCGGAACACTTTTTCCGCGCCATGCACCGGGCTCGAAGCTCCCCGGTTGATACCGCGCAGATCGCAGAAAGGCACCGACCCCGTAGAGCAATCCGCGCTCGTCATTCCCGGCAATCAGGATTTCGCCATTCGGGCCGTCGGAAATTTCGTAGCCTTCCGTGCCGAGGCCGTTCCGCAAAACAAAGACGATCTTCCCGTGTTCGCTGAGCACCGGTTCGATGCCCGTGCGCTCCCGGATGACGCGACTGAAAACGGAGAAGATCCGTCCGACGACCGGGCCTGGGGCTTCAGGAAGCCGGACTTCCACCTGGCTGATCCCGGCCCCTGCGGCCAATCCAGCGGAAAAATACGCGGCGGCAAATACGGCGAGCAGGATGACCCGGCCGAACCGGGTCCATCGAATGGAAGGAAACATCATCTGCAACCTACACCGTGAGATCGGGATCGTCGTTTTGATATTTGACGAAGAAGGGTGGTATTTTTGACAAATCGCCTGCCTTGCCTCAGGCGGCAGGCTGGACGCTGGTGGAACGCTGTGCCGGGAGCGCCGAAAGGATTTTTTCGACCGCAGCCGCAGCCGTGACGCCGTGCTTTTCGCGGAGGACCGGAACGGTGCCGTGCTCGACAAACTGATCCGGCCATCCCACGCGGACGACCGGTGTCATGATGCGCTGGGAGGCGAGGTGTTCCATGACGCCTGCCCCGAAGCCTCCGGTGAGCACATGGTCCTCCATCGTGCAGACCACCTCGCATCCGCGTGCAAAAAATTCGATGGTCGTCGTGTCGAGCGGCTTGATCCAGCGGGCGTTGATGACGGCTGTGGAGACCCCCTGGGCCTCGAGCGACGCAGCGGCTTCGATCGCCAACTCGCACATATTCCCGAGGGCGATGATCGCGGCGCGGGACCCGTGCCGGAGCACCTCGGATTTTCCGATTTCAAGAATCTGCGGGTTCTTTTTCGGAACAGCCCCGGTCCCGGCTCCGCGCGGATACCGGATCGCAATCGGCCCCTCATGGTAATTCACCATCGTCCAAAGCATGTCGGCGAATTCCTCCTCGTCCTTCGGCTGCATGTGAACCAGGCCGGGCACCGGGCGGAGGAATGCGATGTCGAAAAGCCCGTGGTGGGTCGGCCCGTCGTCGCCGGAAAGCCCGGCGCGGTCCATGCAGAGCGCGACGTTGAGATTCTGCAGCGCCATGTCGTGGATGATCATGTCGTAGGCCCGCTGCATGAAGGTGCTGTAGATCGCAAGGAACGGCTTCATCCCCTGCACCGCGAGCCCGCAGGCAAAGATCGCGGCATGTTCCTCGGCGATGCCGACATCGAAAAACCGGTCCGGATGGCGCTTCGCAAAACCGACGAGCCCGGTGCCGGTCGGCATCGCGGCGGTGATGGCCGCGATCTTGTTGTTGTTGTCCGCAAAGTTTGACAGCGTCGTGCCGAGAAGCTCGGAATACGTCGGCGTTGGCGAGGCGACGGTTTCCCCGGTGTCGAGGTGGAACTTCCCGAGCCCGTGGAACTTGTCCGGCCGTTCCAGCGCCGGAGCATAGCCCTTTCCCTTCTGCGTGAGGATATGGAGGATGACCGGCTCGTTCTGGGTCTTGAGAAATTCGAAGGTTTCCGTGAGGAGTCCGACATCATGGCCGTCAATCGGACCGTAATACCGAATGCCGAGGTCCTCGAAAATGACGCTTGGCGCGAGGAGGTTCTTGAGTCCGACCTCCGCCTTGTGGGCGAGCTTGCGGGCCTGCTTTCCGGCGATCCACTCGACGAATTTTCCCGCCTTTTCGTGCAGGTGGGCGTATCCGGGATTCGTGACGATCCGGTTGAGATACTCCGCGACCGCCCCGACATTTTTTGCGATCGACCACTCGTTGTCGTTGAGGACGATGATCAGTCGCTTCGTGGTGGACGCGACGTTGTTCAGAGCCTCGAAGCTCACCCCGCAGGTGAACGCGGCATCCCCCGCGACGCAGACCACATGCTCGTCACCGCCAAGCATGTCGCGCGCCGCCGCCATGCCCAGCGCAGCGGACAGCGCCGTGCCCGCATGCCCGGCCCCGTAGCTGTCGTGCCCGCTCTCGGTCCGCAGCAAAAACCCGTTGAGCCCGTCGTATTGGCGGATCGTGGGAAACCGCTCGCGACGCCCGGTGAGCAGCTTGTGAACATACCCCTGGTGGCTCACATCAAACACGAACTTGTCCTTGGGCGTGTTGAACACCCGGTGGAGCGCAATCGTGAGTTCCACGACGCCGAGATTCGGACCGAGATGTCCGCCGGTCGTGGACAAAACGCGGATCAATTCCTCGCGAACCTCCTCCGCAAGCTTCGGCAGCGCCTCCTGAGGCAGAGTCTTGACATCGGCAGGCGAGGAAATCTGCGCCAGCAATGAGGGAGCATTCGACATCACGCCTCCGGATCCGCAAAATCTGCCAGCCCCACCGCACCGCGTGCATCACGCGTGATGATCTGGATCCTCTTCTCGGCCGCATCCAGCTTCTCCTGGCAGAACTTCACCAGCCCGACCCCCTCCTCGTAGCGGACAATCAACGTCTCCAATGGAAGATTCCCCTCCTCCATCTCTGACACAATCTCGGAGACCCGCTGCATCGCCGTCTCCAAGGTCGGCTTTTCAGTTTTTTGCGCCATGCTTAGCTGGCAATTATCATTCCATTTCCCACCGGATGGCAATAGCGAACACAACCCGCCACGCCTCCCGGTGTGATCCCATGCGGTTGCGCAGGGAGCACAGGCCCAGTTGTCGAAGCTCCAAATTACTCAAATTTCCTATGTCCGGTTTCAGGGGAGGACGTCAGCCGCATGAGCCTCCATGTTTCCGCGTGAGGCTGGGGCATAAGCTGCAGGGAAAACCGAAATGCGCAATTGTGTCGCCCCATCGGGAATGAGTTCCACCTGCTCGGTTTCGGGAGCGAACACGAGTGGAGGCGACGGAAGTGGAGGATTGATCGCGATGATGCTTCCTGCTTTGCTTTTTGCCTGACCAAGCACCCAGGCGGGAACTTTCCGTGCGGGCGCGGTCAGGACCACGGGGGAAGTATCGGGCGTCCAGGGAAAGGCTTTGATCGGCCTGACAGAAACCTTTACTTTGCCCAAATCCTCGGGGCCTTTAAGAACGAGCGCATAATTCCAAGGGCTGGCGGGAGTCAGATCCCAGCTTGGAAAAGCGGTGTCGTATTTCATGGTGTCAGGCATTTTTTTGGTCCCCACCCTGGCATCTACTTTGATTTTCAAAGCGAAAACCAGCGGCCCGCGCAACAAGCTGACCCCCTGAGTCACAGGATTTTCCATTCTCACTTTCATGGGAAAATTGATGCTGATGACATCTCCTGAGCGAAAGGTGCGGTCCAGTTTATAGAAGGCAGCTGGAGTGGGCTTATCGGTTACAGGGTGAGCATTGACGGAAATGGTCGCGTTATCCACCCAGCCGGGGACGCGAATATATAGCGGAAAATGGACTGGCTTGGCCGTCGTGATTCGTAGCTCGATGGCGCCATCGAACGGGTAATCGGTTTTTTCATTGATGGTAATGGAAACGGGATCAGAGCCCGCACTGGTCTTGAGTGTGCACGGCCCATAGAGCATCGCGACTATGCCGCCACGGGCATCTCTCATCCACATGCGGGCGGCGTAGTTTGGCAGAAAGCGGTGCACATTGCCCGTGCAACACTGGATCGACATGTCAGGGCGATAAGCCTGGTGTTCGCGATACTTCGTGCCCGTCGTGGGATTCATGCTGCTGTTCGTGGCGACCACCTGATTGGGCGAAGCATAATATTGGAACGATTTGAAATCCTTATCGACCACACTTAATCCCGCATTCAGCACACAACGTTCAACCGTATCGGCCCATTTGGCGTCTCCGCTGGCTTGCAAAAGATAGCCGAGGCTCCAGCTGTAATCGCTTATGACACAGGTTTCGTGTTCATGGTCCGGCTCTTTTCCGGACAGACCGGAATCGGACGAAGTCACGCCGTCAACCATCTCATGGTCGCGCTGGATGGACGTGAAGCCCCCTACGGCGGCATCGAGATATTCTTTCTCTCCGGTATAGAGATAAAGCAGGGCGGGTTGCTTGGTCGCTTCGCTCACGCTTACTCCATGCCCGCTCATGGGCAACGCCGCGGCGAGGTTGGAGAGCGCCCATTTACTCTTCGGATTCGCGGTGAAGTTTTTGTAGGTCTGTTTGGCTTTGTCTAGCAGCCTGTGATCGCCGGTCTGACCGTAAACCCAGACCATGCCCTCGATCGTGTCGACGTCGCGTGGCGCTTTGCCAAAATCGGCAGGCAGGGCAAGATAATGCGTTGCTAACGCTTCAATAAGCCGCTTGTCGCCTGTGGCGCTGTAGTAGGCCATCAAGGCACGGCTTAACACGGCGAAAGGCCATTGGGTTGGAGTCTGCGGGGCAGCGGCGGTTTCGCTTTTGTCGATCACGCCCTCCTTGCCGCCGCCAATCAGCTTGATCGAAATCGCATTCATGTCAGCCGGCCCCAGCTTTCCATCCGCCGCAGGGTGGTCCAGAACGAAGCGGATGTTGTCTTCGCCGAGCTTTTTCAGGTTCTTCAGCAAAAAGTGTGCTTACAGAGGAGAAAGAGGGTAGATGCTGATGGATGGAAAGCACAT
>QYQL01000086.1 GCA_007280915.1 Verrucomicrobiaceae bacterium | reverse complement strand
GAGGCGGCTCGTCTGAAGCAGATCATCGCGCATTACCAGCCGATCCTGAACCTGCAGACAGGACACTGCGTGGGTATGGAGGTGCTGATGCGGTGGAAACACCCGGTCCGCGGCCTGATCCCGCCCCTGGCTTTCATCCCCGAGGCCGAGCGCACCGGCCTCATCACCCAGCTCACGGAGTGCATGATGGTCAGGGCGCTCGATGAACTGTCCCCGGTCTTCGCGGCCTATCCCCACCTTCATGCAGCGATCAACATCCCCGTTCAGACCCTCATCAACCCGTCCTTCCCCGCCCATGTGGACCGGCTGATCAAAGGACGGTATTCCTACGAAAATATTTCCTTCGAGCTCACGGAGAGCACGTCTCTGACCGATGCCGCCCTCGTGCAACTCCGCGTCATGAAAGACCTCGGGATCCGGCTGGCCGTGGACGACTTCGGCACCGGGTATTCCAACCTGCGCTACCTTTCGCTTTTCCCCTTTGATTTTCTCAAGGTGGACAAGGCGTTCGTGGACGGCATTTCCGCCGAAGGGAAAAGTTCCGGCCTCGTGGACCAGATCGTGTCGATCGGCCGGGCCTGTGGAATGGAGATGATCGCGGAGGGCATCGAAAAGACCACGCAGGCCGACTACCTCAGGGGCATCGGCGTGGAATACGGACAGGGATATCTCTTCGCCGCCCCGATGACGATCGGCGACCTCCGCTTCTGGCTGAGCCAAAAGGGGCACATGGAGCCGGCGCAGCCGGATTCCTTGATCGCCACCTGATTTCCGTTCATCCTGCACGGATGCCGAAAGGAATTTGCTATCTGGTGGGAGCCGGTCCGGGGGATCCGCTCCTGATGACCCTCAAAGGCAGGCAGTGCCTCGAAATGGCGGATGTCGTCGTCTATGACTACCTGAGCAATCCGGTTTTTCTCGACTGGGCGCCGGAGGGAGCGGAGCGGATCTACGCCGGGAAAACCGCCGGCAACCACTCGATGCAGCAGGCCGAAATCACCAGGCTTCTCGTCGAAAAAATCCGGGCGGGAAAAACCGTCGTGCGGCTCAAGGGCGGGGACCCGTATCTTTTCGGAAGGGGCGGTGAAGAGGCTGCGGACCTCGCGGATGCGGGATGCGCCTTCGAGGTTGTCCCAGGCATCAGCTCGGCGCTCGCGGCACCCTCCTACGCCGGCATCCCGGTCACCCACCGTGCGCACAACACGATGCTCACCATTTTCACGGGGCACCAGGATCCCGCCAAGGCGGAGTCGTCGATCGATTTCCAAACGCTTGCGAAAACCCCGGGAACGAAAGTCATGGTGATGGGCATCGAACGCCTCGCACAAGTCACCTCGGGACTGCTCGAAGCCGGCATGGACCCGGAAACGCCGGCCGCGCTGATCCGCTGGGCGAGCACCCCGCGCCAGCAAACCCTCACCGGAAAACTTTCCGACATCGCCGGAAAAGCCGAGCAGGCCGCCTTCAAGGCCCCCGCTGTTGCGGTCTTCGGCGGGGTCGTCGGACTCCGCGACAAGCTGAACTGGTTTGAATCGCTGCCACTCTTCGGGAAGAGGATCGCGGTCACCCGCACTCAAAGCCAGGCGGGCGAACTCGTCGCCCAACTCCGCGCGCTCGGCGCGGATGCTTTCGAGATGCCGATGATCCGGATCGAGCCGGCACCGGACAAACGCGAGTTCTACGAAACCGTCGCCTACAGCCATGGATACGACTGGATCGTATTCACCAGCCCGAACGGCGTGGACGCCTTTTTCAAGGTGTTCTTCGAGATCTACCACGATGCGCGCGACATCGGGGGCGCAAGGATCGCCGCCATCGGACCAGCTACGGCCGCCAGAGTCCGCTCGTTCCGTCTCCAGGTGGATGTCCAACCGGAAAAATCTGTGGCGGAAGAAGTCATCAAGGCCCTTGAAAAAGAGACAAGCGTCGAAAACCTGAAAATACTCCTGCCCCGCGCCGAGGGAGCCCGGGAGATCCTCGCCGAGGAACTGAGCCGCAAGGGGGCCATCGTCGATGACGTGGCCGCCTACAAGACGGTCCCCGCCGGGAGCGATGAGGCGGGGATCCTGAGGTTCCGCGAAGAGGGCGCGGATCTCGTCACGTTCACGAGTTCATCAACCGCGGAAAATTTCCACGCCTTGAAATTTCCCGAACACCCGGGCATCCACCATGCCAGCATCGGCCCGATCACGTCAAAAACCATGAAAAGCCTCGGGATGTCGGTTGATGCCGAGGCCCGTTCCCACGACATCCCGGGCCTCGTCACCGCAATCGTCAGGTTTTTCAGCCGGGCGGATTGACTCATGGCATCCAACGCGGGAGGCTCGCACGTAATGGATCGGAAGACACCTGATTCAATGATACCTGATTTAAATAACATGATGCCCGCCGGCCCGGACACCACGATCCGGCCTGATTCGGAAGCGCTTCTCAGCCGCGTCCTTGCGCGCATCGAGGGCGAGCCCGCGCGCGTCACCACCGATCTCGAAGGCCATATCACCTCGATCAACCCCGAGTTTTCCAACCTCTGCGGGTTTTCGTTCGGGGAAATCGAAGGCAAAAAGCCGGGGCAGCTCCTTCAAGGAGCGGAGACCGATCCCGGAGCGGTGGATACCATCCGGCAGGCGGTAAGAACCCGCACTTCCTGCACCACTGAGTTGGTCAACTATCACAAAAATGGCGCGCGCTACCGGGTTCGTATCGAGGTCGAACCGCTGCGCGATGGCATCGGAAATGTGGTCGGGTTCTCCGCCGCCGAGAGAAAAATTGACTGAACCGGATCCTCGTCCCGATGACGCAGGCACCATCCGGATTGGCCGAAGGGATTTTCCGGGATGAATCGGCTTGTGCATTCGGAGAACAGGGTTCAACACTTGTCGCATGCGAGTTCCGCTTCTGGTCCTGCTGATTGCTTCAGCCCTGCCCTTTGCGGAGGCGGCCACCGATCTTGTGGAAAAGCTCGGCCTGGCGCGGGAAGCCAACGACACGCATGCGCAGATCGAACTGCTCCGCCGCTGGCTTGACGCCCATCCGAATGATCCCGACGCCGTGCGGGAACTGGTCGGGCTGTGGCTCTCGGTTCCGGACTATGGGATGGCAGAAAAGGCGTTGAACCTGGCGACCCCGCCGGAACCGGGGCTGGCTGCCCGCACCAATGCGGAAGTCGCATGGCGCCGGGATGACAATATCCAGAAAGCGGTGAAAATCCTTCAGGGCCGTGCGGCGGAAGCACCGAAGGACCGCACGACACGGATGCTCCTGACGGACTATCTCGCCAAAGCCGGCCAACGAAAGGAACAGATCGCCGTGCTGGATTCGCTGATCGATGAGGAAAGCAACACCGACCTATTCCTCGACAGGGCAGACGCAAAGCTCGCCGCCGATGACCCCGCAGGTGCGCTGGCGGATTTTCGCAAGGCCGCGACCGACGGACCGGACGCATCGCGCGTAAAAAATGCGCAGCCGGGATTCGAGAGGCTCGAAAAGGCGCTGGAGGAAAATGAGGCGCTGGGCAAGCTGGAGAAAGGTCCGCCGGTCGCTTTTGAAAAGGCTTACTGGTGGTTCTACGGCGGCCTTCCCAGCCGGGGGCTGGCGGAAGCCGTCAACGGACTCAAGGCATGGCCGGATTCTGTTTACGGAAAAATTCTCGAAACACGCAGCCTGGTGGCCACAGGCGTGATGGATTCCGCAAAAGCGCGGCAGGAAAGTCATGTGGACACTTCCGCCGCACTCGAAGACGGGAAAGCCCGGAACGGGATCGTGCAGGCGGATGGGACACTCACAAAAAAACCGGGTGACCTTCAGGCATTGCTCCAACGCGCCTCGTGGCTGAATTATGCTTCGCAATACACGCTCGCAATGGATGACGTGGAAACCATCCTGAAAGCGGACCCTTCAAACATTCCCGCCCTTCACCTCGCGGTCGCAGTCAGCCGGCGGCTCGGCAACTTCCCGGCGGCAACGGCCTACGCACAAAAGCTGGCGAATCTCAAAGCCCCGCGCGAAATCCTCGCCGATGTCTACGCCGGGCTCGCGGAAATGGCGTTTGAACAATCCAACCTCCCCCTGGCGCTGGATTTCGCGGACCGCTCGATCGCGGCCAAGCCATTCCCCTCGATCTGGAAATTGAAAGCGGCCTGCCACACGCGGCTCGGTCAGCCGAATGAGGCGGCGGATGCCTTGAAAAAGGCGGAGAAAGGAGCCCGGTGAAAAAGTGGTTGCTCGCCGCTCTTGTGATCACCAGCACGGTCTCCGCCATGCAACCGCCACCGCCGAAGCCGAAGGGTCCGGTGCCATCGGTCTCCCCGACCCCGCTGCCCCCTCCTCCGGTTTTTGAAATTCCGGAAGACGCCCGGCTCTTCACCAACGATCCCGAGGCAGGCGGGGTGGGCATTTCCCCGGCGGATGGAAAAATCGAGCCGTTCGCGAATTTCACCATCACGTTCCCGACCGACATCGTCACGTCGGACAAGATCGATCTCGAGGGCTGCGAGTCGCCGCTCGTCGCCTGGCCGCCGCTGGACGCCAATTTTTTCTGGAGGTCCCCGTCCTCGGGTGACTGGATGGTCACCGGTCCCCGGATCCCGGGACAGACCTACCGCCTGCGGCTCCGGGAAAATTTGAAGGCGCTCGACGGAAGCGCCCTGCCTCTCGGAACGTGGGGGATCGAGCTCACCACCGACCCGCTCAAAGTCTCGAGCTGGTATGACGAACGCGACCAGCTGAATTCGCGGCCGGTCGTTCCGCTGGAGTTCAACTATCCGGTCCGCATCCACGATATTGCCGACGGGCTTTGGTTCCAGGACCGCGCCACCCGGGAAAAATTTCCCGCACAGGTCAACGTCGAGGAAGTCGCGGCGGATAAGTCGCTCCCGACGCCGACCACCATCCGGGCGACCCCGCGCGCTCCGCTCCCGGTGGGAGCATACTACGACCTCGTCGTTGAGGATGTGCATGATGCCTACGCCGGCCGCACACTCGCATATCCCAGGGTTTTTCCGCTCGGAACAACCCGCCCGCTCGCGGTGGATTTCGTCGCCGCAAGGAACTGGGCAACCGACAAGCCACACATCGAAATCAAATTCAAAACCCAGCTTTCCGACGACCCTCTCCCGGCAAATGCCGTGACCGTCGATCCAGCCGTGGCCGATCTCGCGCTCCGCAAGGATGGCGACCGGATTTATGTCGATGGCAAGTTCGACCCCAACCTCCACTACAAGGTCGCCGTCTCGTCCGCCGTCACAGGAGACCGCGGGTTTCCGATGGCCGCGAATTCCCTCTGGGGCGCGACGTTCCCGCACAAGCCGCCGACGATCCTTTTCCCGCCGGGAGAATTCCGCCAGCGCGGCGCGCTCGGCCTGCGGTTCGCGCTCGTCCAATCGAATACAGGCCCTCTCCGCTGGCGGCTCGCGCGGGTTTCCAATGATCAGCTCCCGGCCGTTCTTGACAAGCTGAGGGTTGGGTACCGGGGGGGCGAGCCGCCCCTGTCCGTGAACACAGGCCCGGCAGAG
>QYQL01000037.1 GCA_007280915.1 Verrucomicrobiaceae bacterium | reverse complement strand
CGCACGGCGGATCTGGCCGCGGCCCTGCGGCGCGCATACAACCGTGGAGGCCGCGCCCGACCGGCCTCGCGTTGAGTGTCTGCACCACTCCGCCTTATCCGGCTTTCAAATGTCGCGATCGCGACAGAGAAATGACACTAGTCGACATTTTGCTTGCGGTCGGTCTGAAGCTGAATAAAGGGGTGCTGTGCCCAATCTCCGGATTTTTCTCATTTTACTTTTTGTGCCCTTGGCTCTTCCCGCCAGGGCAGCAAATCCGCTTCTCAAGGGCAATACTCTGCGGGAAATCACTCTGGCCAGCGCCAATGACGGCATCCCATCCGGGTGGTGCGGCAGGGCGATGCTGTCCCTGCTGAACCAGTCTGGCGTCGGCAAGGGGTTGAAACCGGGGAACGGACAGGAGTGGGAAAAAATTCTGGCGGCGGCTGGTTGGAAGCCGGTGAAGGTTTCCTCCCCGTGGCGCGCGCCGCTTGGAAGTGTTCTGGTTTATCTTGGCGACAGGCTGCTTGGAAAAATCCCGCGCGGGACCCCCGGCGGGTATTTCGGGCATGTTGAAATGGTGGCCCTTTCACCAAACGGGGGAAGGATGTTCGTGGCGGACAACCCCCGTCCGGCCCCCGGAGGATCCGTGCCGGACAACTTCACCGGACGCGCCTGGGTGCCGCCCGGGACGCTCCTCGCCGCGCAGGCTCCCGTCGCCGAGCAGATCGATACAATCATGCAGCAACGGCTGGAGATGGCCGTGGCCTATTTTTCCCAATCCGGCACCCAGCATGCCGCGCTTGATTCCGGGTTGAGGCTGGGCGAATAACTTCTCACGCTGGCAGGTCGGAATCCCGCGCATACCGGAATCCCGACAAGGCGAATCCCGGGGCGACTCCCTTGGAAAAAAGAATCGCCTGGAATTGCCTCCCCATATTTTCGGGATGCAAAAGCGAGGTGAGCGAACGGAGCTTCGGCGAGTTTGCAGCGCCCTCCAGCTCGCGGAGCATTTGTGTCGCGGCACCGACTAAAAAATGGTGCTGGTCGGTAAATTTTTCGAGTCTCCAGCCCGCGCGATCCGCCCCCTCGGCGAGTAATGAAAAATTGACGTGCGCGGTGATGTCCTTCCGGCCGGGCTCATCCAGAGGACGGGAATCGGGGCGGTGGTTGCGATAGCAGCGAAGAGTGCCCTCGCGCCGGTGTTCCTCCAGCAGGGCGGACGTCGTCAGGCCGTAGTCGACCGCGAGAAGAAAACCCCGGGGAATCTTTTCAGAGAGGATGCGAAAAAAGTCCTGAAAACCAGTGCAGATTTCGGAAGTGAAACCTGGTGGCCGTTTGGGAAACATGGATACTTTCTCCGCCAGCCCGGGACCTGGGGGAGCCTCAGTCCAGCAAAACCGGCCGTCCTTGAAATCCACGCGAAGTTCGACCCACGAATCCCCAGTTGAGCGGACCACATGGACAGGGAACGCATCGAAAAGCTCGTTGGAAAAGTGAATACCACACATTTCCGGAAGATCCTCCAACCGCTCAAACCATTTCACGTTCCGGGAACAAAGCCCTCCCTTCTGTGCTTCTCTCAAAGCCGCGTGTGGCTCGACAATATTCAGCCGGACCCCGCCAAGCGGAGTGCCCGCCAGAGCATCCAGAATGTCGCCAGCCAACCGGCCGTCGTTGGCCCCCTGTTCGAGCAGTGAAAATTCCGCCGGCTCACCGAGCGCGTGCCACATTTCAAGAAATTGCCCCGCGAGGATCTCCCCGTAAACCGGGCCGAGGCTCACATTGGTGAAATAGTCCCCGTTTTTTCCAACCCGGGACGCACCCGTGGCATAGTAGCCAAAGTCGGGATCGTACAGCGCGTAATCCATGAACCGGCCGAAGCCGATCGGCCCACCGGCCCCGATCTCCGCCGCGAGCCGTGACTCAAGGCCGGGTGACTTCCCGGACATACACGTTGACCTGGCCGTCCGCCCCCTCACGAACATCGGTGACCTGGAACGGCCGCCGCGCATCGCGGGAAAATGTCGCCCCCTCCGCCGGAGGCCTCGCGCCGGGTGGAAACTCGACAATCACGCGCACGTTGCCCGAGCGACCACCAAAACCGATGGCATCCGTAATCGCCCCCTGGGTGCGGAGGACCGCACGGTTCGGCCCCGAAGCTGTCACCACGAAGTTGCCTTGCAGATAAGTGCGTTCTCCCGTCGCATCCCCGCCCGCTTTTGAAGAAACGTCTTTGACGTTGAGAAGCCGCCCGCGCGGCATCCGGCCCGGCTCATAAACCGGCCAAGAACCGGAGGAAGGAGGGACTGCAGCCGTTGAGGGTGATGGGCTCGGAGCAGGCGCCGGAGTCGCGTCTGCCACCGGAGAAGGCGACGGGGTCGGGAGCGACCCCGCGGGTGTGGCGACGGGAACGGCCGGTGCCACCGTTGCGGGAGAGGGTGAAGGCTGGCCCGCAGGCGGCGCATTCACCGCCACAGGACGCTCGACACGCACGAGCCGGGTCTGCGCGGGCGCGTCCGGGGAAGTGGCTGGAAGCCCGGCGCGGCGCCGGAAGGCAGCGTATTTTGCCTCGGCCTCGGTCAACCGTCCCGAGGTCACAACAGGGAGCCCTGCGGCAACATTTAAAACCGCCGGAGGCTCGAGCGTGAACGTGCCCGATGCCGTTGCCGATTCGTAGCTGGGATAGAGGATGGAAACGGTCGTAACCCTCACGCGCCCGTCACCGGATTTATCGATGTGGATGATCGCGCAGAGTTCGTTCTCGCGTTTGAAGTCAATGTCCAGGCCGGTGAGCAGCGTGCGATGGAGGGCGGGAACAACCTTCGTCTGCGCGGGAAAAATTTGTTCTAGGAGGACCTTGGGGTTTTCCTTTGCCTGGGCCAGCGCGACGACTCCGGACTCAAAAAAATCGTCCTTCGTCAGCTCGTAGGAATCCAGAATATTATACGTGCCCACCACGTAGGGCACGAGGTCCTGGGTGAGCTTGTAGTTGCGCAGGTAATTCCGGAGCAGCGTCTCGTTCAGGCGCATCAGCTCGCGAGGGGACAATTTTCCGTAGCGCTCGAGGATCTGCGCGGGCTTCAGAAATTCCCCGCGCGGCGCATCGGTGAACTCGAACCTCTTCGGCGGATCCAGTTTTTTCAGCTTGTTGAGGATCTGGTAGCTGAACGAAGTCTCCGGGTGGCCGAAAACATAAAAGCTGCCGATCCAGCATGTGATGGCGAATGCAACCAGAAGAAGAATGATGATCGTCCAGACGAAAAGGCTTCCGTCCTTGGAGGATTCCTCGTCCGCCATGTCAAAATCCTGGTCGGAAAACCGGGAGGCCACTCGTTTGCTGCGCGGGTTGGGCGGCATGAATCAGGGTTTCACGGGTTCGAAAGACGTGCCACAGCCGCAGGACCGCGCGGCACGTGGGTTGATGATCCGGAATCCGGCCCCGGAGAGGCCATCCTCGTAATCCAGAGTGCAGCCATCCAAAAACTCAAGGCTGGCGGGATCGAGAAAAACCCGGGCTCTAAGGTGGGTGACCTCGGTGTCCTCCTGCTGCCGCGAACCGAGCGTCATGGCGTATTGCAACCCGGCGCATCCTCCCTTTTCCACGGCAAGCCGCAGGCCCTCGGCATGGTTGTTCTGCCGGGTCAGGTCCTCAAGTGCCTTTGCGGCGATGTCAGTAACCGTGATCACGTTCTTTTCTTATGAACGAATCCATGCGAAGTCAAATGCATGGGAAAGATTCGTTTGCTGCCGGACGAGGTCGCCAGCCAGGTGGCGGCCGGGGAAGTGGTCGAACGGCCGGCCTCGGTCGTGAAGGAACTCGTGGAAAACAGCGTGGACGCGGGAGCGCGCAGGATCGTCGTGGAATTCGCCCGGGGCGGCACCCAGATGATCCGCGTGGCGGACGACGGATGCGGGATGGACCGGGAGGATGCCCTGCTCTCGCTCGAACGGCACGCGACCAGCAAGATCAGAACGGCGGAGGATCTCTCCCGCGTGGCAACGATGGGATTCCGCGGGGAGGCGGTTCCCAGCATCGCCAGTGTTTCGAGATTCCGCCTGGTCACCCGGACGACCGGAGCGGAAGCCGGCACCGAAATCGTCGTGTCCGGCGGAAAAATCGAATCGGTGACGGATAGCGGAGAAGCCCCCGGAACGACTGTTGAGGTTCGTTCCCTGTTCTTCAATCTGCCTGCCCGCAGGAAGTTCCTGAGGGGGGAGGAAACCGAGGCGGCACATATCCTCCACCAGATGGAATCGCTCGCGATTGCTCATCCGGACGTGGCCATGATGCTGCAGCGCGACGGCAGGAAAATCTGGCAGGCGGCGGCCGCCGCCGATCTGGGAGTCCGCCTGCGGGACCTTTTCGGGCCGGATTTTCTGAACCGCATTCTCCCGCTGCATCCGTTTGAGGACCAAGGGATCACGGTCTCGGGGTTTCTCGCGCGGCCGGGGGAGGGCCGGCCAGACAGGGACCAGCAGTTCATCGTCCTCAATGGGCGAGTCGTGCAGTGTCCGGCCATTTACCAACCCCTGCGCGAAGCGTATCATGAAGCGCTGCCAAGGGGGCGGCATCCCATCGCCGTGCTTTGCATCACGATGGATCCGACCGCATTTGACTGCAACGTCCACCCGGCAAAACGCGAGATCCGCCTCCACCGTCCGGAGCAACTCCGCCAGACCGTCTTTCTTGCGGCGAGAAGCCTGCTGGAAAATCTGGCGCGTCCGGCGCTCCGCGCCACAGCTTCCGCGCCCGTGCCAGAAGCGCCGGCCAAGCCCACTCCGGAGAATGCGGAGCCGGCGGCATTCAATCCGCCCCCGCAGGAGGAATGGGCGGCGGATGTCCCGGAAGAAAAGTTTGAGCTCATCGGCGGACTGGAAGACAAATGGATTCTCATGCGCAGCGGGGAGGGTCTGGTGCTGCTGGACATTCGCGCCGCTTCGGAGCGGATCCTCTTCGAGACTTTGCGCCGGGAAGCAGCAACAGGCGCTGCTCCCGCACAACGGCTTCTGCTCCCCGAGGTGATCGAGCTCCCCGCAAAGGATTCGGCATGGATCCTGGAACATCTCGACGCCCTGCAAGCCACCGGTTTTTTGCTGGAACCTTTCGGGGGGGCTGCCTTCAAGGTCGAAGCACTCCCCGCGAGCCTCTCCCAAAATGATCCCCGGGCAGCCCTCCTGGAAATTTGCGAATCCCTGCGTGCCTCTGGATCCCTTTCAAGCCGCTCCCTGGTGCTCGATGCCCTCGTCCGCTCGGTCTCAAGCCTCGCCGCCGCAAGGCGCTTTTCGTATGAGCCGAACCGCGCGCGCCAGATCGTCCGCGAACTCCTCCGCTGTGAGCTCCCTTACGCCAGTCCGCAGGGAAGGCCGACGATGATCCAGTGGTCCTTCGCGGAACTCGAACGCAAATTCTCTTAACCCGGCCTCACATCGTTCACGGGACCGCAATCATCCGCCGCCCCGTGCAAGGATCCGCGTGAGAAACGAAAAAAGCGCCCGGTTCCGCGCCACGATCCGGTAGAAAAAATTCAGCGTCGGACGGCATCCCGGAACATGCCCCTGCGCCCACACCAGCGTCTTTGCAGGCATCCACGAAGTGGCGAGCGCCATGAAGACCGCGTCGGCGAACTGACAGCGTCCGCCATCCGGAGAAATATACTGCACGGATTCCTCAAAATTCTGCGGGGAAATTTCCGGGAACAGGTCCTTCACCTCGGAGGAAGGAATGTAATCGACACGGTCCCCGGTGCGTTCCCGGCACCAAGCGATCCATAAACCGCAGAAATGACAGTCTGCGTCATAGATCAACAGGGGGCGTTGTAACGGTCGCTCCATCGCGGTGACAACCTGCCACACGAGCAGGATCCCGGCGAGCCAAACCGGAAAACAACGTCGTGACATGTTTGAAATGCGTCAGGCTGCGGCTCCTGGTGGATTACTTTTTGGCCGAACCCGAAAGCTTCTTGAAATCCTCGTCCTCGCGCCAGGGAGCAAAAAGCGGCTGGGAAACGATCGCCTCGCGCACCGGGATGCCGCCTTTCTCAATCGCGCTGCGCGCGGTGGAGTAGAAGTTGGTTTTGTCGTTGTTTCGAAAGTAGGCGCACGCAAGGCTGAGGTAGTCCTGCCCTACATTCGTCCCGACTGCGACCAACCTCTTTGCAGCTTCCAGTTCGCGATCGGGGAGAGTGTTCGCTTCGCTGTATTGGACCGCCTTGAGGAGAAATTCCGGATTATCCCCAAAAGTTTCAACGGCGGTCTTGAGGAGTTCGGACGATTTGTTCGTATCGCCTGTGCTATAATACAGCTCCAGAAGCTTTTCTGTTTTCTCGAGGTCTTTCGGATTTTTTTCCAACGCCGTCCTGGCGGACAGGATCTCACCCTCAAATTCCTTTCGTTTTTCCGCGATCGCACGAAGCCTCCAGAGCGCCATGTCGTTTGGATCCTCCGCATTGGCAGCTTCCAGGAGCTTAATGACACCGTCAAAATCCCCGCGGTCCCAGAGCATCGTGCTCATGGCATTGAGGCTCTCGGGATTTCCGGGCCAGAGGATCAGAGACTGGCGGTAGGCGAGTTCGGCTTCCTTGAGCATCTTCCGGTGCTTGTAGAGGTTGCCGGTCGTGGTCCGCAATTTCGAGAACGACCTCTGCGCATCGTAGTCTTTGGAAAACTCCGGATTGCCGAGCAAACGCTGCATGTAAGAATCCCAGAACATCATGTCGGCAGCCACCACATCGGCGGGAATTTCCTTCTGGGGCTCCTTCATGATCCGGTAGCAGAGGCCGTGGGGCAAGGCGTGATCATACGACCAGGTCAGAGGGAAGCTTTCCTCGACAAAGAATTCGTGGGCGTCCCGGTTCTTCTCCCAGATCAGGCGGGTCACAACGCTGTGTGCGACCGAGGGATCATAGATCTCCTCCTTTGCCTGGTCTTCGATTTCCTTGCGGACAGCCGCGTCGATCTCCTCCTCCGTCGGAAACACGAGCGGCTTGGAGGGATAGGCTTCGCCACGTCCGAGCCAGCGCTCGAACTCGTTCTTTGGTGCAGGCCGGCCCGGCCCGTAATGGTCGGCAAGGTATTTGCGATAAAGCGGCTCCCCCACTCCGTTTTGCGTGATGATATAGAGGTCTCTGCGATCGAAATCAGGGTCCCTCTTCACCGAAGGAGGCTGCCCGCTTTCCCCGAGGATCATAAAGGTGGGCACAAACCGTCCCGGGTCGGTGCCGCCGAAAACCACGCTGCCCTGGGGCAGATCCTTGAGCATGTCGTGGCCGAACTCCCAGCCGAACCACCTTCCACGCTGGCTGCATCCGGCCTCGTTCAACACCAGAGGCATGATGGGCAGCGCAAGAAGCAGAAACCGTGTCCAGGCCGCCTTGGGATATCGCGAAAGCACAGCGGAAACCCCCAACACCATGCCGATCGCGGCCAGCACCGCGAAAATCAAATTCGTATAGGTGTGATAGGGCATCTGAAGCCACCATCCGGAATTGTCGATGCCGGCATCGTCGGCGACCGGCTGAAGGATGGCCGCAAGCACAAAGCCGAATTCCAGAAGATAGACCCACGTCCTTCGCTCCACATCCTTCAGACGGAGAATCACAAACAGCGCGCCAAAGTAGCCGAGAATTCCGATCGGAGTGAAACTGCGACCGAGCTGGAGCCAGAAAAAGCCGGCCCAATCCTGCAATTGGGAGTATAGCGAACGCGGCGGAGGCTCGCCGGGAGCCGGCTGCTCGGGCGGCTTTTCCCCGACCGTGCCCATCAATCTTCCGAGGCTGCGCAGGCTTTGCTTCGCCAAACTCCCGCTGTATTGGGAGCGGTTGAAGGAAAAGTAAAATCCTTCAGGCGTCCTCGTATAAGCCCAGTTCATGGGCGGATTCGTCGAGGAGGCGAAGGGCATGTAGGCATACGGCAGAAGCCCGAGCGCCACGACAAATGGCAGGTAGGCGATCAGCCGCCACTCGATTGCGAAGCGTCTCACAATGACGAGAACGAGGAGCCCGAGCATCACGCAGTAAAAGAACCTCAGCGCCGTCCTCAGCACGGGGCCCTCACCCGAGAGAATGGCAAATCCGAGATACGCCAGCAGGACGGTCATCATGGAGGCGAGCACCAACTCCCAGAAAATATCCCTCCGGACCAGCAGGACGGCCAGAAACGGCAGGGGAGCCATCGCGACGCTGAGATGATGGTTGCTGAAGGAAAGGGCGATGACAAAAAACGCCAGCATCAGCAAGCCGAGGTTTTCCGGGTGGCGAAGCCAGATGTAGAGAACCGTGAGGTAGATCCCGATCATCAGGGCGTGCAGCGTGTAGACCTCGGCGATTGTCGCCTGTGACCACATCGAAAAGCTGAACGCGAAAAGGAGGCCGCAAGTGACCGGGATCAGCGTCCCGAGACCGGGCCAGCGGGCCAGTTCCTCCCCCATCAACCACCGCAGGGAACTTCGCGTAAGCGCAGTCGTCAGGCCGACTACAAGGCCCCCGCAAACTCCGCTGAAAAGATTGATCTCCCATGCCGCATTGCCGAGCGGAAGAAGCTGAAAAAGCCAGGCGAGAAACGTCCAGAGAGGGTATCCGGTCGGATGAGGGACGCCAAAGTGCTGGGCAGCCACCATGAACTCACCGGAATCAAGGAGGGTGACATTCGGCGCTGTCGTCCATGCATAGACCGCAAAGGCGATCAGCCCCGTGAGAAGCCCGGCCAGCAGATCGCCTTTGTCCCAGATTTTTTCAGCGACCGAACACTCCCCCGGCGGCATACAGTATTCTCTAGTCATGAAACAAGTGCGGTCGCGAACATATGGAGAGCCATCGTGAAAAAAGAATCAAAGAAAGGGCTCCGACCCAAGAGAGAATCCCCACGCCCGCGCAAATGTTATACCACCAGGGCTGCTCAAAGCGGAATTCCACTCCCGAGACTCCATCGGTCTTCACCGCTGAAAACGCCAGAAACGCGCGATGAATCGGCAGGGCCGCTCCGTCATGCCCATAGGCACGCCAATCCGGATGCCATGCCTGGTTCATCACAAGCCATCCGGAACTTCCCGTCGGCTCGAACGCAACCTTTTGGTAGCTGCCTTTCGTGGAATTCTTCACACGGGAAAACGGGGATCCCTCTTGAACCGCCTGTCCGTCATTCATCGGCTCAATCCGCCCGCCGGCGACTTTCCCCCCGAGCCCCGGCTCATCGGTTGCAACCCCGGTCAGTTCGATGACGGCCATGTGAAACCGGGCCCCCTCCAGCGCTCCAGCACCAACCCCGGGAGAGCTGTCAGTGGCCGCCAAAAAATCTTTCGCAAAGAACCCCTCTCCAAGCGAACCCTTGTTTTCCAGGACAACGAAATTCTTGTTTTCATAGGCTGGGTGAAGAAGTTTGCGGAGTCTCTCCTGGAGCTCCTTCGGGGTATCCGGATCGGTCTTGTCCACCAGCACATGCGAAACGCCGGAAATATCCAGGTAGGAGGCAAGGTTTTCATCGGAAAAAAACGCCGTCCCCTGGAGGATGGCCGCGCCGCGTTGCTGGAGATAGTTGTTGAATGCCTCCGCAACCAGAGGGCGTCCCGAAAGCATCGGAGTCAGAAGGTAAAAATACCGGCCTGAAAATGGATAAACGCGACCGGGAACCGGTGAGGACTTCAAAAATTCCTGGGCGGACAAAAAATCGTCGAAGACCTCCCGCTCCATCGGCCCCTTGAAGAACGGCTTCGCATACGGAGCCACATCCAGGACGACCAGACAGAGCATCGCCGCAATCAGCCCGGATTTCAGAGCCCCCACCCGCATCTGCGCGTTCAGCAATCGCCCCGCAATCGCCGCCGCAACCACCGCGCAAACCGCGCCGGTCACCTGAAAAAAATCAAACGGCGCGCGGATATTTTTGTAGATCGGGAGCAGTTCGAAAAGTCGGAAGCCCGGCACAAAGAGATAGATGAACGCGATGGCCGACGCGATGATTCCCCTCAGCGGCCACCCGGGAGGCACAAGGCGGAAGATCATCCACACCTGCGCCGCGAGAAAAAACCATCCGAGCGCAGGCGCAAAGTCCGGCGCCCCGGAGGACAGTGCAAGGAACTGCATGTGCCCGCCGAGAACACCCTTCGGTCCGAAGGAGAGCCAGAATGTGAAAAGAGCCAACACAAAAAACAACCGCGCCTTCCGGCCCGCTCCGGACTCGTGAAAGGTGCCCCGGAAAAGCGCCGTAACAAAAATGACGAAGACTCCGATCCCGAGATACGTTCCGCCGTTTCCCGTGGTCGGAGAATAGGCGCTGTCGATTCCCTCGGTCAGCATCCCTCCGCGATCCACCCAGCCGAACGCCGACTTTGTGGAAAATGCCCGCTGCCAACCTTCGAACGGCCCGAACTCGAACATCGCCACAAATCCGCTCTCCCGGAGCGCCGGGAGATTCGGGACCACCGCCAGAAGCAGAAATGCGCCCGCCACCCACAGCACCGGTAAGAGGCCCGGACGCCTCTCCCGCGGCTGGTTGAAATACTCGGCCAGCGCAAAAACACCCATTGCCGGCAGCGCCATCAGGCCGGTTTTCCCGTAAGCCATCACCACAGCCGCATAGGCCGCCGCAGCGCCAATCGCTGTCCCGATGCCCGGACTCCGGAAAAAGCCTGAAACGGCCCGGAATGCCCATGGCAGAAGGGCCATCGAGCACAACACAACAAAATGTTCGTATCCAGCCGCCCGCGTCAGCAGTGACGGACACAGCAAAAAAAGAAATCCTGCAAGCGCCCCCGCCCACTCATCGTCCGCATACCTCCGGACAAACAAAAACGTCCCGCAGGCCCCGAACGCCATCACCGCCAGCACCGCCACTTTCGGACCAATGAACCAACCCAAAGGAATACTGAACGCCCACATCACCACGTTCGTCACCATGAACGACCAGGAAGGCGCCAGGCTCGTCCCCTGCATGAACATCGGCGACCACCATGGAAGCCCGCCCACCGAATGCGCCGCGACCAGAAAATCCCGCGCTTTTGCAAAGTTTGCCAGCAGCTCCTGATTCGAAACCGGCTGCGAAATCCAGACGAGCCCGACGAGAGTCAGCACAGCAAAAAGACCGAGAAAAAACAACAGACCAGCCGATGCCCCGCCGCGCCGGGACGCAGAAACAATGTTTTTCGCAAAGGGGCGATGGTCTTTTGTTCTCATAAAGAAACAGAATCTGAAGTGGATACATCAACGGAAAGAAAAAGCACTCGGAATCCAACCCATCCCTCAAATCCGGCGGGAACACACGAACAACCCCTCCATCCAAGGTTGTCAACATTCCGCAGGAAGGATAGGTAGAAGCCTGTCAGCGGGTGTACCGACCCGAAGCCTCCGACGAAAATGCCATGATCTCCCGCATCGCCTTCCACCCCCGCTTCCGGTTCTGGTCGCTATTGGTCCTGACACTTGTCTGGGCGCTTCTTTACCTGCCTCATCTGAGAACCAATCCCGGCTGGTATGGGGATGAAACCCTGACGTTGATGATTGGAAAATCCGTGTTCGCCGGCGGTGGGGCGGACCGCGCACTGACGGCGACCTTCTGGCATCCCAGTTACGCCTACCAGCCCGGATATGCGTGGCTTGTGGGAGCCGCTTCGATGGCTTTCCAAGGTGACATTGTTGGAGCCCGCCTGCTGAATGCCGTTCTGGCCTATGCGATCGCGCTCCTGTTCGTCTTCGGAGGCACCCGAATCTTCGGCTGGACGGCCTCGCTTCTCGCGGCGCTGCTCTTCCTGACCTATTCTCAAACCATCATCCACTTCCGGTGGATCTACCCTCACAATCTGGTTGCTTTCGGATTCCTGCTGACGGCGCTCTTCGTCCTTCGCAAGGCCTCTCCAAAATCGGATTTTACGGCGGGCATGGGGTTGGGGCTGGCCGCCCTGAGCCATCCGCTGTTCGCTCACGGCGCCATCGCAGCCTGGCTTTGCAGGTTGAAACGGCCCGTTTCATGGATCCGCCTGGCCGTCATTCCCACGCTGGCAATTACCGCAACGCTCGGCTGGACCTGGCTCCGGCTGAATCCGAAACCCTGGCTCTGGGACGACATTCTCGCCTTGGGAAGCTTCTACAACCAGTTCAGCCGGGACAATGGGACCGGCCTCCAATCCGTCCGGAACATCTTTTACTTTTATTCCCAGGACGCCTTTCACCTTGGCGCATTCTTCTGTGCGCTTCTTTGCATCAGGAAAAAATTTTATGCCATTCCGGTTTTTCTGGCCGTCGTTTCGGGACTGCTCCTACAAAACCGACAGAATCTTCCGGTCTTCTATTATCAGGCTGTTGTGTTTTTACCCATTCTGGCACTCGCCTACGCTGGAGGCATCAGGCACCTGGAAGTCCGGCTCCGCGGTGTTGTTGGCAGCCGGGCGCGGGCGGTCCCCCTGTTTGCTCTGATGCTGCCTGCTTTTCTCTTCCTCCTCAACCTCCCTTCTTCGCTTTCAGGGACGCTGGTCCCCCGGAACCAGCATTGGGTTACCCAGAGCACGCAGGAAGTGGAGGCTGCCGCCAGGTGGATCAACGAACACAGTGTCCCCTCCGATCTGGTGGTCTGCCACCAGAATATCGGGTGGCTCCTCCATCCGAAAACCACGGATCTCATGCAGGCGACCGCTTGGAGCGGACGCCCGACATTCACTTTTGAAAAATTACCGGAAAAGGACCGTTTTCTCTTTCCGGCGGACCTCCTCGCCGCCCGGTATCTCGTGCTCGGCGATATCGACCAGAGATGGACCCTCGCCCAGCCGAATGTGGATTGGATTGTCGGCTTCATCTCGCAGGAGCATTGGCCGATCGTATGGCGCGGGGAGTATTATTTGATCGCGGCCAATCCCCGCTTTGAAACACGCAAACCCTGATGCTACGGCTGCTGATCCGTTCACAAGCGGGCGACACGGCGTAGTGGCGAGGGTGGCGAAATCCTGCTACCGGTGCCAGAGCTTTCCGGCGCGGCGCAGGCGGGCGTAAACCAAGTTCGGCGTTTCGCCGGCGCGCGTCTCGTGCAGATACCGGATGAAGCAAAGGGCCGCGATGTTGAGGAAAAATAGAATGAGGAAGTAGATGCTGTGACGCCTCCAGTGAAAGACCCCGGTCACTGCCTCATAAGTTCCGATCGCATCGAGGGAAATCCCCCAGACAACGGGTGCCGCCCCAAGGCCGAGGCTGGTGATGACGGTGAACAGCGCGAAAAAGTGGTTGCGGCCCATCTCGGGCATCGTGCCCATGATGATCCGGACGTTCGCCAGGTTGAAGTTCGACCCCGCGACCCCGGCCAAAAAATTCAGGGAGCCGATGACCCACATCGAGCACGGCAGCACACCGGCCGCCACGAGAAACCACCCGAAGATGACAACACAGAACAAAATCAGCGCACCGGTCAGCACCGGCTTGCTGCCGGCATCGTCCACAAGACGTCCCACAAATGGCAGACTGACCAGCGCTCCAACAAATGAAACGCCCGAGAGATAGAGCACAAGCGAAACATCAAACTTGGGAAATTCGCGGAGATATTCGACCGTGAACACCCCAAGACTTCCGATCACGGCCATGAAAATCAGATTAAAAACCAGCAGCGCCCGGAACGGCGGGTATGAGATAATCTGTTTCCACGGGACCGGCTGGGATGACTTCCGGACCGTTTCGGAGGCTTCGACCTCAGGGATTTTTTTGATGAACCACAGGCTGACCGTGGCTCCAATGGCGCTGATCAAAAAGACCAGGGAGTATTCCCAGGAATCCACGCGCCCGGTCATCACGACGGCCGATGCCACGAGGGCCAGAAGGCAGCCGATATGGATGAAGATCTGATCAAGTGAAATAAACCTTCCGCGGATTTCCTCCGGGATCAGGACCGCGATCCAGGGCATCCACGCCGCAGAGGAGATCCCCCGCAGGAGGTTGAAAACAAAAAGCGATGCGAGGATCACCGCGAGTTTCGAGGAATTGTCGAGGAACGCCAGAAGAGGAACTGCGGTCGCCAGGAAGATGAAAATCGTCCGGAGGCTCCAGCCCATGAGGACAAACTGACGGTATCCATAGCGCCCGAGAAATTGGGCGGCCGGCAATTGAAAGACCGTCATCAGCGGAGTGAAGGAGGCGATGATGCCGAGAACCGTGGAGGTCGCCCCGATGCTCTTGGCATAGAGAATGACCGGAGCTCCCAGAATAATCTGGAACGACACCGCGTTGAACAGATTGAACCAGTGCGCGTTAAATGCCCCGCGCGGGTAGGCCGCGCTGCTCATGGACACGACCTTATTGGACCACCGGCGCAGACACGATGGTGATCGTGGCTGGACGGAAGACCGGACCGGCGGTCTTGGGCGGCTGGATGAGGCTCCGGGCGATAAACTCTGGATTGATAGCCGCGGTCAGGCTGTATCCCCCGATGCCATTCGGCATCATCGGCGTGCCCCAGCGAGTGCGGCAGACGACTTCTTTGGCAAGAACCGACTCTCCACGAAGCGTGTGGTTGATCATCGGAGTTTCCTGAGGGGTCGCCAGCGTGCCCAGAAAAGCACCGCCGGCAATAAGAAGCCAGTTCATGGAATGTGACCTACACGAAAAGCCAGCAGTTGAAAAGCGGATAATTCAGCGATCCGTTTGCTTCGGTGCGGGGATTCGGATAGAACTCGCGCCAGTGAGCGTGACGCATGATGTGATAGTAATCGGAGGATCCGTCTCCGGAGCCTCCACCGCGCTGCTTTTGAAGCGGGAGGTTCCGGATTTGCGTGTCGCCCTCGTCGAGCGCTCCGGGGAGTTTGACCGGAAAGTCGGCGAGGCGACCACCGAGGTCAGTGGAAACTTTCTCGCCAAGCGTCTGGGACTCACCGGACACCTCACCCACCATCACATCACCAAGCAGGGATTGCGGTTCTGGTTTGCGAATGACAAATCAGATGATTTCGGCCGATGCGGCGAGATCGGCGCGTTCTACCAGGTCCGGATGCCGTCTTTCCAGGTGGACCGTCAGGTTCTCGACCAACATATCCTCGATCTGGCGGTCGCGGCGGGCGCCGAACTCCTTCGCCCGGCAAAGGTCGCCTCGGTCGATTTTGAAGATGGGGTTTCGGTTGTCAGGGTGGAGTCCGCAGGAAAACCCACCGAACTCCGGGCACGATGGGTTGTTGACGCCAGCGGGCGCGCGGCAGTTCTGGCCAGAAAGTTCTCCACTCTGAATCCCCTCCCCGAGCATCCGACAAACTCCGTTTGGGCGAGATTCCGCGGGGTTGCGGATCTCGACGGATTCGAGCTCCGCAGCAGGTATCCGGAATATGCGCGCGCCTGCCAGGCCAGCCGCACGGCGGCAACGAACCATCTCACCGGCTATGGATGGTGGTGCTGGATCATCCCGCTCAAAGGCGGCGACACAAGCGTCGGCATCGTCTATGATGAACGGCTCTTCTCTCTTCCCCCGGGAGAATCCCTCGGATCACGCCTGCGCGACCATGTGCTCAAGCACCCGGTCGGACGCGAGCTTTTTGAGACAGCCGAAGTCGTCGTGGGTGACGTGAAGGCGTATTCCCCGCTCCCGTATTTCTCCAGTGAAATCGCGGGACCAGGATGGCAGATCGTCGGCGATGCCGCAGGGTTTCTTGACCCTCTCTACAGCGCCGGACTCGACTTCTGCTCGTGGACCGTGTCGGCGGCTGTCAACCGCATCATCATGGAACGCGCGGGAGGAAAGGCGGACTACCCGGATATCAACGCCCGGTTCTTGCGCTCCTATCACGCGTGGTTCCATGCGCTCATCAAAGACAAATACCATTACCTCGGGGATGCGGACCTGATGCAGGCGGCATTCATCATGGACATCGGGTGGTTTTATTTCGGTCCCGTGCGCGAACTCTGCATCTGCCCGAAGGGCGGTTTCGAGCGCTTTCCTTTTGAGGGTCCGATCGATGGTGCCGTCGCGAAATTCATGGCGTTTGCCAACCGCCGGCTCAAATCCATTGCGCTAAAACGCCGGGCCTGTGGAACCTACGGGGCGAACAACCTTGACCACCGGATGATGGTCAGCGGGTTCGAGCCGACGCCAAAAGTGCTCCGAGCCGTTTTAAAAGGCGTCCTCCTCTGGCTCCGGGCGGAATGGAAAACTCTATTCCTCAGGATTCCGCCCGAGGTTACCAAAAATCCTGTCCCCGCCGCTGTCCAGTAGGCAATCCGCCCAACGATACCTCTTCCAAAATGTCCTACCCTTCTTTCCGCTCGTTCTGCGAAAAATTGGAATCCTCCGGAGAACTCCGCCGGATCTCCGGACCTGTCGCCACCGAATTGCAGATCACCGAACTCGCCGACCGTGAGATGAAATTCCCTGGCGGCGGCTCCGCCCTGCTTTTTGAAAAGCCGACAATTGACGGAAAGGAGTCTGCCTTCCCGCTGGCGATCAACACGATGGGCTCCCGGAAACGCATGGCCATGGCGCTTGGGCTGGAACGGATCGACGAGCTCGCCGACCAGATGCAGTTCCTGATGAAGGCGAAACCACCGCGTACGCTGAAGGAGGCCTTCGCTCTTCTCCGCAACGGGATCGACGTCATCCACGCCAAGCCAAAGCACGTGCGTTCGGCTCCCTGCCAGGAGGTCGTCCATGAGCCCGGAGGAAATTTTTCTCTCGAAGACCTTCCGATCCTCCACTGCTGGCCGGACGACGGCGGGCGCTTCATCACGCTGCCGACTGTCTACACGAAAGATCCCGACACCGGCGATCGTAACGTCGGGATGTATCGGATGCAGGTCTATGACGGATGGACCACCGGCATGCACTGGCAGGTCCACAAGGTCGGCGCACGGCATGGGAAACGATACTACGAGCGCGGGGAAAAAATGCCGGTGGCCGTTGCTCTTGGAGGCGATCCCGCCCTCACGTTCGCCGCCACAGCCCCCCTCCCGGACGGCCTGGATGAAATCCTCTTCGCGGGATTCGCCAGAAAAAAATCCGTCGAGCTCATCAAGGGCGTCACCGTGGACATCGACGTGCCGGCGAATGCGGATTTTGTTCTTGAGGGCTATGTGCAACCCGGAGAAATGCGGCCGGAGGGTCCGTTCGGCGACCACACCGGCTTCTACACGAACGTGGACGACTACCCGGTCTTTCATCTCACGGCGATCACGCGGCGCAGGGACGCGGTCTATCCGGCAACCATTGTCGGGATCCCTCCCATGGAGGACTTCTACATGGGCGAGGCCAGCGTCCGGATTTTCCTGCCGGTTTTCAAAATGAATTTCCCGGAAATCGTGGACATCGCCCTGCCCGCCGAAGGGGTGTTTCACAACCTCGTGTTCGTTTCGATCCGCAAGCAATACCCGCTTCAGGCCTACAAGGTCATGCATGGACTCTGGGGGATGGGGCAGATGATGTTCGCCAAATACATCGTCGTCGTGGACGACGACTGCGATGTCCACAACACCAGCGAGGTGATCTTCCGCCTCTGCGCAAACACAGACCCCCAGCGCGACAGCACGTTCGTCAAAAATCCATCGGACGCGCTCGACCACGCCCCCTCAATCGCCAATATCGGCTCCCATATGGGATTCGATGCCACCCGCAAACTCCCGGGGGAAGGCTACACTCGCGGATGGCCATCGCTTGTGAAAATGTCGCCGGAAGTCCAGGCCTGGGCGGACAGGTTTTCCAGCGTGCGCTGACCCGGCACGCCAGTCAATGTCCGGGCGGCTTGAGGATCTCCGCCAGTCTTGCGGCCACCGGATTTCTGAAATTCACCAGTTCCGGCTTCGGGGTCTTCAAGGCGGACACCACATGCCATGTCCACCAGGCGAGGCTCGCGACGATCAGCAATGGAGCAAGCCGACAGAGGCGTTGAACCCATGGCCCGCAATTCCAGAGCGCGACTCCCAGAACGGCCTCGCATAAAAGCACCAAAGCCAGCAGCAGCGCGGCGAGGACCGCCGGATATGCAATCGGATTCAGATAGAGCGCCAGTTCCCACTGACCGTTCAACACGGCCCGGATCGCACGGGTTCCCCCGCAAAACAGGCAGGGGAGACCGGTGAGGGCATGAAACCCGCACGGCATCGTGAATGAAGGCGGGCGTGGAATCCGGGCGGAAAGCGCCACGACGACCAGCAGCAAAAGCAACCCCGCGAAAAGACCGGCGCGAAGCCATCTCGCGCCCAGGGGGAGCCTAGTCATCGCTCCCGGGCGCATGCCGGTCCGCAGCCGAAACAAGAAGGGTGATTTCGCCCTTCGGTGGATGGACTCCAAAATGTGCGAGAAGTTCCTCCGGCGTGCCGCGCTGGTAATCTTCAAATGCCTTTGACAGTTCCCTTGCCACGCAGACCAGCCGCAGGGGACAGCATTCTTTCAATGCCTCGAGAGTGCGGATGATCCGGTGGGGTGACTCAAAATAAATACTGGTCTCCGGCCTCTCCGCCGCCCGCCCGATCTCAGCCGCGCGACGCCCGCTCTTGACAGGAAGAAACCCGCCGAAGAAAAACCGGTCGGATGGAAACCCCGATCCCACAAGCGCGGTCAGGACGGCAGAAGGTCCGGGAAGAACGGTGACGGGAATTCCATGGGCGATGCAGGCCCGGATCAGACGATGCCCGGGATCAGAGATGCCCGGCATCCCGGCATCGGTCACCAGCGCGAGATGCATCCCGCCTGCCATCCTCCCGATGAGTTCCTCCGTGCGGGCGGTCTCGTTGTGCTCGTGGAGGCTGACAAACGGCTTTTTGATCCCGAGATGGTGGAGGAGCATCCCGCTGTGACGGGTATCCTCTGCGGCGATCAAATCAACCGAGCGCAGGACCTCCACCGCACGCAGGGTGATGTCCTGGCGGTTGCCGATGGGAGTGGGAACAACGCTCAGCACGGGAAAACCTCCCGCAGATCACCAGCCCTCACTGATCTCGACAGCGATGTCTTTGGCCAGATCGGCCGCCGCGTTCGACAACGCCTGGCGCTGGATCGTCTGAAGGTCGTTGCCGCTAAAGAACGTGGAGTCTCCACTCGCGCCGCCCACCATGAGTATTGCTCCCGTCACACGATCCTGCACCTCATACTCCACCTTCACCTTCAAACTGAATTCACTGGTCGCAAGAACATTGTTGATCACCGAGCGCAGCGCACGCTGTTCCACCTGCGTGATCGTGCAGTGAAGAATCGCATCCGCCTTCTCATCGCCCACGATCTCGTAGGTTCCATCCTGCTGCAGACGCTTCACGAGCGTATCGGCAAAAAGGACTTCGATCCGGGGCTCGTAGGTCCGGTTTTTGAATGTCGGGACGGCAAGCGTGCGCACCGATCGCATCGGAGTCGGGCGGATTTCGCCAGCGTGATACCCGCAACCGGTCAAGGCAAAAGCTGCTGCAAGTGCGAGAGGGAGGGAAAATTTCATTGGGTGGGCAGGGCTGGCTCGACGGAGGGCAACGGGCGCACATCGCGCACATCGGTGCGCAGCTTCGGTTTGCTCACCATCGGAAGTTCATCCGGAACGATGTCCTTGCGCGGCGGACCATTGAAGTCGGCAAGCGTGGATGTTTCGATCTGGGCCTGCAGGCGACGGCGAAGGGCGACTTTCTCTCCGGTCTCCGCCCGCTCGGGACCGGTTCTCAGCGCGTCGTCACCGATGTCGCTGCGGAGGACCTGGATGCGCTCGCCCGCAAATTTCGCGTTTTTCGTTCCCGGCTGGCGGCGGATGACGTCGTTGTAGTAGATCGCGGCCGCACGGTAATTTTTGTAACGGTCATAAAACATCGCGACCGCAAGAAGGTCGCCGGATTCCCGTCCGCCAATGGATGCCAGGTTGTCACGCGCCTGGGCCGCCTTCTCGCTGTTCGGATACTGAATAAGAAAATCTTCAAACGTGTTCTTCGCCTGGACGAGCGCAGACAGATCCTGCGAGCGACCGGTCGCGCCGATCTGCATGTAGACATATCCGATCTGATAGAGGGCATCGTCAGCGATCGAGTTGTGCGGATACTTGTCGAGGACCCCTTGATAAGCGGCGGCGGCCTCCCGGGCCTTGCCCTGCTTCTCATACGTCAGACCAAGGTTGAATTGCGCGACCGGGGCATTTTTGCTGAACGGCGCGTTTTTGAGAATCGAGCTATACATCTGCTCGGCACGGTCGGTTGCCGGCACAAGTTCCATTCCCAGGAATTTCAACTTCCTGCCCCCAAGATACTCGTTCGCAATCAGAACCTGCTTGGAAACCGACTTCTCGAATTCCGGAGCGTCCGGATACCTGGAAATAAGCGTCTGGTAGGCATCGAAAGCCTTGCTGAGATCGCCGGTTGATTCCAGCAGCTCAGCCACACGATACTGGGCCTTGGATGCCAGGGGAGAAGCGGGGGAATCCTTGAGGAACTCGCGGTAGGCCGCAATCGCCGGCTGCGTGGCCCCGGATTCATCGAGGTTTTTTGCGGCGTCGAACTCCGCCTGTTCCTCTGCGGAAACCGCGTTTCCGGAAGCGGGCTTGCTTTGCGGGTCCGGGTTTTGGGCCGAAAGCGGAAACATGGCCGCAAAAATCGCGGCAGCACAGAACGTGGTAACTCGGAGTGACATCAAGAGGGGTAGTCTTTAAGGGACTCCGCGCCCTGCGTCAAGTTCCACGGAACGATTCCGCTTGGATTCCCAAGGCCCTCCGCACACTCTGAAAACCATCATGCGACTGCTTCTCGTTGACGGCCACTACTACCTCTACCGGTCGTTTTATGCCATCAGGGGGCTTCGAAACTCCAGGGGAGAACCCACCAACGCAATCTACGGATACGCCAAGGCCATCCGGAAAATGCTGGCCGACCTCCGCCCGGACCGCGCGGCGGTCATCTGGGATTGCGGGTTGCCCGAAAGACGGACAACGCTCCAGCCGGAATACAAGCAGAACAGGACCGCGATGCCGGACGACCTGCGGCCGCAGGAGGATTGGCTGCAGGCAAACATCCCCCTTTTCGGCCCGGCGAGCCTCAGCCTCCAGGATACCGAGGCTGACGATCTCATTGCATCGTATGCCCTCGCCGCAGCGCGGGACGGCGCCGAGGTCGTCATCGCCACGAACGACAAAGACATCCTCCAACTCGTTTCTTCAAACATCCGGATTTACTCCACGGCAAAGACCGATGCGCCTCCGGGAGGGTTTGCCCTCCTCGGAGAGTCGGAAGTGCGTGCGAAATGGGGCGTCAACCCGACGCAGATTGCCGACGTTCTCGCGCTCACGGGCGATGCCTCGGACAACATTCCCGGCGTTCCGGGAATCGGTGAAAAAACCGCAGTGTCATTGATCGCCGAACATGGCTCGATTGAAAACCTCCTGGTCAACACCGCTGCGATTTCCAATCCCAAGCTGCGTGACAAAATTGCCGCCTCGCGCGGGTTGATCACAGCGAACCGGGAGATGGTCCGCCTGGATGAGGATCTCCCCCTGCCCGCCGACTGGTCGTCTTTTCAAATCCTCCCCCGCTACCCGGAATTGATCCAGGCCCTTCACGAGTGTGAATTCAAGGGCCTGCTTCAGGAAGTGGAAGCCGAAGCCGGAAAATACCAAACCATGGGCCAACAGGAGCTCTTCTGATCACTTCCGCTTCGCCCCGGCAAATCTGATCAACCTGTCGAACTCCCCTTTCTCCGGCCTGTGCGGACAGACGGGAGAGACCGAGACTTGACCCGGGGTGCCGGTTTTCCGGACGCCCGCTCTTCGAAGACGGCAAGACTCGTCTTTTCCATAAAAACCAGGTTGCCAGCTATCATCCCGGTAATGGTCTCGTGGAGCGGGCAGGGGTCCCCATTGCCGCACCAGTTTTGTCCGAACGGACAGACCGAGGCCGTTGCAGTTTGCTCGAAAAGCGAGACGATATCGAACAGGCAGATTTCCCGGGCGGGCTTGGCAAGGGTGTAGCCACCTCCCGGCCCCGGCTGCCCGCTGACGAGACCTGCCGCAGCCAGTTGGGTCAGGAGCTTGGCCGTCAACGCCCGCGAGATCCCGCGCGATTTGGCAATCTCGCCGGATCCCGATCTACTCTCGGGATCAGCCGCAAGGTAACTCATCACCGCAATCGCATTCGCCGAGGTTTTTCCGTAGATAAACATCGGCGCCCACTCTGCACCTTATGCTTTGAGACAGTCAATCAGATCAGCCTCGGCTGTCGTGATCGGCAGGAGGTTGAATTTTTCCTGCAGGGCCGCCACGATCGCGGGTGTTGCAAATGCCGGCAATGTCGGTCCGAGACGGATGTTCCGAACACCAAGGTGGAGCAGGGTGAGCAGGACAGCCACGGCCTTTTGCTCATACCATGAAATATTGAGCGAGAGAGGAAGCTCGTTGATGCCGCAACCAAAGGCCTCGGCGAGCGCGGCGGCGATCTTGATGGCTGAATACGCGTCGTTGCACTGCCCGCAATCGAGCAACCGCGGAATGCCGCCGATCGTGCCGAAATCATTGCGGTTGAACCGGAACTTCCCGCATCCGAGCGTGAGGATCACGCAATCGGACGGGATTTGCTCGGTGAACTCGGTGTAGTAGTTGCGGCCGGTTTTTGCTCCGTCGCACCCGCCGACAAGGAAGAAATGCCGGATGGCACCCGACTTCACCGCATCGACAATCTGACCAGCGACGCCGAGGACGGCGTTGTGCCCGAACCCGAGCGTAAGGGTTTTCCCTTCGACGTCGGACGGGAACCCGGGGGCGCGCTGGGCGGTTTTGATGACAGCCGAGAAATCGCGGCCATCAATATGCCGGACCCCCGGCCATGCGACGAGCCCGCAGGTGAAGAGGCGCTGGAAATAGCTCTGCTTCGGAAGCTGGATGCAGTTCGTCGTCATGAGGATCGCGCCGGGAAAGCGGTCAAAATCCCGCGCCTGGTCTTGCCAGGCTCCGCCATAGTGGCCGACCAAGTGCGGATGTTTGTGGAGTTCCGGATACCCGTGCGCGGGGAGCATCTCCCCATGGGTATAAACATTGATCCCGGTCCCCTTCGTTTGCTCGAGGAGAGCCATCAGGTCTTCCAGGTTGTGGCCGGAGACCAGGATGCATGGCCCGGCAACCGGGTCGAGGCGGACCTGTGTGGGCACCGGATGTCCGAAGCGTTTTGTATGCACGCCGTCGAGGGATTCCAAAACCCGGAAGTTGGCCTCGCCGCATCGCATGCAGAGTCCGAGCAACTGATCAACGGTCGTTGTTTCGCCCGGCGCGATGGCCGCAAGCGCCTCAAAGATAAACAGCGATGTCTCCCCCGTGTCTCCGCCAGCATCCCGCACATGCCAGGCGTAGGCGGCCATGCCTTTCAATCCATAGGTGAGCAGTTCCTGCAAGCCGAGCAGATCCGCCCCGATCGCCTCCTGGCGCCCCTCAAGCCCGGTTTCCTCCCCCTGCCGGATGAGGTCGTCAAGCGTTGCCGCCGGGATAAAGCACGTCGCGCCATTGAACGAGGCCGGATCGGCGGCGGTCCGCACCCCTGCGTAAAGCCGCCTCGCCTCCTCAAGATGCCGCCCCGCCTCCGCCAGCATTCCCTGCAGCCGGACCGGATCGAAATTCACGTTCGTTACCGTCGTGAACAGCGCGTCGAGCGCAAACCGCTCCAACGCCTCCGAACGGACTCCCGCCTTGGCCGCACGGTGAGCAAATACGCTCACTCCCTTCAGCGCGTGAAGCAGCAGATCCTGCAGCGCCGCCGTCTCGGGGTTTTTTCCGCAAACGCCGACGGCCGTGCAGCCGGTGCGCTGGGACGATTGCTCGCATTGATAACAAAACATGGAACTCATGGATGATGGATTGGGGTTGTTGGTTGGAATCGAAGAAAGGCCATTCCTACCGGTCCCCCAATGGCATTACAATAAAAAAAGATAGTTTTATCGTTATTTAGCGTAAACTCCTCTGGAAATACAAAATCCTGCCCCTCACCCGTGCGGATCGAAGGCGTCGCGGAGGGCGTCGCCAAGAAAGTTGAGGGCAAGGAGGGAAACCGACATGCAGGCGGCGGGGAAGACGAGAAGCCACCAGAAGCTTTTCAGAGGGTTGATCGCGCCGGCACCGTCGGCGAGCAGAGAACCCCAGCTTGCTTGCGGAGCCTGGATGCCGAGGCCCAGAAAGCTGAGAAATGACTCGTCGATGATCACGGCAGGAATCGTGAGCGTCAGGTAAATCAGAATGACACCGACCAGGTTCGGGAGAAGGTGCCGGAAGAGAATGCCGGCATGCGACTGGCCGAGGACCTTCGCTGCGGCGATGAACTGCCGGGATTTCAACGAGAGCACCTGGCCGCGGACGATGCGGGCCATCGTGAGCCATTCGATCACTCCCAGCGTGACGATGAGGATGGCGATCCGCGACGACTGGACGAGCCATTCCCATCCCAGCCCGGAAGCGAATTTCTGGAGCTGCGCATTGAAGGCGTTGATCGCGATGAGAATGAAGATGAGCCGCGGCACAGAGTAAAGCACATCGACGATGCGCATCATCCAGGCGTCCGTTTTCCCGCCGGCGTAACCGGCAACAAGCCCCCACGTCGTCCCGATCACGAGGCTCACCGCGGCACCGCAGAGGCCGACCAGAAGAGAAATGCGCCCGCCGGTCAGCACCCGGTAGAGTTGGTCCCGGCCGTTGAGATCGGTGCCGAACGGATGCTCCCAGGAGGGCGGCGCGTATTGGCTCTGACCGGGCTCGCCGAGAGATGACGGGAGGAAAAACGGCCCCGCGACACAGGCCACGACAACGAAACCCAGGATGAGCGCGGAAGCCCATGCCGCCGGATTGCGAAGCACCCGCCTGATGGCCCTCGGATCAGCCACGGATCCTCCGGTCCAAAAGCCCGTAGGCAAGATCAACGATCAAATTGAACAGAACGAGCATGACGCAATACACGATGACCATCCCGCCGAGGAGGAACCCGTCGCGGTTGAGGATCGAGTTCACGAAAAACCCTCCGGCTCCGGGAATGTGGAAAATCGTTTCGACGATGATCGAACCGGTAAGCAGATGGGCCGCCAGGGGCCCGAGGTAGGAGACGACCGGCAGGACGGCGATCCGCAGGGCGTGGCGGTAAACGACCACCGATTCCCGCAGCCCCTTGGCTCGCGCGGTGCGGACAAAATCCTGCTGAAGGGTCTCCACCATGCTGCCGCGCATCAGGCGGGCGATCGCCGCCATGGCCGGTGCGGCCAGGGTGATCGCCGGGAGGATGATGTGTTCCCAGTTTCCCCAGCCTCCCACCGGCAGCCAGTGGAGTTCGAGCCCGAAAACGAGGATCAGGACCGGCCCGATGATGTAGGAAGGCAGCGAGATGGCCGCAAGTGCAATGAACATCGCGCCCACATCACGCCAGGTGTGCTGGTGCATGGCCGCCAGCGTCCCGAGCCAGATCCCGCCGACCGTCGCCAGGACAAATGCGATCCCCCCGAGGCACAATGTCACCGGAAGCGTCTGCGCGAGGATCTCGTTCACCGAGCGGTTGCGGTATTTTGTCGAGAGCCGAAGATCCCCGCAGAGCAGGTCCGCCATGTATCCCGAGTATTGCGTCCACAGGCTCCCATCGAGTTTGTATTTCGCAAGAAGCTGCTTTTCGATCGCCTCGGGGATTTTTCTTTCCCCGTCAAACGGCCCGCCTGGGGAAAGCCGGATCAATAGAAAGGTGATCGACACCACGCAGAACAGCACGGCGGCAAGCGACCCCAGTCTTCTTAACAACGACACTCCCATGATTCTGCGTCCATTTTCCAGCAACCGGAGTCAATGAAATTGCAGCCGGAGGAGCGAGATTCTTCTGGAGGGAGTTTGCACGGCCGACTTCACATCATCCGGATCGCCGGGTTGTTGCGGCTACAATCACCGGTTCGTTTTGGCGGTTCAAATACATTCTATCCTTCTCGACACTGTTTCTGCCCGGAGGGTCAGTCACAGTCCCTGCTCAAAATCATCGGGCATCCGATTTCGTTGATGTTTACGTTTGATCCGTTCTTGTCGGGATGGTCGTTTTTCCCTACGGGATGGAACCTCCGCCAGTTTAATCATCATTCTCCCCAATGTCGGCTCCGTCCCTAACATTTCTTGATCAGGACAATTCTCTTGCTCATCAGGTCGCGGGGTTTCTTCTGCGTGAAATGTCCGGGAGACCGTGGGATTTATCCGGCACGCAAGTTTGGATTCCGACAGCCGGAGCCGCGAGCAGGATCCGCTTTGCATTGGCGGGACTGGCATCCGGGGCTGGCACGGGCGTGTTAGCCCCCCGGTTTCTCCAGCCGATGGCGGCGATTTTGCCAGATCAAGCGGTTTTGGCGACACGGGCTGAGCGAGAGGGAGCTTGGGCAGGCGTGTTGAGGGAGGCGCCTCTTCAGAATGTTGATGCGTTGTTTCCCGTGCCGCTTGGGACCGATTCCCGGTTGATGGAAGCAGGCGGGTTGATGTGCGAGCTGTGCGACATGCTCGGTGAGGCCGCGATTTCCCCGCTGCATCCGGATTTGCCTAGAATCTGCGGTGAGGACGAATCGCGATGGGAGCAAATCGGATCACTTTACCGGGACTACCTGAACGCCCTTCGTGGATTCGGGCTGGTCGATCCGAACGAAGCCCGTGCGGCTCAAATTCGACAGCCGGTTCCGCCGCCGGATTTGCGGGCTGTTGTGATCGCCTGCATCCCGGATTTGACAACGGCAGCGGCCCTTTATGCGGAGGCCCTGATGGCCAGGGGGATCGCTGTGGAGGTTTTGGTTTGGAAGCCGGGGCCAATCACCGGTGGGTTCGACAAGTGGGGGAGACCGGTGCCTGCGGACTGGGCTGCGTGCGAAATTCCGGTCACAAGCGAACACATCATCAAGGCCAAAGATCCGAAAAACGAAGCCGCTCAAGCCGTGAGGTATTTGTCGGCCGCAACCCCTCCCGGCGACTACGCGCTTGTTCTAGCCGATCCCGAACTGGCACCCGCATTCCGTTCGGAGGTTCTTCGCTGCGGAGGTAGGCCCTTTTTGCCCGGCGGGGATGATCTCTCCGCGACCGAACCGGCCATCGTGGCACTGGGATGGATCGAGTGGCGTTCGTCGGGTCGCCTGCGAACCCTGCGCAGGTTGCTGGAATGTCCACAATTTGCCCGATGGGTCGGAGCCAAAGCGAAACTGCCGATCTCCCGCCTTCTCTCGACCTGCAACTTTCTGATCTCGCAGGCCCTGCTGGAGTCCTTCGACCAAGCGTCATCGTTCTTAGCTGCCTATGCTGGAGACGATGCCGAACGGAAGGAAAAGGAGGCGAAACTTCTGTCCGACACAAAGGCTCTGGTGGAGGCGCTCCAACATTTTCACGGGATGTTTCCGGACGAGGTGCTCCGCCAGGCATGGAAAGGCAGGTCAGACGCAGCGTCCGATCAGGTTCTCGACCTGTTCGAGCAGATCCGGGAGTCCCCGGTTTTTTCACGATGGCCGGACGGAGGGGATCTGGCATTTTCCCGCGCCCTGAATTGTGCGCTGACATTTTCCTCCTCCGAGCCCGGCGACGTGGAATTCATGGGATGGCTCGAAGCCCCCTGGGCTGAAGCCTCGCGACTGGCGCTTTGCGGATGCGTGGAGGGACGGCTGCCGGCATCTGTCAACGGGCACATTTTCCTGCCGGACTCGCGGCGCGGACCGCTCGGCATCCTCGACAATGCAGCCCGTCGTGCCAGAGATTCCTACCTGCTGACCTGTCTTCTCAGCATACGTCCGACCGATGACATCCGCTGCAGTTTCAGCAAGTTTGGTGCCGATGGCGGACCGGCCCTCCCGTCGAATCTCCTGCTTCGCTGCCCGGATGCCGAGATTCCCACCCGGATTCTGAATACCTTCGGGGGGTCCGAATCCTCCACCGTGCGCCCGCGCCGGGAAAACCATTGGCTCTGGCGGCTCCCGGATGACAGGCGGAAAGCCGTGGAAAAAATCAGCCCCACCGGGTTCAAGGAATACCTCTCCTGTCCGTTCAGGTATTATTTCAAGCGCGTCCTCTATCTGGAGGAATTTGAGCCGCAGGCGAGAGAGATGGACGCCCTGCGCTTCGGCTCTCTCGTTCATAAGGCGATCGAGTTGTTCTCCAAAAGCACGCCGGACGAAGGCGACCGGAAAAAGATCGAATCCCTCGTCATCGCCCACCTTGAGTCGGAGGCCGGAATGTTGTTCGGGCCAACCCCCTCGCCGGCCGTGCGCGTGCAGCTTGAAGCGGCCAAGGTTCGCCTCCGCGCGTTTGCCGGGGTTCAGGCCGGCGTGGTTGCCGGGGGATGGAAAATCCTCGAGGCCGAATGGAAGCTCGACGCCAACCGGGCGGATCCCATGAAGATCGGCCCGCTCAAGTTCTCCGCCCAGATTGACCGGATCGAGGAGCACCCGGATGGCACGATTCGGGTCATTGACTACAAGACGTATGCCAAGCTGAAATCGCCTGAAGAAACCCACTTCGGCAGTGCCGCCGCAAACGCATTTCTCGAAGAAGCAAAAGTCTTGGTGGACGGAAAACAAAAATGCTGGGTGGATCTCCAACTCCCGCTCTACCGATTCATCGCAGAACGCCGTTATCCCGGCCGTCCGATCCATGTCGCGTATTTCATCCTCGGCGCGAATCCCTCCGAAACCTCGATCCAGGAGTTCGATCTCAGCGACGAACTTCAGAATTCCGCAGTCCGGTGCGCGGAAGCTGTGGCGGCGCGGGTGGCCTGCGGGGAATTCTGGCCACCACAACCCCACAAAGTCAGTTGGGAGGATCCTTTTGAAAGCCTGTTCCTCAATGGGGCTCCAGAAAAATGCTTCGATCCGGAGACGATCGCGTTCCTGAAAGGACGGGCATGACCATGCAGATTCCACATCAGATGGTGATTGCCAATGCGGGCAGCGGAAAAACCTACAAGCTCACGACCCGCATGGTTACGCTTCTCATGAAGGACGTCGAACCGCGAAAGATCGTCGCGCTCACGTTCACAAAGAAGGCAGCGGGGGAATTTCTAGATGCGGTCTTCCAAAGGCTCTCAGCCGCTGCGATGGACGACAAAAAGCTGCAAAAGCTTCGAGAAGATACCGGGATTGCGGACATCACTGCCGGAAAGTGTCGCGACGTTCTGCAGCGGCTTGTTGCCCAGATGGGCGTCCTCTGCATGGGAACGATTGACGGTCTCTTCGCCCGCATCGCCCGCGCTTTCCCTCTGGAATCCGGCCTCACGGGCGACTTCGCCATGCTCGGCACCGCCGATCTTCAGTCCGCCCGCGACGATGCCCTGGCGGCACTCTTCCGGGATTGTTCATCCAACCCCGGGATCTTCGACGAGTTCCTTGACCTCGTTCGCCAGCAAAGCCGCAACCAAAGCGAACGCGGCATTTTTTCCGCACTCCTCAAGTCGGTGGAAAGTCTTCACGGCAAGTTTATGGAGACCCCGGCGGATGTCGTGTGGGGCGACCGGAAGGCGATCTGGCCTTCGGGGTCGCCGATCCTTGCCGCTGGCGATTGCGCCACGTCCGCCGCCACGCTTTGGAAAGCAATCGAGGACACCCACCCCCAACTCGATGCGGCGGCGGTCGAAGCCTGGCGGGACAACCTGGATCTCGCTGCACATGCCTGCCCGGATAAGGCATGGCCAAAGGAGTTGGAGGAGTTTGTCAAAGGCAGGCTTTGCAAATGCTCAATAGACAACAAGACCGGCGATGAATACATCCCGACTGGCAGGACCACCGCTGCGCGGGTTTACCTGAATCCGGAGGTCGCCGCAGCCAGAACCGCTCTCCTGCGTTCGCTGATCAAGCCGGAATACGAAAAACTCCTGCGGCGGAGCGCGGCTCTTCATGCCATGATGCGCCGGTTTGAGTCCGCCTACGACGCGCTCACCCGCAGCCATGGCCGCCTGACATTCTCCGATATCACCGATCTTCTCGCCGCCCGTGTGAATGACCCGGCCTGGAGCTCAGCCGTCGGATACCGGCTCGACGCCCGATACGACCATTGGATGCTCGACGAATTTCAGGATACCAGCCGCCCGCAATGGAAAGTGCTCTCTGCGTTTATTGATGAGGTCGTCCAGGATTCCGGAGGCACCCGCTCGTTTTTCTATGTCGGGGATACCAAGCAGGCGATCTACTCGTGGCGCGGCGGCGACCCGAAACTGTTTTTTGAAATCCGTGGCCTCTACAATTCCGCAGCCGAAGATCGGATCACGACGGCCACTCTCAGCGAATCCCGCCGTTCGAGGCAGGAAATCATGGATGCCGTCAACACCGTCTTCGGCAATATCCCGGCGGTTCAGGAGGATCTCAAGCTCCCCGACAGGACGGTTGCTGATTGGACTCAAGCCTGGCAGCCCCACGTAGTCGCGCCGGAGATGGTAGGGGAAGCCGGTTTCGTTCGCTGGGTGCCGGTGGATGCCGGGAAGAGCGACGAGGGTGACGAGGATGATCCGCGGGATTTTGAAATTCTGAATATCCTGAAGGAAACCGAACCGTGGCTTCGTGGATTGAGTTGCGCGGTTCTCTTTCGAAAGAACGAGAAAGCCGCCGCCCTTGCCACGCTGTTGCGATCCCATGGGATTCCGGTCGCGCTCGAAGGCAATACAAACCCCTGCACGAACAACCCGCTCGGCGCTGCCTTACTCGCAGCGTTCCGTTTCGCAGCATCTCCCGACGACACTCTGTCCGGATGCCTTCTCGCCGGATCCCCTCTTCGCATCTTGCAGGACGGGGAATTCGCATTCCGGGAAAACGCGCTGGAGATAATCGCAAGCCACGGCTTTGAGGAAACCGTCCGCCAATGGGTCGCCTCCTGCGATCTCACCCACGAGCCGTTTCTGGCATCCTGCGCGGCGGATTTTCTCACCGCTGCGGACGAGTTCGATTCGGCGGGATCCGGGGGAATTCTCGACTTTCTGTCATTTGTCGAGAGCTACCAGGTCCAGGAACCCGAGAGCGCGGGTGTCGTCCGCGTGATGACCGTCCACCAGGCAAAGGGACTGACCTTCGATATGGCGGTTGTATCCGGCCTTGATGACCGGACGGTTCAGACAAGCAACGATCTCGTGCTCGGGCGCCCGCCAACCTGGGGGATGTTGCTTCCGAAGAAGGATTTTGCAGATCAGGACCCCACGCTGGCTGCTGCCGGAGAATCCCTACGGGCGGACAAGGAATACGGCGACCTCTGCACCGCCTATGTCGCGATGACACGCCCTCGCTTCGGGCTCTACCTGATCACAAAACGACTTGCAAAAACGAGCAGTGCCAAGAATTTCGCGCGCCTCCTCGCCCTGACTCTCGGAGAATCTTTCGAGTTCGGAAACCCGAATTGGTTCGAAAAAAACGCCTTCGTCGGAATCTCCGAAAATCCTCCCGGCACGGTCTCCCCGTCGCTCCCCTCTCCGATCTCCTGCACCCCGAAGCCGGTTTCCCCGTCAGCCTCCCTATCACTCCAGCCAGAAACCACGGAGCATAAAACTCCCGCCCATTCGCGGGATGCCTCCGATCTTGGCTCTGAAATCCATGCGGCCTTGGCCGCAATCTCCTGGCTGGATGCAACCCCTCCGTCGTTCCAGGAGTGCTCGGGACAGGCAAGGCAACTGCTGGAGGCCTTTTTGACCACGACAATGGCTCAAAAGCTCTTCCGCCGCCCTGACGAACAATGCGAGCTTTGGCGCGAGAAGTCCTTCGATGTTCTCGTCGGAGGGCAATGGGTGAGCGGGGTCTTCGACCGCGTCCACATTCGCCTACATCCCGACGGTCAACCCGCATCCGCCACCATCTACGATTTCAAAACAGACAAAGCCGGACCCGAGGAAATCCAATCCCGTTACGCACCTCAGATGGCCGCCTACCGCGAAGCGGCCGCCATCCTCCTGGGACTAACGGATGTGGCTGTCGAAACCGTCCCAATCCGCATTAAACCTGAATCCAGCGATTGAAGAATTTTGACAGGATTAACAAGATTTACTGGATTGATTTACTGCGGATGCGCGGCGGACAAAAATATTTCCAAGCCATTTCTGCAACTGCCTTTCCCAGTATCTTGTGCATCTTGTTAATCCTGTCCAAAAACCGTTTTCAGGTTAAAAGCTGAAACTCCCCCCATTTGGAAAACCGAGCGACTTCAGGCCGGTCCCGATGGCTCCTGCGGGTCCGGGTCCTCCTCTTCGATTTCGCGGCGGATCGCCTTCGAAATGAACGGCCGGACAAATCCGTAGAGCAGGAAGGAGACAAAAAGAACTGCCGGCATCCAGTGGTAGTTCATCGCGGTGATCGCCAGCAGCAAAATGAGGAAGAGGAAAGCCGGGATTGACCGCTGCGTCCTCCAGTTGAGCCCCTTGAAACTGGGATAGCGGACGCGACTGAACATCATGAACGAGAGGAAAAGGAGCAGGAAAGGCAGGACAAATTTCCAGGGACCGATCTCGCGGTCATCGGCCTGAAGCCAGCGCATGAGAAGAGTGAGCGAGGCGATGAGTCCGGCCGCAGCAGGGATCGGAAAACCTTGGAAATCCCGGTCCGGTTTTTCCCCGGGGGCTGCGGTCATGCAGTTGAATCTGGCCAGCCGAAGCGCTCCGCACAGCAGAAAAAAGAAGGCAATGATCCAGCCGGTCTTCTGGAAATCCCGGAGAACGATCTGGTAGACCAGCAGAGCCGGAGCCACGCCGAACGAGACAATGTCGGCCAGCGAATCAAACTCCCTCCCGAAGATGCTCTCATGCCCGCCGAGCCGGGCGAGCCGTCCGTCGAGAAGATCGAACACACACGCTCCCAGAATGAAGGCGATCGCCTCGTGATAGAGAGTTCCCGCAGACTGGCCGACCGCCACGAGCAACGAAGCTTCGATGATCCGGAGCACGGCCGCGAACCCGCAGAACAGGTTGCCAGCCGTCATCAAATTCGGCAGCAGGTAGATTTTCGGCTCGTTCGATTCGCTCATGAGGGAATGCCGGTGGAGGATGCAAGGCGTGCGACGGGAGTCTCCCCGCCCCTCACGCGGTCACCAAGCTTGACGAGGATCTCCGCATCCATGGGAACAAAAAGCTCGGTGCGCGATCCGAACCGGATCATCCCGAACCGCTCCCCGCGGACCAGCACGTCTCCCACGACAGCCCAGGGACAGATGCGGCGGGCTATCGCCCCGGTGATCTGCCGCACCAGAACGGTTCCGGCGACACCCGAAAACACCCACGTCCGGCTCACGTTCAGCGACGACGACCTCAGGTCGCGGGCATCCAGAAATATCCCGGACTTCGGCTCCGAATGCGTCACCTCTCCGGCAATCGGCGCGCGGTTCACATGGACGTCGAGGACGGACAAAAAAATCCCGACCCTCCGAACCTTTGCGTTCAGGAATTCAGCCTCCTCGACTTCGTCCACCGTCGTGACAAGCCCGTCGGCGGGAGCGACTGCGATGGTTTCACCCGGCGGAGGGACTCGCTCCGGATCGCGGAAAAAGTAAAAGGTGAACAGGATAGCAATGGCTAGAAGCACGGAAACCGCCGGAAGCAGGAGCAACGCAAAAAGCCACGCGACGCCAAGGATCGCAAGGATCCATCTCGCCTCAGCCAATGCCCGGTTTCGCATCCGGCGACGATAGTGCACTCAACCGCCCGCGGCAAGCGTTGGCAGTGCCTGAGCAACGCCGGCGACTCCCGCCGGGGCGAGGATGGCATCGCGCATGCCGTGAAGCAGCTTTTTGTCATCGGGGCAGATTGTCGCGAGCGCGCCGCCACAGGTGACGGATTTTTCCCCGACAAAATAGTAGGGACAGAGCCGGACCCTCCCGCGCATCGGGCGCAAACCGTCCATTCCGGGCAGCCAGAACATTTCCTCCACGAGCCGTCCGGGGTGAAATTCCTGTAGAATATGCGGCCGGTGGGAGAAGTCCTTGAGAGCGCTCTCAAGTTCGGACTGCCATTCGGCCTGCGGAAGATCGGAGGCCACGACCACTCCGCGGGATCCCCAGGCATGCTCCGAAAACCCGCTGATCTTCATAATGAATTTTCGCTTTTTCTGGCTGAACCCTGCAACCTCCGCCCAGGATTGGGCATCAAGACGGGGAAGCACGGCATGACGCGGGAGAGGTTCCGGATCCAGAAGCCATGTGTAGGGGATGACCCGCTGCAGCGCGAGATGCGCGCGCTCGCCGAGTTCCCTACGCCAGAATTCCTGAAGCGGTTTGAGCCAGAAGAGAGCGAACCAGAGTTTCTCCTCCAAGGCGGGTTTGACCGGCGGAGTGATGGAGACCTTTCCCGCGACTGCGGACTCCATGAGAGGGCCGGCTGCAGGAACGTTCGGCAGATCGAAAAGTTCGAAAAACCGGTAGATCCGCGGCTGCCAGTCGTCGCACGACTCGTCACCGAGAACCCGCCAGGCCGGCCCGGCGCTGGAAGAATTCAATTCCTTGGCAAGCCATTCCATTTCCGGACGGTAGGTGGAAGCCTCCTCGGAAATGATGATGTCCCCGCCGGGAAGAATTTGACGAAACCCCTGAAGCATTCCATCGGCCCCTCCGAGCACCTTATGGCCGAGGCTCGCATAGGTCTTGTTCAGCCACGCGGTGAGTCCAATGCCACCCGGCACGCTGTCCACCTCCGCAATGGCGAATCCCTCATCGGTCAGGATGAGGTCCGGCCGGATGACCTTCGGGATGTCGCCGGCAACGCCGTGCGCGCGCTGCCATGCGACGAGTTCAGCCGGTTTGCCCCGGTCAAGGATCTCCGCCACCCAGCCGGGCTGGCGGCCTTTCACGCTGAGACGGTAAAGCTGGTCGCAGGCACGCAGAAAGAGCAAAAGCCGGTATCCCAGCTTGTCGAGTTCCTCGTGAAGCGCCGAAGAAATCCCGAACGGACGCGGGCTGATCCTCCAGTCCTTCTCATGAAAAAGCCCGCCGTCCGGAAGCGCGGCGTGAACCGCGCGAACCGTGTCCAAGGAACTCATGAGAGGATTTTGAGGGCCTGTCGGATCAATTCCTCGGCGGTGAGCTGGGTCTCCGAGATCTCCTGGACCCTGCGGATCGCCTTGTGCGCCTCGACCTGCTTGTAGCCGAGGGAGATGAGAGCAAGCGTGGCGTCGTGCAGGCGGGCATCCGCCCCGCTCGGGGCGTTCTTCGCGCTGGAGGCCTCCCATTCGGCGGCGACGCCGACCTTGTCCTTGAGTTCGAGAACGATCCGCTCGGCGGTTTTTTTCCCGACGCCGCTGATTTTCGAAATCGCCGCGATATCGCCCGCGACGACCGCGGCCTTGAACATCTCGACCGGCAGGCCGCTCAGCACGGCAAGCGCGATCTTCGGCCCCACCCCGGTGACATGGTGCAGCAGAAGACGGAAGAGGTCGCGCTCACTGGAGGAGAAGAATCCGTAGAGGATGTGCGCATCCTCGCGCACGGCAAGGTGCGTCAGGATTTTTACGGGCGAACCCGGCTGGGGAAGCCTCTCATAGCTTGAAACCGGGATCATAACCTGATACCCGACTCCTTGGACATTCACGACAATCTGGGTCGGTAGAGCCTCGGCCAGGGTTCCTTCAAGAAATGCAATCACACCGCACCCATATCAAAGCCGCTCAAAAACTCAAATGGGCGTTGTGTTTTTTTCTGCTCTCCTCGACGGCAGCTTCGGCCGATTCCCGGTGGGCGTGGATGGTCGAACCCTCGTTCATGGACTACAAAGTCCGCGAGCGGGTCGAGGGGTCGGAGCGGACAATCCTGGCGCTCGTCGTGGTAAAAGACGGTGAAATCTTCGGCGCAGAGGGCGGGCATCCGGGAACATTGACGATGGCCTCGAAGGAAATCTCAAAGGAAGCCGCCCGGACCGCCAAAGAGGTTTTTGAATCGCTGCAGCCGAACTACGTCCGGGACAAGAACGGAGTCATCAAGTATGCGGCGCTGGAATCGACGAATCCCCTCACCGCCTCGGCGGTGCTGGCTCCCGGTTTCGCCGAACACTTCGCGGCGACCCTCGGCCCGGACCTCCTCGTCGCCCTTCCAAACCGCTTCCAAATCCTCGTCTTCTCCCGGCAGGATCAGGCATTTCAGCAAATGGGCGAGTTCATCATCTCTGGCTACCTCAGTTCCAACTATCCGGTGAGCCGGGAGATCTTCGCCCTGGACAAGGGGAAGCTCAGATCCATCGGAGTCCTGAAATAGGATGCCCGGAAGTGCGCTCTGGCGGCTTGCCGGAAAATCTGGTATTTTGCACAAATGAAACCCGCCTCGCATCTGGAAGATCGTGCGGCCCGCGCGGAGAAAATCATCGCGGCCCCGGAGAATTTCAAAGTCTGCGAGGGCTGCGAGTCGATCGTCGCTGCACGCGTTGTCACCTGCCCGAACTGCCACGGATACCGGTTCGACGAGGCGACGGAGCGGGTTGTCGATCAGGCACGCCTGCTTGCCTCCCGTCCCCAGCAGAGCGTGACCTCGGCCGACCTCGAGTAGTGAAACACTCTTTTTGTTGAGGTCGGTCCGGCGAAAAAGTGAAGCCTTCAGGATCGAGTGCCTGACGCTTGCTAACCGATGGGCAGAGGTGATACTGCTCTCGAACACTCCATGAGAACGCACCAGTCCGGTTCATCACACCGCCCGCGCCGCAGCGAGTGCGCGGTGCGGTCCGACGAGTCCGAGTTGAAACGGATCCGCTCCCTTTCGGTAACCCAAAGGATCAAAGCTGCTCTCACCATCCGGCAACGTTTTGTCTGGCTTCAACCGAAGCCACGAAATCCTTGATCCATGAATGATCCGGAGGCCCTTTTACACGCAGCCGAGGCTGTGGCCGGAATCCTCGGAAAGCACGAAATCGATGCAGTGGTCATCGGTGCCGTCGCGCTGGCCGCCCACCACTACGTGCGCCAAACGGAAGACCTCGATTTCGGGATCAATGCCTCTTTGCCGAAATTGCGGCAGCTCACCGAAACGCTCATCAGCGAAGGTTTCCATGCGGAATTTCACGAGCCGGGCATTGACGATCCTCTCGGCGGCGTTGTTGACATCCGCGGACCTTTCGGCCTCGTGCAAATTATCAACTTTGCGGACCGTTTTCCAGCGGTGATCGAGGACGCAGTGCGCGCCTCCACCCTCGTCGCCCGCGAAGGAAGCCCGTTGCGGCTGGTTCCGATCCCGCACCTGATCGCACTAAAACTCTATGCCGGGGGGCATAAATCCAAAGCCGATATTGTGGAGCTCATCGCACGCAATCCGGAACTGGACCTGGATGAAGTCCGGAAACTTTGCGCGCGTTATCGGCTCAAAGGAATTGAGGAACTGGTTCGGGAGGCAAGATAGCCCGGGCAGCTCCGGAAAGGGCCGGCCATCCGTCTCTCCCACATTGAGGAGGCTCCCTGCATGTCTCTGCCGGGCATTGACAGTTTCAGGAATCGGGCCAATCTTAGAGGCTCACAAATCAAATCCCATGGCACTTGAAATTGGAACCAAAGCACCTGACTTCACCCTGAAATCCATGTCCGCCGACGGCCTCGTCGACGTGACCCTCTCGTCGAATTTCGGCAAGCAGGCAACCGTCATCCTCTTTTTCCCTCTGGCCTTCACCGGGGTCTGCACCCAGGAACTGTGCGATGTGACAGCCGGCCTTCAAAAATACGCCGACCTGAAGGCCGAGGTCCTCGGGATCAGCGTGGACAGTCCGTTCGCCCAGTCCGCATGGGCGAAGAAAGAAAGTATCTCGATCAAACTTCTGAGCGATCTGAACAAAACGGTGACGAAGGCCTATGATGTGGTTTTCCCGGGCCTCGCCGGCATCGGCGACACCTCGGCCCGCGCGGCATTCGTAATCGATCAGGCGGGAATGATCGTTTACAGTGAGCAGACTCCGACGCCAAAGGACCTCCCCGATTTCGGAAAAATCGAAGCCGCGTTAAAGGCGCTCTGATGCCGGTGCGGAAACGGGAAAATTCTGAACGCGGGGGAATGATTCATCGCGCGCCATGCAGGTGATCCCGACGAGGGGATCGAACCCCGACCTGCGGAACTTTCCCGACTTTCTGATCCTGGGGCCGCAGAGGACCGGGACCACTTGGCTTTTCTACAACCTGCATCTTCATCCGGAAGTCCTGCTCCACCGGATGAAGGAGACGTATTTTTTCAGCACGATCGGGAAGCCGGACCATCCTCATTTCTTGTATCCCTGCCTGGAGGATTACCTGGCCTCATTCGACGAGCCGTTCGGGGAAAAGCTCAAAAAGCACTACACGTGCCTGCGAAAGTCACTTTCTTTTTACCGTCCGAAAATCATCGGGGAGGCCACTGCCTCCTATGCGCTTCTTCCAGATGAAGTCATCGCCGCCGTCGTGGCCTGCAAGCCGGATCTCAAGGGAATCATCATGCTCCGGGACCCGATCGAGCGGGCGTGGTCGCATGCCAAAAAAACCCTGGTGCGGGGGAAATCGGAGCCGGTGGGTTTTGAAAAGTTTTGCGAGTATTTCGAAAGCTCCGGCCAGCGGCAGCGCGCGGATTACCCCGCGATGATCGCGGCATGGAAAAAACATCTCGCCCCCGGAAACCTCTACCTCGGCCGCTATGACCGGATCGCCGGCGATCCAAAAGCCTTCCTGGAGGACGTCGAACGTTTCCTCGGCATCACCACAAGGGCCCTCTTCTTCAACCGCCACCTCACGATCAAACTCAACCCCACATCCGAGGCCCCGATGCCCGGCGACATCCGAGGGTTTCTGGAAAATTTCCTCGCGAAAGACGTGGAGGCGTATCGGGAGCTCTTGACGGAAATCGGCTCAGGCCGCGCAATTTAACCCTCCATCCCGCCAGTGTTTTCCGGCTGGAGGCACTCACTTGCGCGGGCGCTTGGGCAATGCTAGCTTCGCGACCATGTTTCTTCCCGTCCCTCACCTGATTGTCCAGCCCGACGACGGCGTCGCTCCGGTTCTGGATTTCATCCGTCTCGCCAAAGAAAGCCTGCTCATCAAGCAATTCACGTTCAGCCAGCCGGAGCTGATGGATGCGGTGGTGGAGAGGAAGAATGCGGGGGTTGCCGTCCGGGTCATGCTGAACCCCAAGCGCTCCGGCGGGGACCGCGCGAACGACGAGACGTTCGAGTTTTTTCAAAAGGCCGGCGTCGAGATCAAGTGGGCGAGCCCGAAGTTCTATGTGACGCACGAGAAATCGATCGTCGTGGATGGAAAGGCGGCACTGATTGCGACCTTCAACCTTTGCCAGAAGTATTTCACGCTGACACGCGATTACGGGGTCATCGTACAGGAACCCGCCAAAGTCGCCCAGGTGGCGGAAGGGTTTCACGCCGACTGGGAGCAGCGCGACTGGCATCCTGCGCCGGAGAGCGGGCTTTTGTGGAGCAACAACAACTCGCGCGAGGCGATGTCGCGGTTCATCGATTCCGCCCGCCATTCGCTTGCCGTTCAGCATCCCAAATTCGTAGACGCCACAATCCTCGACCGCATCCTGAGCGCGGCGGACAGAGGCGTCGAGGTGCGCGTACTCTGCGGGGGCAAGCACGGGATCAGTGACTGGGACATTCTGGACACCTTCTCCTCCCTTCGGGTGATGCACCGTTCGGGCATCAAGGTCCACAAGCAGAAAAACCTACGCCTCCACGCCAAGCTCCTGCTAGTCGACCAATCGCACGCACTTGTCGGCTCAATGAACATCGACCGTTCGGCGTTCGACCTGCGCCGCGAACTGGGAACCCAGGTGCAGGATCCTGGCGTGGTCGCCCGCCTGTTCGCTGTCTTTGAAAGCGACTGGGAAACCTCGCACCGCTACGAGGCCCCGGACCCGCTGGATCCCTCGCTCCACCACGAAAACGATTTTCCACACGACAAGGATCTCCAGCATGAGTGACAAGCCCTCGCTGACAGACCTCGCCCTGACATTTAATCACATCGCGCTCGCCTCGTTCGGCGGCGGGCTTTCCGCATGGTCGCGCGAGGTCCTCGTCGCCGAGAAAGGCTGGATGGAGGATGAGGAGTTTCTGAGCGCCGTAACCATGTGCCGCATCCTTCCGGGCGCAAACCAGGTCAACCTCGCGGTTTTTGTCGGCGTCAAGTTCCGCGGCATCCCGGGCGCGCTAGCCGCGGTTTTCGGACTGACATTGGTCCCGGTCCTGCTCGTTCTCGCGATGGCATACTTCTACTTCCAGTTCCACCAGATACCCGCCGTCCAGGGGATCTTGAAAGGCGCGGCGGCGGCGGCGGTCGCCCTGACGCTTTCGATGGTCTTCAAAACAGGACGCAAGTGCCTGCATGGAATCGTCCCGATCACACTGTTCCTGGCCATTTTCGTGCTCAACGGCCTGGTCCGGTGGCCGTTGCTCGCCTGCCTGTCGCTGCTCGCCCCTCTCGCCGTCGCGTGGGCGTGGCCGAAGAAGCCATGAACATCCGCACGCTCACACAGATTTTGATCCTGTTCAGCTCGCTCTCGATTCTCTCGATCGGCGGCGGGAATACGGTTCTTCCGGAAATGCACCGAAAGACCGTGGACAGCTACCATTGGCTCAGCAACAAACAATTCGCCGACGTCTTCGCCATCTCCCAAGCCGCACCCGGCCCGAGCATCCTCATCGTGACGATCATCGGATACAAGGCCGCGGGGATTCCGGGGGCGCTCCTCGCCACGCTGGCCATGATGATTCCGGCGGGGATTCTCGTGTATCTGGTCAGCCGCGTGTGGGAAAAGGCCAAAGACTCGTCACTCCGGAAGGCCATTGAAAAAGGGCTCGCACCGCTCACAGTCGGTCTCATCCTGGCCAGCGGCTGGGTGATGAGCAAAGCAGCAGATCACGATTGGCGGGCATACGCGCTCACTGCCGTCTGCACGGCCATCTTCACGACGACAAAGATCAACCCGCTTTTCATCGTCGCCGCCGCGGGTGTCGTCGGCTGGCTCGGCTGGATCTGAACGCGCTTCGCGCGCAATGAAAAAGTCGGACGACACGGAGGTCGTCCCTCCAGAGCCGCCTGCACGCCCTTCCGCGCAATTCCCGTGATTGTGGGATTGCCCGACCGTGCGGTTTTTGCATATGCTGCGGCGGCGTTTCCTCCCTATGAAAAAAATCCTGTTCTCCCTTGCGGTTGCATTCACATTGGCATCACTCCACGCCCAGCATGTCGGAGAAGTTCCGGGCGATGACAACTCGAGCGGCCACTCGCGGTTCTGGACGTATTACAACCCGTATCCATCCAACTACATCGGTTCCCGCGAGTGGTGGGATGGCGAGGTGCTCTCCGGTGACTGGTGGGGCGTCCGGAACTACCTCGACGACAGTGGGGTCGAGCTTTCCGCAAGCTACACAAACAACATCGCGGGAAATCCCAGCGGAGGAAAAAGCCGCGGGTTCACCTACTGCGACAACGTCAGCTTCGGGCTCCAGTTGAATTTCGAGGAACTCATCGGCTGGAAAGGACTGACCTTCGACGTCAGCGGACTGAACCGGGCGGGATCGAACCTCTCGCAGGAGAACGTCGGAAACCAGTTCACCGTGCAGCAGGTCTATGGCGGGCAGACGGCCATGTTCTACGCCCTCGTCATGGAGCAGCGGCTGCTCGATGACAAGATCAGCATCAAGGCGGGACGGTTCTCGACCGGCGACGATTTTGCATCCTCCCCGATCTACTGGCTGTATATGAACAACGGGATCGATGGCAACCCGCAGGCCCTGCCGGTGAACACCCAGTTTTCCGCCTATCCGTGGGCGGTCTGGGCAGCCCGCCTGAGAGTCGACCCGACGCCGGAATTCAATGCGATGGTCGGGGCCTACCAGGTGTCGAACCGGGTCTTCAACCGTGACTACCACGGCCTCGACTGGAGCGTCCGCTCCGGCGACGGAGTCCTCCTGATCAGCCAGTTCGGCTGGACCCCCGAGTTCTTCAAGCGCCCTGTGGAAAAGGCGGCTCCGGCTTCAGATGGAAAAACCGCCCTGGCAACGAAAGCCCGTTCCGAGGGAAAATCCTTCAAGGCGGTCTCGCCTGAGACGGAGATGAAAGGCCTCCCGGGCCACTACTGGGTCGGGGCCTACTATTCGCCGTGGACATTCCAGGACATCGGTGCAGCGGGCAAAACGGTGACAAATTCCTACGGGTTCTACTGGCACGCCGACCAGATGGTGTGGCAGGAGGCACCGGGCAGCGATCAGGGGCTCACGCTCTGGTCGGCCTTCGTGCTCTCCCCCCAGCAGAACATCGCCAAGCTGCCGTTCCAAGCGAACGCCGGCATTGTCTATAAAGGCTTGGTTCCCACGCGCGATGACGACTACTCGATCTTCGGATTCGTTTACGGGAAATTCAGCAGCGACTACGCGGCGGCAACGAACGCAGCAGGCAACGGGTATCCGGAATATGAAATCGTCCTTGAGTGGGCGTATCGCGTGAACATCACCCAGTTCGCCTACATCCAGCCCGATGTGCAGTGGGTCATCAATCCGGGCGGCACCGGAAACATCCCGAACGCCCTCGTGCTCGGCGCCCAGATGAGCGTGACGTTTTGAGACGTGAGAAAATGGCCCCGTTCCTACCGGCAGCGATTCTGGCCGGCGCTGTTCTGTTTATTTTCCATTCCGGCCGGGCGGCAGATTCCGCCGATGCCTGCGAACTGGTCCGCTGGGTGCTCAAAGACGAACGGGACCTGAAAGGAATTCCCTTCCCCGACGTTGTCCTCGCCGCCACCGGGAAGAAAGTCATCCCGGTTGATCCGGAAAAAGACGCAGCCTGGCTCGAACGGATCGGGCGCGCCCTGGACCGGACACTGAACGCCCTGAACGAGCCGGAAGGGAAAATCCACGACACGGCGCGCGTCAACGAGGCGAGCCGCCACGTCGAGGACCACCTTCTCGCCGAACTCAACAACGAGCCCGGATGGAAATGCTCGATCCCGAAGAATGCCGATGGGGAGGACCAGCGGAGCGGATATCCCGACCTCCGTCTCACCATGGAAAATGGCGAAGTCGTTTACCTCGACCCGAAGCTCTACGATTCTCCGTCAAGCACCCTCCGCACGTTTTATTACGAGCCCAAAACCTCCACGAACAAGATCCGCGACGACGCACGCCACCTCCTTGTGGCCATCCGGCATAGCGGGAAATCCGGAAACGACCTGCGCCTGCTTTCGTGGAAGTTCGTGGATGTCTCGAAAATCCCTGTGCGCCTCAAAGCCGAGTTCCAGGCGTCGAACAACGATATGTATCGCAAGGAAAACATCGTCGGCGCCTCGAAGGAATAGCTTGGCGCGCTTCGCGCGCAATGCGAAATGGGAAATTGGAAATTTCGGACACCACGGCGGGCGTCCCTCCAGTTGCGCCGCGCCCGGGCATTCCGCATTTCACATTCCAAATTCCACATTCGCGCCGCAGGCGCGAAATCAAAGATTCGTGGGCTGCCCGCCGGCGGGCACGTAGATCAGACTCTTCCCGTCCAAGGTCAAATACTCCGCAGCAGCCGCACGCTCTTCCGAAGTTAAAAATCGGCTTTGAAAGCGGATTTCGATGCTGGGATCGGCGGGATTCGTCACCGCGAACCCGTTTATAAGCCCCGTGATTGCCGCGGACCTGTTGTCCCAGCCGGGATGTCCGCTGTTCCGGGCGGCCAGCGCGAGGTTGGCCAAAGACATCGCTGTGCGCTGACTCCTGGCCATCCGGTTCGCCTCGATCAGGACCGGGAGATTCGGAATTGTAATGACAGCAATAATCCAAAGGACGGCGATCACTATCAAAACTTCAATCCACGAAATCCCGGAAATTTTTTTAATCATTTGTGACAAAAATCCCTCCCGACAGGCTTGCCTTCCCTATTGCTGGTTGATCATCAGAAGATAACCGTTGGACATGACGAGATTTTCCATGCCGATTTCGTTTGTGCTCGGCACCGGAACCCGGAAGGAATTCGTGGTGCCGAGACGGTTGTTCGTCACGATCAGCCCGCCGGGCGCGATGAGCGCCGCCACGGCATCCTCCTTTGTTGAAAACGGGTAGTCTTGGGAATTCGCAGTCGCCTGATAATAGGCGATGTAGGAGTTATAGACGGAAACCACATTCTGGGCATTGCGGAGTTTGGCAGCCTTATCCGCCGACTGGGTGATATTCGCCATGTTTGGAATCGCGATCGCCGCAATCACGGCGATGACCGCGATCACGACCAGAAGCTCGACCAGACTGAATGCCGCCTTTGACATGTTTGTTAGGGAAGGATGCTTCGGGGCAACTTTTCTCTTCCAACAAAACAGGCTCTGAGTGGGGTCTCAGAGCCTGTCTCAAGTTTTTGGCTTACCCCCTCAATACGAGGAGAAGAATCCAAGTTTGCTGATCAGTTTGCGCCTGGCGTGAAGACCAGCTGGTTGTTGGACAACGACAGTTTGTTTGTGGCAACGTTGTCTGTTGTGATGCCCGGCAGGCGGAACGAATTCGTAACGTTCAGGCGATTGTTGACCACAGTCGCACCGGCTGCCATTGCAGTGATTGCTGCGGGCACATCAGCAGTGGTTGGATACGCATTGCTCACCGCATAGTAGGCCTCGGCGTAGTTGTTGTAGGTCATGGCCAGCGACTGGGCGTTCCGGAGCTTGGTGGCTGCGTCCGCCGACTGGGTGATGTTTGCGATGTTGGGAATGGCAATCGCCGCGATGACCGCGATGACTGCAATCACAACGAGTAATTCAACCAAGCTGAAAGCTGATTGAACCGACAGTTTGCTAGTTGGTGTTTTCATAACGACCCCAATCTCATGCCATAGGTAGATTTTGACAACAAAAGCGATCCTTCAATCTCAGATGGGGAAAACCTGTATAAGGCCATGCAACAGTTGCAGAGCGCGCTTCGCGCGCAATGGGAAATTTGGAATGTGGAATGCGAAATGAAAGTCGGACGCCACAGCGGCCATTCCGCATTTCACATTCAAAATTTCGCATTCGCGCCGCAGGCGCGTAATCACTCCGTTTGGATGAGCGAGCGATTCTTGGCGAGGTAGGCGGCACCAGAATAGACGGTGAGGATGACCGTGATAGAAACGAGCCCGTAGGTACCGAATCCCCAAGCGGGCGCAAGCCACGGTCCGGGCGACCATTCGTTCACGGAGAGCAGGATGAGGAAGTAGATGATGGTGATCATCTGCCAGGCGGTCTTGTGTTTTCCCAGTTTGTCGGCGGGCACGATGATGCCTTTTGAAGAGGCCAGCGACCGGAGGCCGGTGATGAGAAATTCCCGGCTGATGATGACGATGACAGCCCAGGCGGGAAATGCGTCGATGGCGCAGAGGCTGATGAATGCGGACGCGGTGAGGATTTTGTCCGCCAGGGGATCCATGAGCTGGCCGAAGTCGGTGATGAGCCCCCGGCGGCGGGCAATGACTCCGTCGAGGTAATCCGTAACCGTCGCAGCGAGAAAAACCACGAGCGCAATGGTGAAGCGGCCGGGGATCTCCACGGCGAAACAAACGACAAATGCCGCTGTGAGCCAAAGCCTCGAAACCGTGAGCTTGTTGGGCAGATTCATCGCAAAGAAGACGGTTGCATGGTCCGTTCGACCCACACTACGATGCCCAGCTCGTGTCTGCAAAACCAATCCAACAGCAATGTGACATCGGCCTGATCGGTCTCGCCGTGATGGGCGAAAACCTCGTTTTGAACATGGAATCCAGGGGATTCCGTGTCGCCGTTTACAACCGGACCGCATCGGTCACCGAGAGGTTTGCCGGCGGCCGGGGGCGGGGAAAGAACATTATCCCGTGCCTGACGCTGGGGGAATTCGTCGAGACCCTCGCCCGTCCGCGAAAAGTGCAGATCATGGTCAAAGCAGGCGCTCCGGTGGATGCCGTCATCGGGCAACTCCTGCCGCTTCTGGAGATGGGGGACATCATCATTGACGGGGGCAATTCGCTTTGGACGGACACCCAGCGGCGGGAGCGGGCCCTTCGCGAGCACGGGATTCATTTTTTCGGGGTCGGCGTATCGGGCGGTGAGGAAGGCGCTCTCAAAGGGCCGTCCATCATGCCTGGCGGATCGGCCGAAGGCTGGAAGGCTCTCGAGCCCATCTACACAAAAATCGTGGCCGTCGCGGAAGGCGAGCCGTGCTGCCGGCACATGGGGCCGGACGGAGCCGGACATTACGTGAAGATGGTTCATAACGGGATCGAGTATGGTGACATGCAGCTCATCTGCGAGGCGTATGCGATCCTCCAGGCGACCGTCACGCCCACGGCCGACGAATTCGCCGCGATTTTCTCCGAGTGGAACAAGGAGGAACTCGATTCCTTCCTGATCGAGATCACCGCAAACATCTTCCGCCGCAAAGATCCGGAATCCGGAAAAGCCCTTGTGGATGTGATCCTCGACAAGGCCGGGCAGAAGGGCACTGGAAAATGGACAGTTGGCCACGCGGTCGAAATGGGAGTTCCTCTTTCCGTGATCGGGAGCGCGGTCGAGGCCCGGATTCTCAGTTCGATGAAAAGCGAGCGCGTCGCAGCCTCGGAGATCCTCCCCCCACCCGATATTCCGGAGTGGAGCGGTGACAGAAATTCGATGATAGCAGCTGTGAAGGACGCTCTCTATGCCAGCAAGATCATCAGCTACGCCCAAGGGTTTGTTCAACTCGGAGCCGCCTCGGAGCTCTATGGATGGAACCTCAACTTCGGAGACATCTCGTCGATCTGGCGCGGAGGATGCATCATCCGCGCCCGTTTTCTCAACCGGATCACCGATGCCTACCGCAATAATCCGGAGCTCAAGAATTTGATTCTCGACCCGTATTTTCGCAACATCATCGCAGAAACGCAGTCAAATTGGCGCACGGCGGTGCAGACGGCGGTCGGACAGGGGGTTGCGGTGCCTGCATTCGGCGCGGCGCTGGCCTATTTCGACAGCTACCGCTCGCGCCGGCTTCCGGCCAATGTCCTCCAGGCGCAGCGGGACTACTTTGGTGCCCACACCTACGAGCGCACCGACAAACCCGCCGGAGAATTTTTCCACACCGAGTGGTTTGATTAGGCGAAATAAACACGGGGAAGCCCGATCAGGCCATTAATACCGGCCTTCCGAACGGGGTGCGGAGGGTCCGCCAGGCCAGCCAGCCGCCGAGCACGAATGTCACGAGCGCCTTGGCCCAGAGATTGGTCAGAGGGAAGAGCGGCCATCCGTAGTTTTCGGAGCCGAGGATGATCGCGAGAGCGGTGAGCCAGGCAGCAAGGCCGAGCCGGCGGAAGACGAGCCCCTCAACGGCGGCCCAAACGGCCACGAACGCTCCGAGCATCACGTAGGAATTCGTCTCGGTTCGCGGATTGAAAAGCATCAGGTAAATGGTCGAGAGTAAAAGCACGGTGAACGCCGCGCGCAGGGCTTCCTCGCACTTTGCCGCGCGCCAGCACATCCCGAGCGTAACGAGTCCGGCCAGGGCGCGGATCATCAGCTGCCATACGGACGGCAGATCGATTCCGGCCACGCGAAGCATGCCGGCAAAGTCGCACCAGGTATGGCGGCCCGGATTGCCGGCGGATTGGAGTTTGGCAACAAACGCACCGTATTCACCGAGCGCGTAGGAGGGATTCGGATGAGCGAGCGGAACGACTGCGGTCACGACAAGAGCCAAAAGCATCGGAAGCCGAAGCTTCGGGTAAATGGCCGCGCAGAGGAGAATCGGCGCGATGGCGATGGGCTTGAAAACAAGCGTCAGAGCCAGCATCACCGCCGCCGTCCACCACCGTTTCCGCGCCAGGGCGAGAGCGATCAGGATAAAGAGCGCCGCCAGCGGCATGTTTATCTGGCCGTTGCGGGCGCTGGCGAATGTGGATGGCAGCACCAGAACGGTCGCGACCAGAAAAACCGCTTCCTTCTGCCCGGGCGCAAGCATCGAAGCCGCCGCCCAGAGCGCCCAAGCCAGCGAGGACAGGCAGACCAGCCGCCAGAGGGGCTCGCCGATCCGGTCAGGCAAAAGCTCGAACGGGGTGTAAAAAACCGCGTAATGCGGCAGGTAGAGGTAGTGATTTTTCCCCTCGTAGAGGGGTTTGCCCGCCCACCAGTTGTCAGTAGCCCTCTGGTATTCCAGCGTGGCCGAACGACCGGAAGGATTGACCGCGACGATCGTCGCGATGATCCCGGCATAGACGACCCAGACGAGGAGGGCTGCACACAGACAGCGCACGGCGGGAAGCTTGCGGACGAAGTCCCAGAGCTGTTCCCACTTGGCTCGCATCGCGGGATGCGGAGCTGATACTACCAGCGGAAGTGGGCGAATGCACGGTTGGCCTGAGCCATCTTGTGCATGTCGTCGCGCTTCTTGATGGCGTTGCCCTGGCCGGCGGCCGCGTCCTTGAGTTCGTAAGCCAGCGCGTTTTCCATCGGAACTCCCTTGCGGTTTCCGGCAAAAGTGACGAGCCAGCGCATCGCAAGGGCGATCTGGCGGTCGGCTGGAACCTCCATGGGAACCTGATAGGTGGCACCACCAACGCGGCGGGATTTCACCTCAAGGCGGGGCTTCACATTTTCGATCGCCTTGTTGAGCGTCTCCAAGGGATCGACGGTGTCGCTGCCTTCACGGCTCTTATCGATCGCGGTGTAGACGATTCGCTCGGCGATGGACATCTTCCCGCGGCGCATCACTGCGCTGATCAGGCGGGCGACGACCGGACTGGCGTAGCGGGCGTCTTTTTTAACTTCTTTGTGGATGACTCGGCGTCTGCGGGACATAAATTAAATGCGGATTTCGGAATTCGGATTGCGGAATTTTCTCTGGCGGTCGTTACTTTTTCTTGCCCTTGGCGCCCTTGGCGTCTTCCTGACCGGGCTTCGGACGTTTGGCGCCGTATTTGGAACGGCTGCGGCGGCGGCCATCAACCCCGAGGCTGTCGAGTGTTCCGCGAACGATGTGGTAGCGGACACCGGGAAGGTCTTTCACGCGGCCACCGCGCACGAGCACGATCGAGTGCTCCTGGAGATTGTGTCCCTCGCCGGGGATGTATGCGATGACTTCCTGTCCGTTCGTAAGGCGAACCTTGGCGACCTTGCGGAGGGCGGAATTCGGCTTCTTCGGTGTGCGGGTCATCACTTGAACGCAAACCCCGCGGCGCTGCGGGCAGTTCACCAGAGCAGGCGACTTGGATTTAACGGTGGTTTTGCGGCGTCCTTTGCGGACCAGTTGGTTGATTGTGGGCATATATCTTCTTCTCGGACCGCCGGAATCTCAGGAGCGGGAGAGCAGGCACCACAGTGCCAATACCAACCGCCCCGACGTCATGCGGGAGGTGAGAAACTAAAGGACACGCAGCCCGGCGCAAGACAAAAATCGCTAAAAAATCGCGATCTTTTCAAGGCTTCACTGCGGTCCGTCTCAGAGGGTCTCGTAAAGATCACGGGTCTGCCGGGCGATGGCACTCCAGGAGAAGACATCGAGAGCGCGCTGGCGTCCGGCTTTTCCAAACGCGATGCGTTTTTCGGGATCGGCCATGAGCTCGTTGATGCGGGCGGCAAGATCTTTGGCAAAACGGGCCGGGTCGAGAGGGTCGAACGGCGTCTCCTGCATCTGCTCGACATTCACGAGGAAGCCCGTCTCGCCGTGGCGGACCACCTCGCGGATCCCGCCGACCGCGCTGGCGACGACGGCGGTGCCGCAGGCCATGGCCTCGAGGTTGATGATCCCGAACGGCTCGTAGATCGACGGGCACACGAAGGCTCCCGCGTGGGTGTAGAATTCGATTTTCGACTTGTTGTCGAGCATCTCCTCGATCCAGATGACCCCGGGGCGGGTGCGCTGGGCGGCGGCGACCGCCTGCTTCATCTCGGCCGCGATCTCCGGCGTGTCGGGGGCCCCGGCGCACAGGACGACCTGAAACCCTGGGTCGAGGTGCTTGATGGCATTGAGAAGATGGATGATCCCCTTCTGCCGGGTGATTCTCCCGACGAAGAGGATATATGGTTCGTGGGGATTTACGCCGAACCGCTTCAGCGCCGCATGCGATTCGACCGGCCGGTATTCCTCCGGGTCGATCCCGTTGTAGATGATGTGGATTTTGTTCGGATCCACGCCGAAGAGCCGCTCGATATCCCGCCGGGTTTCGTCGGACACGGCGATAACCGCATCGGCCATCTCCAGCGCGGTTTTTTCCACCCAGCAGGTGAAGTCATACCCGCCGCCGAGCTGCTCGCGCTTCCACGGACGCAATGGCTCGAGGGAATGGACGGTGACGACCAGCGGGATCCCGTAGTTGAGCTTCGCCAGAATCCCGCCGAAATGTGAATACCAAGTGTGGCAGTGGACGACATCGGCCCGAATGTCAGTCGTGTTGAAATCGAGACAGCGCTGGAGCGCGCCGAATACCGGGTTGAGCTGCTTCGGACAGGTGTAGGCGTCGGAGACCAGGCCGAACCCCATCGCGGAGAGGTTTGGCTGGACGACGTTCTGGTCGCCAAAGCAGCGCACCTCGACCGGCATGAGCTTTGCGAGCTCGCGGCTGAGGTATTCGACATGCACGCCCGCCCCGCCGTAGATGCGCGGGGGGTATTCGTTGGTCAGGAGAAGGGCCTTCATGAAAATCAGGCGCCGCCGCCGAGAAGCCAGGTCACGCGGCCGTCAACGGGAGCCACCGCGGCGCTGGGGTAATCAGAGCACCCGCCGAAAACGCCATCCAGGACAGGCTCCTTGCCCGCGCTGCTCACCAGGAAGCAGACGTGCCGGGCGGCATTGAGCAGAGGATAGGTGAAGGTCAGACGCCACGTCGAAAACTTCGGGACGTAGTTGGACACGACCAGTCGGTCGGTGACCTGCAGGGCTTCAGTTCCGGGAAAGAGCGAGGCCGTATGCCCGTCGTCTCCCATGCCCAGCAGGATCAAATCGTGGCGGTAGGGATTGCTGCGGGAAAGAAGCTCCTGCTCGTATTTCAGAGCAGCAGCGGCCGGATCGGCCTCGCCCTCCATCCGGAGAATGTTGCCCGCCGGTATTGCCGCATGGTCGAAAAGCGCGCCCTTCGCCATTTTGAAATTGCTCTGGTCGCTGTCCGGCGGCACACACCGCTCGTCGCCGAATGTGATCTCCCACTTGTCCCAAGGCAGGTCGAGCCTGGCGAGCGCCTCGTAAACCGGGCGCGGGGTGTTGCCCCCGCTCAGGGCAATGCGGAAAATTCCCCGGGCTTCGATGGCTTTCGTCGCCTCCCTCGTAATAAGGGCAACGGCGTCGGAGACGAATGACCGGGTGTGCAGGATTTCTGGCGGCATCACGACATCAAACGCGCTGGGATCAGAAATTGCAACTGTCCGCAGCCCTGCTCCGTCGCGGCGATGTCCACAATCGCGAGCATGGCCTTGCGGATTTTCAAACACGAGGGATCGATCATCCCGATGAGGCAGCCAATGACCTCGCTGAAATCCGGCTCGTGCCCGACCAGCAAAACAAAGTCCTTTTGAGACAAAGCGCGGATTTCTTTGAAACAGTCCGCAGCCTCCATCCCGCAGGCGAGCCAGCTCCCCTCGACCAACTCGCATTCGGTCGCCGCCGCGACAATCTCCGCAGTCTGCCGGGCGCGCACGACCGGGCTCGTGATGATGAGGTCCGGCACGAAGCCGTTGCGCAGGCAGAATTTTCCGACCTTCGCCGCCTGATCGAGCCCCTTCGGGGTCAGCCTCCGCTCGTAGTCGGACGCGGCAACGTCCTCCGCCTCCGCGTGTCTCAAGAACCCGATTGTCATGTCCGTTTCACATGGACATGCCGCCATCGACCGCAAGCACCTGCCCTGTGATGAAAGCCGCCTCCGGGCTTGCAAAGAACGCGACGGCCGCCGCGATGTCGTCCCCAGCGCCGAATTTCGAAAGCGGGATCTGCGAGAGTGCCCCCTTGCGCACCTCTTCGCCGAGGACCGAGGTCATGTCGGTTTCAATGAATCCCGGCGCAATGACATTGACCGTGATGCCGCGGCTGGCGAGCTCGCGGGCAATGCTCTTGCTCATGCCGATGAGCCCGGCCTTGCTGGCCGCGTAGTTCGCCTGCCCGGCAAGCCCCATGAGCCCGCTCACCGAGCTGATGTTGATGATGCGTCCGGAACGCTGCTTGACCATCGCGCGCATGACGGCGCGGGAGAAATTGAACGCCCCCTTGAGGTTGGTCTGCAGAACGACATCCCAGTCGTCGCTCGACATCCTCATCGCCAGCGTGTCGCGGGTGATCCCCGCATTATTGACCAGAACGTCGCAGCGCCCGAAATCCGCCAGGATCTGCTCGCCGGTCTTTTGCACCGCATCGAAATCCGCCACATCGACCGCATAGGGCCGGGCTGTATCCGCAGCCACGGAGTTGATTGCATCCGCCGTCCGCACGGAGTTCGACTCGGTCCGGCTCACGACCGCGATCTTCGCCCCCTCGGCAGCGAGGCGTTTCGCAATGGCTTCCCCGATCCCTCGACCGGCTCCGGTGACAATGGCTACCTGATTCTCAAATCGTTTCATAAGCACGCCAAGAGGACACCGCCCGAGCACGGATGAAAATCTCTTTTTTCAAAACCATGCGTTTTTGGACGGAGTGATCGCGCCAGCCGAATGCTTCACAGGATCCTGCCGACAAAGCTCTCCCGGTCGAAGGGGGCGAAATCTCCGGGCTTTTCGCCGGTTCCGATGAAGCGCGTGGGGATGCCGAGTTCGTGCTGGATGGCGACCGCAACCCCGCCTTTTCCGCTTCCGTCGAGCTTGGTGAGGACGATTCCGGTCAGGCCGATCGCCTGGTGGAATTCCTTCGCCTGGACGAGGGCGTTCGAGCCGGTGGTCGCGTCCACGACGAGCCACTTTTCGTGCGGCGCGTCGGGGTCGTGCTTGGCAAGCGTGCGGCTGACCTTCGAGAGTTCCTGCATGAGGTTGCTCTTCGTATGGAGTCGGCCGGCCGTGTCGCAGATGAGGAACTCGACGTTCTTTTTGTGGGCGCTTGTCCAGGCATCGTAGCAGAGGGCCGCCGAGTCGCCCTGATACTGGCTTTTGATGACATCGACCCCGAGGCGTTCGCCCCAGACTCCGAGCTGTTCGATCGCAGCGGCCCGGAACGTGTCCGCCGCCACGAGCACGCAGGAATGGCGGTTGGATTTGAACCAGTGGGCGAGCTTGGCGGAGGAGGTCGTCTTTCCGGTGCCGTTGACCCCGACCACGAGGATCGCCTTCGGCTTCGAAGGCAGCGGCCGGAGCGGAGAATTCATCCGGGGAATCACATTGAGAATCTCCTCGCGGGCGACCTCGGCGGCGGTTTCGCCGGTCACCCCGCTCCCCCGCACACGGAGGGCATCCATGATCTTCAGGGTCATCGGGACACCGAGGTCCGCACGGATCAGCGCCTCCTCGAGCTCATCCCAGTCCACCGGGCGCGCGGTGAACTTCGCCACGAAAGATTTGAGAAATCCGAGCGGCATCGATCAGGGCTTGCGGCGCACGCGGCGGATGTTGTCGAGGATCCCGTTGACGAATTTTCCCGACTCCGCAGTGCTGAATTTTTTGGCGATCTCGATCGCCTCGTTGATCGCCACAGCCGGGGGGATGTCCTCGCAAAAAAGGATTTCCTGGCAGGCGATGCGCAGGATGTTCCGGTCCACCGCCGAGAGGCGCGAGAAATCGTAGTTGCGCGCATGGCAGCTGATCGCCTCGTCGATCTCCTTCCGGTGCGCCATCCAGCCCTGAAGAAGGGACTCACAAAACCTCCGTGCACTCGGGCTCAGCCCGCGGAGTTGAAAAAATTCTTCGAGCAGGGCGTCGCTTTCGTCCGCCTGCAACTCGCGCTGATAAAGGTATTGGACCGCGGCTTCGCGGGCATCACGCCGGACTCCCATGGTTTTATTTGATCTCCCTGAGGGTGCGCGCGGCGGCGACCGCGGCCCGGGCGGCCTCGACTCCCCGGTTGAGTTCCTGATCCAAACACCTGGCCCGGGCCTGCTCTTCGTTCTCCACAAGGAGGACCTCGTGAATGACTGGAACCCGGTGGGCGATGGAGATATTCATGAGGGCATTGGTCACACTCTGGGCGACCAGTGCGGCATGGGCGGTCTCGCCCTGGAAAAGAACCCCCAGCGCGATGATGGCCTGGTAGCGCTCCAACTCGGCGAGAGACTGGACCATCAGGGGGATTTCGAAGGAACCCGGGGTGGAAACGAGGTTCACCGTCGCGCCCGGCTCGAGCACGTTGATCTCCGCGTAGGCGTTGTCCACAAGTGACTGGGTGTATTGCGCGTTATACTGGCTCGCGACGATGGCAAACGAAAGCGTCGCCTTCGGGGCGAGACGCGGGCGCATCGGGACAGACTTCGACATGGTCATGATGTTCGCGATTTTCCGGCATCAGGCAACAACAACCTCTCCGGATCCCCCCGATAATATTTCTGGTGTTTCCTCTATGCTCCCCCTGTTCTCTGTGGTTCAAATAACGTCTCAACATGATCGAACGCTACAGCCTGCCCGAAATGCGGTCCGTCTGGACCGAGCAACGCAAACTTGAAATCTGGCTCGAAATCGAAACCCTCGCCTGCGAGGCGATGGCCGATCTCGGCTCAATCCCGCGCGAGGACGCCGTGGAAATCCGCGCGAAGGGATCCTTCGACATCGATAATGTCCGGGAAATAGAAAAGCGGACGAACCACGATGTCATCGCGTTCCTGGAAGACGTCGCCTCGCGGGTCGGTCCCGCCGCCCGCTGGATCCACCAGGGCCTCACGTCCTCGGACCTCCTCGACACGACGCTGGCGGTCCAGATGCTAGAGTCCACCGTCATCCTCGAGCGCGACCTGATCGCGCTGAGGGAGGCGGTAGCGAAGCGTGCTATCGAGCACAAATTCACCCCGATGATCGGCCGCAGCCACGGGATCCACGCCGAGCCGATCACGTTCGGACTCAAGCTCGCGCTGATGTATGACGAGTTTACCCGCGCACTCGAAAGACTCGGGCAGACCAAGGAGAGAATCCGGATCGGAAAAATCTCCGGGGCGGTGGGAACCCACGCGCACCTGGATCCGAAGGTCGAGGCGTCGGTTTGCGAAAAGCTCGGTCTGAAGCCCTCGCCACTATCCACACAGATCATCCAGCGCGACCGGCACGCGGAATTCATGACGACCCTGGCGCTCATCGCATCGAGCATCGACCGCTGGGCGACGGAATTCCGCCACCTCCAGCGCACCGAGGTTCTGGAGGTCGAGGAGTATTTCAGCCCCGGGCAGAAGGGAAGCTCCGCCATGCCGCACAAGCGGAATCCGATCACCGGCGAGCGGCTCAGCGGCATCGCCCGCGTGATCCGGGGCAACGCGGTCGCCGCACTCGAAAACGTCGCCCTCTGGCACGAGCGGGACATCAGCCACAGTTCGGTCGAGCGGATCATCCTGCCCGACAGCTGCACGCTGGTGGATTACATGCTCGTCACGCTCACGAAGCTGGTCGCAAACCTGCTGGTCTATCCCGAGAACATGAAGCGCAACATGGAGCTCACCGGCGGACTCTACGCCAGCCAGTCCGCCCTCCTCATGCTGACGGAGCGCGGTCTGGACAGGAAGGACGCTTACGAGGCGGTGCAGCGCGCCGCGATGAAGACGTGGAAAGACGGCGGCGGACTCGCGAAAAATCTCGCGGAGGAACCGACCGTCTCCAAGCACCTCACCGCGGCCGACATCGAACACGCCTGCATGCCCGAACGACACTTCCGGTTCGTCGAGGACAAATTCCGCGCGGTCGGAATCGGGGGTTGAACGGGGCTACTCGTCCAGCGCTTCAAGCTCGCTGGTGGTGACGCGGAGGACCTCCTCCACCGAGGTGACCCCGTCGGCGACTTTCAACCAGCCGTCTTTGCGGAGCGGGATCATCCCCTCGCGCATGGCGAGTTCGCGGAGTTCGGGACCGCTGCCGCGCTTCTGGATAAGTTCCTGAAGGCGGGACGTCATCATGACAATTTCAAAAAGGGCAGTGCGGCCGGCATACCCGCTCTGGCGGCATTTTTCACAGCCGACGGGACGACGGATTTTATCCGCCCACTCGATGGGGTATCCGAATTCGGCGAGCTCCTCGGGCTTGCGGTGCGCGGGTTGGGAGCAATGTTTGCAGAGCCGGCGGACGAGGCGCTGCGCGATGAACGCCCGCACCGACGAGCCGACGAGGAACGGCTCGATGTTCATGTCCAGAAGACGCGTGATCCCGCCAACGGCGTCGTTCGTGTGCAGAGTGCTGAAAACCAGGTGGCCGGTCAGCGCCGCGCGGATCGCGATCTCCGCGGTCTCGTGGTCGCGCATCTCGCCAACCATGATGACATTCGGATCTCCGCGGAGGATGCTGCGCAGCGCATTCGCAAACGTGAGGTCTATCTCCGGCTTCACGGCGATCTGGATGACCCCGTCGAGCTTGTGCTCGACAGGATCCTCGATCGTGACGATCCGGCGCTCTTTGACATTCAGGCTGCTGAGAAACGTGTAGAGGGACGTGCTTTTTCCGCAGCCGGTCGGTCCGGTGACAAGGATGATGCCGTTCGGGATCGAGATCAGGTTGCGGATGCGTTTTTCTGCGACCGCATCGAGGCCGAGGCGCGCGAAATCAAAACGTTCCTGACCGAGCAGACGGAGGCTGACATTTTCGCCATGGACGCAGGGGATCGTCGCCACGCGGACATCGATCGGCATGCCAGCATGCTCAAGCGCGATGCGCCCGTCCTGCGGGAGGCGCCGCTCGGCGATGTCGAGACCGGCCATGATTTTCAGGCGCGAGATGACCGAGTCCTGCAGAACTTTGATACGCGGCGGAACCGGGGTCTCGTGGAGGACGCCGTCGATACGGTAGCGGATCCGGAGGTCTTGCCCGAGCGGTTCGAAGTGGATGTCCGTCGCCCCCTGGGAGAGACCCTCGCGGAGGATCTGGTTCACGAACTTCATCACCGAGGCTTCGCTGTCCTCCTCGTCCACCACATTAACTTCTTCCTGAACCCCTCCCACCTCGTCTTCGCGACCCTCGATGAGTTCCTCGAAAGTATCCGCGCCGACCCCGTAGGTGGTTTTAAGCGTCTCGATGAGCCGGCGGCGCGTGGTGAGGACCGGGCGGACCGGACCGGGCCAGTGCTGCACCACCGCCTGCCATCCGGCATGGTCAAATGGATCGAACGTCAGAAGCCGCAGTTCGCCTCCCTCGATCGCCGATTCCGGAAGCACTGTCTGCCCTAGGGCGAGGCGTGCGGGAAATTTTTCACGGACATTCTCATTGGTCTGAATTTCGCTCTCTTCCCGCCAGGGAAGATCAAGGGCGACGGAAAGGGCTTTGAGAAAATCCGGCTCGCGCACGAGCTGCGCGTCAAGCAGCGCTCCAACCATCGACCTCTGGGCGAATGCGGCGCGGCGCAGAGTCTCCCGGCACTTCTCCGGCTCGCTGCAGCCGGTCTCCTTCGCGATTCCGGTCAGGTCCTCGATGAGATTGACCATGCCTTAATTCTTCTTTTTCCGTGGAGTCGGCGTGGGCTTGGGCTTCCACGGGGCCGGCTCGCGGGCCTGCTCGGCGATCGGTGCAGCCATCTGCTGGGCGTCCTGACCGAGCGCGGATTTGTCCCCCTCGTAGGCGCTCGCCTTCATCATCTCGCTGTTGGAATCCACAACGACCGGTTGGATCATGACGACGAGCTCCTTCTTTTCCACCTTATTGTTCGTCCGGCCGCCGAGAAGGGATCCGAGCACCGGGATCTTCGAGATGTAAGGGATCCCAGCCTGGTCCCGTGTTTTGTCCTCCGTGATGAGGCCGCCGAGCACGATCGTGGAGCCGTTCGGAACGCGCACGCTCGTGGTGATCTCCTGCGTGGAGATGACGGGGACGTTGTTCCCGGAAATATCCTGCGAGCCGATAATATTGTCGTTGGTCTGCGCGATGACGAGGTTCACCTCGCGGTCGGAGTTGATCAGCGGGATGACTTCGAGCTTCAGGACGACATCCTGGTATTGGATCGTCGAGGCGACAGCGGTTCCGTTGTTGTTGATCCCTCCGCCGGTTGCGGTGGTCAGAGTCGAGGACGGGATGGGAACCCGCTGTCCGGACAGGATTGTGGCCTTGCGGTTGTTCGTGGTGTAAATGACCGGCCGGGAGAGCGTGCGGAAGCGGTTGGTGGACTCCAGAAACCTCGCATAGACATCGACCGAGTCGGCGATCGTGCCGAAGACGGTGAGCCCGGAGAGTGCGCCGAGCCCGTTGGTCAGAGTGGCGGGGTTGACGATCGAGGAGGGCACCGGAAGGTTGTTCCCGGTGACATTCGGAAAGAGAAGTGGATTCAGAACCGCCGCGGCGAGGCCGTTGCCGGAGGCCCCTTTGTATTTGATCAGGTAGTTGACCCCATATTCCGTGTCGTTCGTCACGCGGAGTTGCCCGATCACCACCGCCAGATAGACCTGCTTCGGACGCTGGTCGAGGAGATCAAGGATCTGCTTGGCGCGCTGTTTGCTCTCGGGAGGCCCGAAAACGATGATGCTGTTCGAGCTGTTGTCGCCGATCAGCTTGATCTCGCCGAGGGTGACCGACTGAGGAGCCGCCTGGGCGGTTTCGTCGGAGAGGCGGTCCGGCTTGCTGAGCCCGCCGCTGCCGCTGGTGCCAGATGACGAACTCCCTCCGAACGGGGAGGAATTGCTGTTCCCGGAGTTCTTGTTGAAAGGATTCGCAGGCGTGGGCTGGGCATTGGCACCTGCTCCCTGCTTCTCGGTCTCGGCATCGGCCAGCATGTCTGCAATAACCGGAAACACATCGGTCACCGGGACATAATTCAGTATGCGAACATACGGCTCTTCAAAGCTGCCAGCGGAATCGAGCTGGGTGATGACGTCGCGCACATAGCGATAGTTTTCCTGCCGGGTCACAACCAGGATCCGGTTGGTGCGCTTGTCTGCCACAAATTTCGCCTTTCCGGTGATAAGGCGGTTTTCGTAACGGGCTCCCGAGCCGCCCGCTGCGGCCCCGGGTTGGCCGTTCGGCCCGGGCGGTGCGGCCTGGACATTGGCCGGCGCTCCATTTTTCTGGTTCGGCTCATCCTTGCCGAACATGTCGTCGAGGATCTCGACGATCCGCTCCGCATTCGCCCGCTGGAGCGGAACAAATTCCGTGACGACCTGCGCGGGCTCGACGTCGATCAGGGCAAGAACATCGAGAGCTTTGCGGATCACCGGGGTTTTGTCGGTGATGATGATCGCGTTCGTATTCGGGACGGCGGCGATCACCCCGTAGGCGTTCCGCTGGACGACCTGATCCAGCACGGTGGTCGCCTCCTCCGGCGAAATGAAGGCGAGGGGTTTGTAAAAACTCACCACCTGGTCGCCGGATTTGGGAAGGGCATTGCTCTCGATGTAAAGCGGGAGCCCCTCGGTGCGAGGCGCGCGACCCGGTCCCAACACCTTCACCGTCTGGTCGTCCACAGGCACGATGCTGTAACCGTTGAGGAGAAGCGAACTCTCAATCAGCTTGACGGCTTCGGACTTGCTGACCGGCTGCGAGACCATGATCGACAGCTCCGGTCCGGCCAGATTTGAATCGCGGATCATCCGCTTGCCGGTCAGCGTCTCGTAAAGGGAAAGGACCTCGAAAACGGATGTCTTCGGGAACTGGATATTGACCTGATCAGTTGTCGAAGCCGCGCCCTGAGCCGGCGGGGCAACAGGTGCAGCAGGCTGCGCGACCGGCGTGGCAGCCGGTTGCGAAGCGGACGACTGAGGAAAAGCCAACTGCGCCACGAGGGCGAGAGCGGCAATGGCAAATGTCATGGTTTTCATGGTCCTGGAGCCGGCTGGTCCGAAATGATCCTCCTGCGAATGATGCGATGCGCGGGAGGTGTGGCGCCCGGTTGTTGGATGGCCGGCGATCCGGGCATCGCATTCGGCACTGCGGGAGCGCTGACAACTGCCGAGGGAGGTTTCGGAGGCATCCCGTTCGGCTGTGGACCCGCAGGTTGAGGCGCCTGTCCGGCTGCCTCGGCATACGCGATGGTCGCGAGTTCCCCGTTCACCCGGATTGTGGCGCGCATGTGGCGGGGGTCGGGATCGGGAAGATACTCGACCAGCTGGATGTTCTGCTGGTTCATCTTCTTCGAAACCATCTGGCGGGTCTGCGTGGTTTTATCCAGCAGGAAAACCAGCGGTTCCCCATCGAGCGCGACCGCACCGGTCAGGGAATAGCGATCCGCCAGCGGGGAGCTTTCCTCGGCGGTCGGCAGCGAAAATGGCGACCTGTCGAGAAGGAACTGGAACGTGGAAATCTCCCTCGGTTTGGTCCAGGGATCACCGGTCTGGGCAAGGGCGGCAGCCGTGACCAGCGCAAACAAAATCGCTTTGGAGATGAAGGTCATGGGCCGGTTGAAGACGCGGGAAGATAATACTGCCGGACCTCCATGTCCACCAGCACATTCGGGGGCTCAGCGTCGCTGCGAACGATCAGTTTCGGCACCGAACGCCACGACGCGGGTGACTGGAGCGAAAAGAGGAACTTGGTCACCCCGGCGAACGGCCCGGAAAGCTTCGCCTGGAGAGCCGCCGCATTTCCGGAACTGACATCCGCTGCAGGAAGGAGGTTTTCCTCAGTCACCTTCAGGCCGGCTTCCTCAGCTGCGACGCGGAATGATTTCAAAAGACCGGTACTGGCCTGATCCGAGGTCAACGGCGACGGCGGATGGGCCTCCATCCACGCACGGGCGGAACCGTCCGCCGCCGCCCCCTCGATCCAGACCTGTCCCTCGGCAATCTCGCTCCGCTTTGCCTCGATGTCACGGACCACGGTGGAACGCCACGTCATCCACGCACGGGCGGCAAGGAGGTTTACCGCCAGGAAAATGGCCGCGCAGAAAAAGATCAGCAGGCGTCGTTCATTCGTCGCGAGTTTTCGCATCGGGTCGGGCTCCTTCCATTTCAAACTGTACTTTGTTCTTTCCCGCAAGTTGGGGCTGGCGGGCCGTCCAGTCGTAGTCCTGCAGGACGGGTGATTTTTTCACGCGTTCGAGGAACTGGTAGGCCTGGGAAATATCGGCGGCCTCACCGGAGAGGATCAGCCGGCCGTTCTCCAGGACAAATTGCGTGAGGCGGACCTGGTCGCCGGGAAGCTCGGAAGCAACCGCCGCAAGCTGGTCGAGCGCAAAATGCTCCGGATTCACCGCGCCCTGGAATTCCTTCCACTCGGACACCAGCTTTTTTGCCTCCGCGGCCGCAGGCGCGGCGGCTTCGGCTTCGGCTTTTAGTTTGCGGAGCTGGATGGTCTTCAGCGCCATTTCGCCGGCGAGCAGAAGAAGAACAAAGCCATAAACGGCGGCCGCGATGACGCCGAAGAACGCTGCCCGCTGGAAAATCGCGCGACGCTCGCGCGCCTGCTGGGCAGCGGGAGGCGGGATATCGACCGTGGTTTCCGGGATCCGCGGCGGCGGAGCGGGCGAAACCAGTTCGACCTCCGCCCGAAGCGTTCCCGCCAGAGAAGTGCGGTCTTCCTCGGAAAATCCGCCGATCAACCGGATCGAGGCCGGCAGCCCGACAATGACATCCTCCGCCCGCAGGCGCAGCGCAAGACGGGTGAGCATCCCGCAGAAGGCGGGTCCCGGAGCGGATTCCCCGCTCGCGGAAAAAGCCACACATTTTCCACCACGATAAAATCCGAAACAGAGGGTGCCTGATTCTTTCCACACGGCGACGTCAGCTCCCGCCGGATCGACCAGCCGGGCTGGAACATCAAAACACATCGCTTTGGAAAACCAGGCCGCTCCCGGAGAATCGTTACTGACCGCAAGCGCGAGGATCAGCGAGCGGCCCCCCGATGACTCGACAGGGATGGCGCGCACGGCCGCATCCCGCCTCACGAGGTGTCTGCCGGAAAGCTCGAGTTCGGCGAGCTCCCTTGGATCCCCTTCGCCTGCAACCCAAAGCGGCATCGCCATCACGCTCCGGGTGGGAAGCGCAAACAGCAGCCCGGGGGCGGAGGAAATGGATTTTTCGGTCGGGGACATCTCACATCTCGGTTCGGACTTTTGCGGAAACCTCCAGAGCTCCCAAGCTTCGGCGCCCGGCAGCATGACAGATTCGGGAGCGCTCATTCCTCCTCCCAGCTCATGACCTGGCCTCCACCGTTTTCCGGGGCGATGACAACGATCCGGTGTTTTGTTCCGCTGCAGAATCCGGTGCTCTCGATGCGTCGGACTCCGCCCGTAACGTCAAAAAACTCCTCGAGCAGATCGAGCTGGCGTCCGCCCGCCCCGATAAGCCCGGCGATCGCCTCGATGGATTCCAGTTTGACGTCATCCTCGTTACCCTCGACGGCATCCGGCCCCGCACGCAACTCGAAAAGTGAGCGACATTGCTCGGAGGTCAATCCGGCGAGTTCGGTAAGCACTGGCTCCGCGGCATGCTGGATGTTGATTTTCCCGTTGTGAAACGTCGTGAACTCCTCCTTCCAGCCCTGATGGCCGGCCAGAACGCGGTCCATGCCAAGGACGGCTTCCATCTCGCGGATGTTGAGCAGTTGGCGGTTCGCTGGAAACCCCGGCCGGCCGGCCGACTCGTATTCTCCGCGCTCCGCCCCGGCAAGGGAACGGAAGTCGTCGCCGTCGATCCAGTCGATCAGCCCGTCAATCGCCTCATCCCGCTCCCGGGCGTCCACCCCCCATGCATCAAAAAGCGTGGTGAAAATATCCCGCTTGTTCTGCCCGATCCAGAAGTTGGGATTGATTTTCCCCGACTCATCGGAGAGCCGGACAACGAACCCCTCGGACGCCTTGTCCCCGCAGCGTAGAAGCGGATCGCCGGTCTTGACCGCGGGATTCAGCCCGAGGGCGATCCCGCTGAGGGCAAGTTGCCTGGCGCGGAAAATCCGCTCCGCGTGCCCCTCGTCATCGATCCAGTTGCTCACCACCCCGGCGAGAAGCACAACAAGACCCGCCAGGAACGCGATGCTCCACAGGACGAGTGGCAGGGCCAGGGCGCGGTTGTTCCGGATCATGGTTCCTGGGGTTTCTGCGGAGCCGGAGTCGGCGCGGGGGGCTGGTTTTTCTGAGCGGCGGCAAGCGGCGGAATCCAGAACTGCACATCGATTTTAGAACCCCCCATGTCGAGGTATTCCATCTCCAGTCGGACCGTGAGAGGACGTCCATTTTCGCGGGGCCACTCGTCCTTCCACTCGCCGTTGGCAAAGAACGACCATTTGACCTTCTCGACGCGGGGGAGCAGCGGGATCCATCCGTTGCCGGCCTTCAGCCGGTCGAGTTCCCCGATACCGGGATCGCGGGGGACAAGGAGAAGCGACATCGTGCGGGACCCATCCGCACGCGGCCGCGCGGCGAGAATCAATGACCCTCCGCCGAGGCTCGGGACCCCGAACACCCCGGGCGCTTCCTCGAAGATCACCTCCGGCACCGGCGCCCCAGAAGCGGACTTGGAAAACTCCAGCTGGACACGCCCCTCGCGCGGCAGATTCAAAAATGCATCGCGCGTGACCTTCAAAAATGCCTCAACCCGCCGCACCGAGGACTGCTCCTCCATCGTCGCACGGCTCGCCTCGGTCGCCGCGGACGTGATCGAATACACCGCGCCGGTCAGCATCCCGAGGATCATCAAAGCAAGAATCACCTCAAACAGGGTGAAGCCTGCGAATTCGGAATTCGGAATTCGGAATTCGGAATTGGGCCGCTTTGCGTCCGAGTGCCGCGCGGAGCGCGGGTGATATCCATTCCGCATTGCCTTGCTCGCTCCCGCTCGTCTCGCCCTTCGGGCTGTCTGCGACAGGCTACCCAGCCAGCTCCCGCTGGCATGTGTTCCGCATTCCGCATTCCGCATTTCTTCCCTCATGGCTTGTAGAGGAGGATCTCCGCCTTTTCCTGGCTTTTTTTCCCACGCCCGAAATCGGCGGTGATTTTCAATTTCCAGATGCCGGTCACGGGCGTGCCGTTGGTCGTCTTTGCCTCGAAGACATCCATCGTCTCCTCGACACGGATCCCGTTGTTGTCGCGGGCCTCGATCACCCTGCGCCCGTTGACAGGGGGATCTGACATCGCCGCCGAAAGTCTGGACTCCAGCACGATCCGCGACAGCGCGCGCTCACGGGCCTCGAAGGCCGCCTGCACCGCGCTGTCCAGCGCCATCGCCAGTCCGGTCACCGCGATCGCAAATACCCCGAGAGCGATCAAAACTTCGAACAAGGTGAAGGCCGCGAATTCGGAAGGCGGACTGCGGAATGCGGAATTGGGCCGCTTTGCGTCCGAGGGCCGTGCGGAGTGCGGGTGATATTCCTTCCGCAATCCGCAATCCGCAATCCACATTTCTTCACTCATCGATAACAAGCCCTGTAAGCGGATCGAATGCCATTTCGAGGGAGTCCTTCCCGACGACGATCCGCAGCGTCAGCGGTTCGCAAATCCCGGCGCTGTTGAACCCCCAGGATTCATTTTTTTCCGGCTTGCGGAATTTCGATTCCGTCATGCGCCGCACCTCAAGCCGCCATCCCTTCGCGAGCCGCACGGGCGGCGGGGAGTCCGCATCCGGAACCAGCGCATTTCCAAAGAGAGCGATCCTCCGGGATTCCCCTTGCGCGATCGCTCCCAAACGCACCGCCTGCACGGCCTGCGCAATCACGTCCGCCTTTTCCTCGACAGGGGATTTTCCGAAGGATTCCGCGAGATAGGGGACCGAGATCCCTAGCAGCACGGCCACAACGCCCAATGCGAGAAGAACTTCGAGAAGCGTGTAGGCTCCCGTCCTATTTGGGCGAGGGACCATTGCTCTCTTTCCCCAGGTCGTCGTCGCTCTCCTTGCCGTCCGGACCGAGCGAGTAAAGATCGAAGCTGCCGGGATTGAGTTTTCCCGGATTCCGATAGACATACTCCGCGCCCCAAGGATCGAGCGGCACGGCTTTCATGAGCTGCTTCCACTTGCGGGGCTTGGGATCCGAGGACGGCTGCTGGACAAGCGCTTTCAGTCCCTGCTCGGTGGTCGGCTTGCGGTAGTTCAACATCTCGTAGGTGCGGAGCTGCATCGAAATCGCCTGGATGTCGCTTTCGACCCGCTGATCCTTCGCGACGTCGATGTTCCCCACGAGCATGTAAATCGCCGAGCCAACCAGCACCGCAATGATGCCCAGCACGAGCATGATCTCGAAAAGCGTGTATCCGCTGTCGCTGTCGTTTTGGAGGTTGGGATGCTTCACAGCCCGGAACCCTCGCCGAGTCCGGGCGGTTCTTCAAGCCTCCTTCTGAAAAGTTCAAGACACCGGGCCATCCTCATGGCGGGCTCCCGTGCCACCGATGAGCGGGGTTGAAATCCTTCACAAACCCACTAGGTTGGCACGCTGTGACAGATTCCATCACCATGCGGGAGCTCCTCGTTGCCTACCCGGGCGCGCAGCGTGCGATGTTCCGGCATTTCCACATCGGCGGCTGCGCCAGCTGCGGGTTCGCACCGGAGGAAAAGCTTTCCGACGTCTGCGCCCGCAACGAAGGGGTCTCCCCGGAGGATGTTCTGAAAAAGGTGCGGGAATCGCATGAGCAGGATGAAAAAGTCCTCATCCCTCCGGCCCTCGCGGACGAGGCTGTCCGCTCGGGAGGCGCACGACTCCTCGACATCCGGACCCGCGAGGAATTCGAGGCCGTCCACATTGATGGGGCCGAACTTTTCAGCCAGGATCTCCTTCAGACGATCATGGGAGGATGGCCGAAAGAAACCCCGCTCATCGTTTGTGACCACACCGGCACGCGATGTCTGGATGCAGCCGCATATTTTTCCGGACACGGATTCCTGAACGTCCGTGCGCTTAAGGGCGGCATCGATGCATGGTGCCTTGAAGTCAACCCCTCGCTTCCGCGATACTCAGTCGAATGAGCGATAAAATCGAAGACGCGATCCGCAACCCGCAGAACCTGGGCGAAATGTCGGGCGCGGATGCCGTCGGCACAGCCGGCAGCAGCGATTGCGGCGACATGCTGCGCATGTGGATCAAGTTCCGCGAGGTAGGCGGGCGCAAGGTCATCGACAAGGCGACCTTCCAGTCGTTCGGCTGCCAGACAGCGATCGCGGTGGCCAGCATGGCGACCGAGATGATCAAAGGCAAGACGCCGGGCGAGGCGCTTGCCATGTCGGGAACCGATCTTTCCGCCCCTCTCGGTCCCCTGCCCCCGATGAAAATCCACTGCGCGCAGCTCGTCGAGGGAGCCTTGAAAAACGCCCTCACGGGAGAACCTTCCGGAGCGTCACGCCCGTCCGGCCCCACGCTCTCCGACAGTTTCCACCAACCCGCAAAAGTCACCATCAAACTCCATTCCTGATCCCATGTCATCCCAGCGAGAAATCACACTTCCACGCGATTGCGACGCCATCCAGATTCCCAGCGGCCACCCGCTCGTCCTGCCAGCCGGCATGTCGGTCGTTATCACCCAGTCGCTCGGCGGAACGTTCACCGTCGCGACTCCCGGCGGCCTCGCACGTATCGAGCTCAAGGATGCCGATGCGCTCGGGATCAGCCCCGAGGAAGCCACCGCAAAAATCAAGGTCGAGGGGACAACCGACCAGGCGGTCTGGGACCAGCTCAAGACCGTGTTCGACCCGGAGATCCCGGTCAACATCGTGGACCTCGGCCTTGTCTATGACTGCCAGATCACAAAAAAGGACGACGGCTCGGCCTCGGTCAATGTCAAGATGACGCTCACCGCTCCCGGCTGCGGGATGGGGCCGACGATCGCTGCCGACGCCCGCGGAAAAATCCTTTCCCTCGAGGGCGTGGGTGAAGCCGAGGTCGATCTCGTCTGGGATCCGCCTTGGAACCAGGCCATGATCAGTGAGGCCGGAAAAATGAAACTCGGCATTCTCTAGCAACGGCCATGGGGTTCCTCGATCTTCTCCGGACTCCTGAATTTCACATCGGGGACTTCCTCATGCCGTGGGGCATGGTGATCAGCGCGCTCGGATTCCTAGCAGCGTGGCTCTTCGTTCTTGAGCTTGAGCGCCGGACGTGGACCCGCTACATCTGGCACGTGCCCCTCTTTTTTGTCGCGCTCGCAGTCCTCTTCGGCTGTGTGATCGGTCTGGTTCTCGCCCCATGAAATCGACCCCCTCAAAATATGCGGTCACCTCGGTGGTCATCGTGCTCGCCGCCGCCGCGGCGCTTGCCATGTATCATCGCTACGTCACCCGCCCCTGGACGCGCGACGCCCAGGTCCGCGCGAATGTCGTCGGCGTCGCCTGCCGCGTCGGAGGACCGATCATCAATATCCCAGTCAAAGACAACCAGCAGGTCAAGAAAGGCGACCTCCTCTTCGAAATCGATCCCGCCACCTACATCGCCGACGTCAACACCTGGACCGGCAAACTCCAGCAGGCACAGGCAAAAGCCGTCCAGACCAAGCAGGAACTCGACCGCCAGACCGTCCTCTACCAGACCAAGGTCACCGACATCCGCGATCTGGAAAATGCGCAGGATGCCTACATCGGCGCCCAGGCGGATGTCGCCGCCGCCCAAGCCTCGCTCGACTACGCCAAGCTCAGCCTCAGCTACACAAAAATCCTCGCGCCGGTGGACGGCTACCTCACCAACGTGGTGACCTCGCCCGGACAATACGTCACCGCCGGTCAGCAGATCCTCGCCCTCGTCGATTCCTCCTCATTCTGGATCGCCGCCTACTTCAAAGAAACCCAGCTCCTCCACGTTGTAGAAAACTCTCCCGCAAAAATCCGTCTCATGGGACATGACAACCAGCCCTTCGATGGAATCGTCGAGAGCGTAGCCTGGGGGATTTTCGTCCCGGACGGCTCGACCGTCCAACTCCTCCCCGACGTCAGCCAGACCATTGATTGGGTGCGCCTCCCGAACCGCTTCCCCGTCCGGGTTCAGGTTACCGGAAAACCGCCGGTTCCACTCCGGATCGGCCAGACCGCCTCGGTCTCCCTCTCAGTCCCCTGAGTCGGATCAGATCCCGTCGCCGTAGAAACCCATGACCTCGGAGGCCGCGACCGGAGGGCCCGCGAGAACATCAGCCAAGGTCGTCTGATCCATCAATTCCGCCACCATGTTCCTCGCCCGCAACAGCACACGCCGGAACCGGCAGACAGGCTCCTGCGAACAACGCCGGTAGTCGGTCACAGAGACGCACGCAATCGGCGCTAGATACCCGTCAAAACATCTCACGACTTCTCCCATCGTGATTTTGGACGGATCTTTTTTCAAAAGATACCCTCCCCGCTTGCCGGCGACGCTCTTCACCCATCCCCTCTCCTTCAAATCGAGCATGATGTGCTCAAGGAACCGCTTCGGCACATCATTCCTCCGGGCCAATTCCCCGATCGGAATCGGATTGCTCCCGTGATGCTCGACAAGTGTGAACAACGCGCGCAGGGCATAGTCGGTTCGCATCGAGAGCTGCATAGACGACTAGCTTAGACGGGATTCGCCTCACTTCAAGCAACACCTTCCGGCAGCAGTTCGCGAGCATACTCATAGCCATAACCCGCACAGAAAAGCGAAAGGGACCCTTTCGCCCCTTCCCGGGATTTCAGGTCAACGGAGTGAGCGGCCAAGCTACTCGGCAGCAAGCTGAAACGGGATGGCCGGGAGGAGCCCCATCGACCAGCGTTTCATTTCCTTTTTGTCGCCCTTGGATTCGAGCTTCGCGGCGCTGAGCTCGACGAGGAGGTTGCCTCGCGAGCCGGGCTTCACTTTTTTCGGGTCGGCGCGGAATGCGATCTGGACGCCATCCGCAGAAGGAGTGAGCCCCTCGATCCAGATTCCGTCCGGAGAATTTTTTAATTCCGCCTTCATTCCCTCCTTGGGAAAGGTCGGCGGCAGAAGCACAGTAGCCAGGCCGGGGTTATCGGAAGTAATTTTCGCGGTCCCCTGCACAACTCTGATGGGTTTTTTTGCGGGCTGTTCCGGCATGGAATAAGCGAGGATCTGGGAAGTGGGGACGAGATGGTGGTAGAAAAACGCCTGGAGCATGTCATCGGCCGGAACCGCCTTGCGGGTGATCTGCGAGCCGGAGATCTCGGCGGTTCCCGTGATCTCGACCGGCTCGATCTTTCCCGTCGGCGTATCGGGAAACGTGAGAGTTGCATTGATCGAATCGCATCCGGCCGGGATGCAGCCGCCGGAAACCGCAAACCCCTTTGTCGCGGCGGAAAAGTGGATATCCCCGGTGAACCCGTCCTTTCTCAAGGCATATACGGTCACAGGAGACGAGGTCCCGGGAGCGCCGGTGATCCCGGAAGGAACCACGCGGAGTTCAAAATCCGGACGCGGGCGGTCGATGCGGAGGCGGTAGGAAAAATCGGGCCCTCCCTGCCTCTGCGCATCCCCGATCTGGACGTAAATGAGCCCATCGGATGGCGGATCGAAGTCAATCCGCGAATCGGCATGGTGGGTGAGCAAGCCGGCTCCGGGATCCTCCCTGTCATCGCAGTAGGCGAGCTGCTTGCCGGTTGTGTCCGTGATCCGGAGAAACGAATCCAGCGGGGAATCGAGGCGGCGGGCGAATACCTCGAAGACCAACGGTTCGCCTTTTTTGCAATTCACGGCAAAGACGTCGATGTCCCCTTTTGCTTCGATGCGGCCGTTGACGGTCACCGGAATTTTCATCATCGCAGCATGCGAGGCATCGTTGTCCGGCTCGGCAGCGAAAATTTCCGGGGTCGTGTCGTGCGCGAACGAGACATCCGTGGTGGCGAATCCGTGGGCGAGCTGCGGCAGGGTGTGGATCCCCTCGCCGGAGGGCACTTTCAGCGAAGACGGCTGGAGGTTCCATCCGGAAACCTGGACCGTCGTTTCCGAGCCGGACTTTCCGCCAAGCGGGAAGATTCCCGTGACGAATGGAAGGCGTCCGGCGGTGATCCGGTAAACGAAATCCTCGCGTCCGCGGTGGAGCGTATCACGGATTTCGAGCAGATAGTCGCCACTCTCCTTCACCGCGAAGTCGAGCACCGGATCGGGAGAAAACCGTGCGGACTGGGCGGATGCCAGCTCGTTGCCTTTGGAGTCGAAAACCGTCAGCAGCGCCTGGAACCAGCCGGGAACGGCATCGGCAAGGTAGGGGATAAGGTCGCGCGCTTGGGCGACAAAAACCAGGCGCTCCCCCTTGGCCGCGTGAAAGGAATACCGGTCGCTTTGCCCTGGCATGATCTGTCCGTTCAAGACGACGGGAAACTGAATCGCAGGCGGAGTTGCGGGCGGGGCCTCGGTCGGCGGCGGCTTGCGCTCCTCGGAAAAGTCGCCGATGAAAAACGACAAGGGATTCGAGATCCCGTTGTTCCCGAAAAGCCTGAGCGTGCGCGGGCCCGGGGCCGCATCGGGAGCGATCTCAATCTTGAGCGTCACCTGCTCGACGAGCTGGTTGTTGTCCTGCCGCTTCGGATCGTTCTTCTGCTTTTGCATGATGTAGAAAAGCTTGATCTCCTCTTCCGTGGCCCCGTCCTCCTGCAGGATCGACGGGATATCCAATGCCTGATCTTTTTTGCCGCCGGTCATCGACTGCATGGAGTCCGCCCTTTCCTTCCGATGCTCGGCGATCGACTCGCGGAACTCTTGAAATCGCTTTCCCGAAAGCGGCTTGGTGTAGCCGGTAACCGTGGTCTGGACGCCTTCCCCGGAGACCAGCCCCCGGTTCATCTTGGCAAGGAACTGACCGCCGACCGTCACTTCCACAACCGTCCCCCTTTTTCCCCCGGCCGGATACACGTAGGCGATATCGGACCCCTTGGGCGCATCGCCGTATGACGACCCGGAGACCAGACAGAATCCAAGAATCGCAAAAAAAACCGCTTTGGCCGCACAAAATCTCATCACATTATTTCCTTGAGCCGTCCTCCGAATTTCATGTTTCCGGTGATTTTCGGAGTGATCCGCACCGACTCGTCACCCGCGCGCGGGAATGTGCCGTCGGGATCGATGCCGAGCAATTCATACATGCTTGCGGTGAGGTCCCATGGATAGACCGGGCGGCTCGCCACCTCTTCGCCCGTGGCATTCGATGAACCAACGACATGGCCGCCACGAAATCCACCGCCCGCGATCAATGTCGAAAAGACCTTGCCGAAGTGGCTGCGACCGCCATTCCAAGGTGCCTCCCACATGACGCGCGGCGTGCGTCCAAACTCCCCGCCGCACCAGACGATCGTGCTCTCCAGCAGCCCGCGCTCGGCGAGATCCTGGAGAAGTGCGGCCACTCCCTGATCCATCTCGGGCAATTTCTTGCTCATCGTCTGGAAGTGCTGCTTGTGGGTGTCCCAGCCCTTGTAATTGATGGTCACGTATTTGGCCCCGCGCTCGACGAGCCGCCGGGCCGCGAGGCACGACTGGCCGAATGTGTTCCGGCCATACCGGTTTCGCAGCTCTTCGCTTTCCTTGTTGAGTTTGAAAACCTCTGCACCATCGCCCAGGATCATGTCGTAGGCGGCATCGCCGGCCTTTTGGAATTCGGCGAACTGCGGATCGCCGGGAAATTGTTTCCCCAGCGTGTCCAGGCGACCGAGGAGTTCGCGGCGGATTTTTTGATGTTCGGGCGAAATCCCATCGGCCACGATCCCCTCAACGGCGAACGGCATTTTTGCCGGATCCCCACCGGTGGCAAACGGCTTGTAGCGCGGCCCGAGGAAGCCGGCCTCGGAAAACCGGCCCTGTGGCTCGGTGAGGACGATATACGGCGGGATCAGTCCGCTGTAGCCTGCGTCGTAACCTTTGAAGAGTGAAACAACCGCGCCCATCGAGGGATACACCAGATGCTCCCCGTCCGTGTGCCCGGTCTGCACCATGTAGGATGCGGTCTCATGCGCATTATTTTCGTGCGTCATGCTCCGGATGAGCGAAAACTTGTCCGCCTGCTTCGCGAGGTTGGGCAGAAGCATGCCGAGTTCCATCCCGTCCACATTCGTCGGAATCGCCTGGTTGAGCGGTCCGCAGAAATCGTATCCCGCGCCCGGCTTGGGATCGAACGTATCGATGTGGCACGGCCCGCCCCAAAGCCAGATTTGAATCACGGCGCCCGCCTTGGCTTTGGGCGATGCAGCAGCGGCGGCAGCCTCGGCGAATCCCGTCTTGCGGCCGAGCAACATGGCGGCGGTCGTCATGAAACTGTAGCGGAAGAGGGCGCGGCGGGACATCCCGGCGTCGAACGGAAGGAGGATGGATTTCATATTCAGTGTCGGTAGAGGAATTCCGGGCTGTTGATGAGAGCCCAGGCAATGTCGTTCATTTTCTGGTTTTTTCCACTTTTCGGAGGTGCCTGGTAGGCGGTGGTGACCGCAATCTCCTCCGGGGTGGGATATCGGGAAAGGATCGTCAGGTAGAGCCCGGCAACCGCATCTTGCGTGCTCGGAGCGGTGCGGATGAGTTCCTCGAGGTTTTTGCTCTTGTTGATCTTGGAGAGGATGTGACGGGAGTTCAGCACGCTCAGCCGCTGCGAGGTGGAAATTTTTTCGGTCCGTTCGGAAAGCAGCCCCGTGTCGCGAGGAGGGCGCCCGAACAACTCCAAAAACGTGCTGGTGATGCTGCCATCGGGAAGCGCGATCGAGCGCTTGTCCTCGGGGAGGAACGTGAACGGCTCCGGGATCAGGCTCATGTATTCCTCGTTCGAGCCGGTGATCTGGTTGATGGCATCAATGAGGACTTCCGCCTCCAGCCGGCGGACAGGATACGCGGCCATGCCCGCGTCGCCGGAAGCTTTTTCTCCGGCGGGAATCGGCGAGAGCTGGTAGGTGTCGGAATTCAGAATGATCCGGAGCAACTGCTTCGTGTCATATTTCGCGGCCGTGAACTGCTGGCCCAGCCAGGCGAGAAGTTCGGGATTCGAAGGAGGATTATCCGGACGGCTGTCATCCGGTTCCTGGATGATGCCCTTGCCGAAAATCCAGAACCAGACGCGGTTGGCAGCATTTTTTGCAAACGGGGAATTTTTAGATGTGAGGAGCCATTGCACGAAGGCCTCGCGAGGGTCGGCATCGGGGTTCAACTTCACGCTCGTCCCATCCGGGAGCCGGGCCGACCCGGGCAGCTTGCCTTGGGAGTTGTCGAAAAACACGATCTCCTCCTTCCATTCTTTCGTCTTCTTGAACCCGACGCGCGAGAAGAAGACCGCGAGATCGGCCCGCTTTTCCGGAGACCAGTTGGCGATCCGCTCACCCATGAAGACGAGGGCCGCGGCCGAGGCCAGGGATTCCGGATCGCGCCCTCCGGCCGCGCGGAGAAAATTGACCGCCGGGTCGCGGAAGTTGCTGCCGTCAGCGGTCAGGAGCCTGCGGGCGAATTCCGAATAGGGCATGTTCTGCCGGAGGCTCGTGCGGACCCAGTGGTCATAGGCCTGGGCCGCATTCGGCCACAGGTTCACGGGAAACTCGGACTTGATCCGGAGCACGTCGCCCCACTTCAGCCCCCAGTAATCCGCGAACTCCGGCCGATCAAGCAGCCTGTCCACCAACGCCTGGCGCTTATCGGATTTTTTGTCCGAAAGAAATGCAGTCACCTCCTCTTTGGTGGGCAGCGTCCCGATGACATCCAGAAAAACCCTCCGCGCGAAAACCTCGTCCGAGCACGGTTTCGCCCTGCGGATCCCCGCCGGATTCACCTTCGCCAGCACCAGCCGGTCGAGGGTGGCGGACAGGGGAGGCGTCAGCTTGGTCGACGGTTCGCTCTCAAACGGCTGAACGGCCGGATTCGGCTCCGCATGGCACAAGGCGGCCCCCAGAAAAATCGGGAAGAAATATCGCGGAGGCATGGCCGGTCGAAGTTGGGGGGAAGTTCCATCCGGAACAGGCCCGTCTGGTAAATTCAACACCACTTCCGCCGGATTGTTCCATAAAAAGTGCAACTTTATGCAACGGCTGTGGTTGAATCATCTCAGTCATGGCCATTGCCTTTCCCCTTCGAAAAGAACTCCGCTCCATCGAACATCCCGGATGGGTGGAATCCCACCTGACTCTGGAATGGCCTGCGGGAGAATCGGAATTGCGGGACGCATTGGAAGAGATCCCCGGCGCATCGGTGATCGGCGTGGACGTATTCGGCACTCAGGTGCAGATCGCCGACATGAAGCATATCGTGCGGAAGGCGGGAATCATGGCGCCGATTACTGCCGTCATCTCCCGCGCGCAGTCCGGGGGAGGCCTTCAGGTCCAGGCGGTATCCGGAAGGGATCCGTCTCCGATTCTTCTCGATGGGGAAATTGTCGGTTATCAGGTCGGGGGCGACGGAGCCGCGTATTGCTTCCTTGGCGGTCTCACCCCGGAAAATCCCGGAGCCTCCCGCGAAGACCAGACCGGGGAGGTCTTTTCCAAAATCGAGAAGGCGCTTTCAGCCGCCGGGATGGATTTCAACCACGTCGTGCGCACGTGGTTTTACAACGACGAAATCCTCAACTGGTATGCCGGGTTCAACCGGGTGAGGACCGGATTTTTCCACCGGCACGGGATCCGGAGAATGCCGGCCAGCACGGGAATCGGCGCACCGAATCCCGCCGGAACCGCCCTCGTGGCCAAGGCCCTTGCGGTGCGATCGGATGACACAGCGGTGCGGACGGTTCGCTCCCCGCTTCAATGCGACGCCTTCGCCTACGGCAGCGCGTTCAGCCGCGCTCTGGAAGTGGCGGACTCCCGCTCGCGAACGCTTTATATCTCGGGCACGGCCAGCATCGAACCCGGTGGAAAAAGCGTTCACAAAGGGGATCCGGCCGGACAGATCAAACTGACGATGGAGGTCGTGGAGGCAATTCTGGGAGAAGCAGGCATGAATTTCGGCGACACCACGCGGGCCGTGGCCTATCTCCGGGATCCCGCGCACATTTCACACTGGAACGATTTCAGCCGCTCCCTTCCATCACTTCCCGTGATTGCCGTTGGCTGTCACGTCTGCCGGGACGATCTCCTGTTTGAAATCGAACTCGACGCATCCAGGAAAATGGATTCCGTTCCTGCAGGACAATCGCTATTGTCCCGCGCGAACCAATGATCCAAAGAGAAGAAGTCAGCCGCATCGTCCGCGAAGTCCTCGCAAAACAAACCTCTGCACCGCTCCCGTCGCCGGAGCCTCCAGTTTCCGCCGAGATAGCCTCCGCAGGCGGCCTTCCCTCGGCCAGCCGCGCGGCCGTCCTCTCCGGAGCCGGAAAAATTGAAATCCGCGAATTCCCAATCCGCGCGATCAGTGACGACGAAATTCTGATCCGCGTCGAAGGCTGCGGTGTCTGCGGGACCGACGTCCATGAATTCCGCGGCGATCCGATGAAACTTGCTCCTCTGGTTCTCGGGCATGAGGGCACCGGAGAAATCATCGCCCTTGGAAAAAATGTAACGTGCGACAGCGGCGGAAAGCCGGTGCGGCTGGGCGACAGGATCGTGACGAGCGTCAGCACCTGTGGCAAATGCGATGCCTGCCTCTATACGCCCGCGCGCCTCAACCTGTGCGAAAACCTCCGCGTGCACGGCCTCATCCCCGACGACGATACCCATCTCAACGGGTATTTCGCCGAGCACATGATCGTGCGCTCCGACTCGACATTTTTCGTGGTCAACGACCTCAGCCTCGACCTCCGGATGCTCATCGAACCGGCGGCTGTCGTCGTCCACGCGCTGGAGCGAGCGAAAAGCACGGGCCTTCTGAACTTCCGCAGCCGGGTCCTGGTGCAGGGCTGCGGGCCGATCGGCCTTCTCATGCTGGCCGCGGTGCGCGCGTCAGGCGTCCAGCACATCATCGCCCTCGACGGCGACGAAAGCCGCCTCGACATGGCCCGGAGGATGGGTGCGGAGGCGGCGATCAACTACAAGCTGCACGACGGCGTTCAGGGTGTCACCGGTGCCGTGCGCGCAGCGACCCGCGGACGCGGCGCCCACTTTGCGTTCCAATGCACCGGGGTTCCCTCGGCGGCCAGCAACATCTGGAAATACGTCCAGCGAGGCGGCGGCATCTGCGAGGTCGGATTCTTCGTGGACAACGGCACCTGCTCGATCAACCCGCACCAGGATATCTGCGCGAAGGAAATCTCCGTCGTCGGATCCTGGGTCTATACCGTCGAGGAATACCCGATCGCCTACAATTTCCTGCGCCGCGCACAGGGGATCGGCCTGCCGGTCGAAAGCCTCATCACCCACCGCTTCCCGCTCGACCGCATCGAAGAGGCCATGGAGGTCAACATCCGCCAGGAAGGCCTCAAGGTCGCTGTGATCCCCTGAAGACGATCTTCAGTCCTTTTCCTCCGCCTTCAAATTTCGCGGGCGATGTGCCAGCAAGCGGTGGCAGTTTGGCGATTTCGGCGTTCATTGGGGTTCAAACCCGGGATTTCCATCTCTTGGGATGGCGGTTCCCGTGCATGACAGCAACGATGGATATGAAATCCGGCAACACCCGGTAAATCACAAGGTAGGGAAACTTTCTTGGCAGGCCCATGCGGGTCTGGCGATGGACGACTGAAAATATTTCCGGTTGTCTGGCAATCAGGCTGAAGCAGGCGTCAATGCTGCGCACGAACTCTGCGCCGAGTCCGACGCAGCGCCGTTCATACCAGATGGCCGCCTCCGCGATGTCGGCTTCCGCCTCGTCTCGGACGATGACCGGCAGGCTCACAGGCTCGCGAAAATCCGCTCGCGGGCGACATTCCAGGGTGTGCCAGCCTCCGGAAGTGCTTCGAGCGCATCCAAACGGCGGTCCAATTCCTCAATGTGGGCGGGAGTCAACCCGATCGCCGACGGGTCATCGGCAATGGTATCCCAGAGATCCTCGACGATTTGAATGCGCTCTGAGACCGGCAACTGTTTGAACTCCTGGATAGCAGTGCTCATGTGAAGGACGGATAAACGAGGGAGGAACGGACATCAACTTATATTCCCTGTCTGCCGGTAAAGGTGTCGGTCCCGAATAGAGCTAACTTAAGTTCGCGCCATTCGACTCCGCCCCCTCTTCAGTCAGCAGCTTTTCCCCTGAAGACGATCTTCAGTCCTTTTCCTCCGCCTTCAAATTTCGCGGGGGAAACGAGCAGGAGATCCTCTGTTTCCGTGATGCCGCCGGGAATCGGGAGATTGCGAACGCCGTTTCCGGATTCGACCGAGACTGCCACCGCCCCTTCCTCGTTTTTGAATGTCAGGTCGCGCGGGATCGCAAGCACCTCGCCGTGATCGCGCAGGGTAAAAAGCGCGGAGACGACCATTCCCGGCTTGAGATCCTCGACGCCCTCGTCGGGTTCGATCTCCGCCTCGATCTCGAAATATTTCTGATATGGCCGGCCCGGAGGGGAAATCGCGAGGTTTGAAATCGAGGTCACGTGCGCCTTGAACGACCGACCGGGATAGGCATTGGCCTGGAAGTCCAGAACGGCATCCGGGGCAATCTTTTCCACGGCGTGCTCCGGCACCCTGAGCCGCAGGATCCGGCTGGAAAAATCCGGGAGCCGCAGGAACGCCTGCTCCCGTTCGAGATAATCCCCTGACTCGACCTTGCGGATGATCCCTCCCGCCAGCGGGATCGGCGGGTAGAGCACCACCGAATCCACAGGAGATCGCACCACGTATTCATCTATGAAACCGGCATCCCGGTCCACTCGGCCCTGACGGTATTTGATGTGATACTGGCGGCGACGGAGCTCATAGGCGCTCATTTTTTGGAGCTGGGTGATCCGGCGCTCGCTCTCCGCAAGATTGAGGTCGGCAACCCCGAACGTGCGCTCTCCGATCTCGCGCGGAAGAGGCGGCTGGAGCACGGAAACGTCCTTCCGGAGGCGCGCATTTTGCTGCGTCTCGGCTTTTTGGTCCTTCCGGACACCTTCGGTCGTCAGGTCGATGTCCCAGTTAATGGTTTCCGTTTCGAGCACTTGATAGAGGCTGGTCACCCGCTCCTGTCCGTCTTCGAGGTGGCTCCTCGCGTCGGCCGTGTCGAACTCTGCGAGGAGATCCCCTTGCTTCACGGTGGTGCCCTCGGGAATCAGCCATGTCACCTGCCGCTCATAGGGTGCGGTGGGAGCGCGCACATCCACGCTTTTTTCCGTGTCCACCTCGCCGGGCACCTCAAGGGTTTCGACAAAGCGGGCCGGTTTGACCTCGCAAACGAGCGGGTTCCCCCGCGCCGGTCCACCAAAGAAAATGAAACCCGCCGCAACCGCCGCCATCCCGACCGCGGCAACAACCAGAACCGGGAGAAAACGGGCCGGCTTAGAGTTCTTTTCCGGGCTCATAAACAAGGGTGACGGATGCCGGGTTGCCCGGCCATTGAGGAATGACAAGATAATCTCCGCAGTCGGAAGCGTCCGCAAGCGGGACCTCGCCGGGAGCGGACTTGTCCCGCATTTCTTTCACGACCCAGCGTCCGTCGCGGGAAGCGGCCAGATCGCGCGGGATCGCAAAAACATCCCCGTGATCTTTCACGCGGATGCTGATGCCGACGACCATGCCGACCTTGAGATCCTTTTCATGATCGGCAGCATCAATCCGGATCGTCGCGGCAAAAAACTTTCTTCCGCCGCGTCCGGGAAGAATTTCCGGGACCGGGCTGACCGAGTCCACGGCTCCCAAGAGTTCCGTCCCGGGAAGCGCCACCGGGCGGATGATCACCGGCATGCCGGACTTCACGCGTTCCATCTGGGCCTCCTCAAGATACGCCCGGACCACGAGCGAGCCCAGATCGGGCAGCCTCATGAACGACTGCCCACGCTCCAGGTAATCCCCGGTTTCCACCTTGCGCAGATCTCCGGCGACGGGCACCGGAGGATAAACGACGATCGAGTCTGTGGGTGCCTTGACCGTGAAGTCGTCGAGCTGCGCCTCGACATCTCCGATCCGGTCGAGAAACCGCGCCGCATCCTCGACGCGGGTGGCAACGCGCGTTTCCTTCTGGCGTCCGGTCTGCCCGAACAGCGACTTCGCATTCTCCACCTTCTGCTTGGCAAGGTTGACCTCGACGGAACTTCGCGCCTGGTTGAGCCCGGACTCGAAGTTGAGCGTCTGCTTGCGGATTTCGGCGAGCGCGAGGGATTGCTGGCTCGACTGGATGCCGACCTTGGACTCAAAAATCCGCGAGTCCATGAGGGTTTCCAGATCCTCCTTGGACATCTGGAGATCGCGGAGGCGCTCCTTGAGCACGTCGATGTAGAGGAGGAGCGGGCCGGGATCAAACGAGGCTACGACCTCCCCGGCCCTCACAAACGCGCCCTCGGGAGCCATTTCGATCAACTGCCGCTCGGTCGAGGAATTCGGCGCGCGGACATCCTCATAGCGCAGCGGTTCGACGTGGCCGCGCAGATCGATCGTCTCGACGAACGGACCGTGCCCGACCTCGACAACCAGAGGCCGGGGAGGGGCAAACCACCGCGATCCAAAAAAAAACACCGCGAGAGCCGCTGCCACCGACAGCAGAATTCCGGCCGCGGCGATGCGCTTATTCATAACGCAGGGCGTCGATCGGATCGAGTCGGCCGGCATTTTTTGCGGGGTAATATCCGAAGACCACCCCGATGATCACGGAGAACGAAAAGGCCACGAGCACGGCGAGAGGAGGAATCGATGTCTTCCATCCGGTGGCAACGGCAATCGTCCACGTGAGCCCGAGGCCGAGCACCACGCCAATCACCCCGCCGGCCGCGGTCAGCACGATCGCCTCGGCAAGGAACTGCATCTGAATATCCATCCGCGTGGCTCCGGCACCACGGCGGATCCCGATCTCGCGGGTGCGCTCAAGCACGGAGGCAAGCATGATGTTCATGATCCCGATGCCTCCGACAACCAGCGAGATGCCGGTGATGAGAATCATGATACTGTTGAAAAGATTGCGCGTGCGCTCCTGCTGGCGGAAAAGCGCCTCGGGAACAATCAGTTCGAAGTCCGCGGCCCCCAGATGCCGCCTCAGGAGGATGTTCTTCACGAGATCCGCTGCGGCGGGGATCAGAGGGATCTTCTCGACCTGAAGGATGGCGAGCGTCAGCGGCGGCTCGTAGGGCTCCACGCTTTCGGACAGCACCGTGGATGTCCGCGGAATGTAGATGTCGGAATCGTATCCCGGCTGGCTCCCCAGCACACCGACGATGGTGAACCCCTGCCCGTTGATGCGGATCTGCGCGCCGAGGGCGCTCCGCTGCGGAAAGACACGCACCGCCGTGTCGCGCCCCAGCACACAGACTTTGCGGACGCCTTCGACGTCGAGATCCGAGATCAGGCGGCCGAGGTCGACCTTGTGGGAAAGCACGTCGAAAAACGCGGGGTCCACGCCCCGGACGGGGTGTTTGGATTGAAACCTGTCGGTCTGCACGAATAGCTCTTTTTCCAGAACAGGCGCGACCGCGGTGATCTCGGGGATGCTCTGCCGGATGACTTTGAGGTCTGCCTGGCTGAGCCCGTCCGAGACATACCCGCCTTTCTCCGACACGCTGCGGCGGACCTCGAGCAGGTCGCGTACAAAAATATTCTGGATCCCCATGCGGGAGATTTCGCGAAGCGCCTCCTCCTTGCCTCCCTCGCCGATGGCGGTCATCGCGATGACCGCAGCCACGCCGAAAATGATGCCGAGGACGGTGAGTAGCGAGCGCAGCTTGTGCTCCACCAGCGTCGTGCGGGCGAGGACAAGATACCGTAAGAAACGCATCATCCCTCTTCCTTCCACTTGATTTTCAGCGAGGCGCGCGCGGGATCCGCAAGGTAGTCGCGCAGCGCGGAATCCGGAATGACGACCCGGCCCTTGGGAGGTTCCTTGACCACGGCCACGTCCCGCCCGGAGTCGATCACGTCGACCGGCACCGTGCTGATCACTCCATCCTTCTCCACATGGACGCAAAACCCTCCGTCCTCCGAATCCACCACGGCCTGCACGGGAATCGTCCAGGCGTTTTTGTATTCCGCGAGGCGGAGGGTGACGCGGGCATTCATTCCAGGTCGCAGGCGGTCGAGGTCACGCTCGCGGACGCGCACGCCCACGGTGAAGACCTTGATGAACTCGTTGTTCTCCTTCACGTGCGCGAGCGGTGCGATATTGTAAACCTCACCGGTGAAATGGGCGTCCTTGAACGCCTCGAGAACCATCTCCGCCTCCTGCCCCGACTTCACGCGCCGGATGTCCTCCTCGGCCACCTCGAGCTGGGCGGTCATCTTGAAGAGATTCGGGATGATCAGGAAGATCTGGGATTTGTAGAGCATGTCGCCGGTCTGGGCCTTGCGGGTGAGACCGCTGATCTTGATGAGCGGATAAACAACGATCCCGTCCTCGGGTGCATGCACGGTGAAATCCTCGATAGCCTGTTTCATATCGGCGATCTTCCGGTCGTTTTCCGCGATGAGGTCGTCCATCTGGCGGAGCTGGACATCGCGGCGGTTTTCCTCCTGCTTCACCCGGTTGGCGGCGACCTTGATCTCGTTGCGGGCGTTGTTGAGGCGGGCTTCCGAGGCATCCCGGTCGAGCTTGGCGGCATAGGCCATCGTCTTGAACGTCAGCTCGGCGAGCTTGGCATTTTCGATGGCCGTCTGGTTGGCGGCCTTCAGGTCGGCGACCTTGATCTCCGATTCCATTTCGATGTCCTTGCGGCGGGCTCCGAGGCCGCTGTGAGTGAGCGCCTCGAGGGTCTCCTCGAGCCGCGCGGTGTCGAACTTCGCAAGGATATCCCCCTTCTTCACGATCGTCCCCTCGGGAATGATGTCGATGAGCTTGCGCTCGTAGTTGACGTTGGGCGCGGCGATGTGGGTCGCGGACTCCGCCTCGAGCATGCCGTTTTCCACAAGCTCGATGACGGTGTCCTTCTGCACGGGCTCCGCGCATCTCAACTCGACCTGATGCCCGCCGGCTCCCCGGCCGGCAATGATGACGACCACGACCACGAGGCCGGCAATGAGATAGATGGATTTCTTGATTTTCATGTCAGACTGTCCGAAGTGATGCGTCCGTCCTTGATTTCGATGATGCGCTTGCAGTGGGAGGCGACCTGGCGGTCGTGGGTGACCATGATGATCGTGCATCCCCGCCCGTGAAGGGCGCGGAAGAGATCCATGATTTCCTGCCCCGTTTTGCTGTCGAGTGCGCCGGTGGGCTCGTCGGCGAGAAGGATCGCCGGGTTGCCGACAAGGGCGCGGGCGATCGCTACGCGCTGCCGCTGGCCTCCGGAAAGTTCGTTCGGCTTGTGGTGACCACGGTCGCTGAGCCCGACGATCTCGAGCGCATGGGTGACAGCCGCGCGTTCGTCCTCGACGTCGTCCCGGTAAAAGAGAGGCAGCGCGATATTCTCGAACGCGGTGCAGCGGGGCAGCAGGTTGAAATTCTGGTAGATGAATCCGATTTCCCGGTTGCGGATGCGCGACTCGCCGTCGTCGTCGAGCGCGGTGACATCCTCGCCCTTGAAGTGGTAGGCCCCCTCGCTCGGGCGGTCGAGAAACCCGATGATGTTCATGAGAGTGGATTTCCCCGAACCCGAGGCCCCCATGATCGCGGTGAACTCCCCGGCACGGATCGTCAGGTCGATGCCGTGGAGCACCGGCACTTCCAGACCCGGAAGGTGGTAAACCTTCTTCAAGCCGGTGAAGGTCACCAGTTCACCTGCCTCAGCGCTCATCGGGGGTCGCCTCCGGAAGGAACGGATAGTCGCGCTCGACCTGCGCCAGCTGCCGGAGCAACGCGTAGCGCAGGGTGATCAGGTCGTCGAGCGCGCCATAATACTCGTTCTTGCTGCGGATCATGTCCCAGGATCCGACGTTGCCGACCTCGAAACGCAGCTTCGCGAGCTCGAAATCCCTCGTGCTGATATCCAGGATGGTCCCGGAAATTTTGTGGCGCTCCTTCAGTTCCTGGATGGATGCGAGGGTATTGAAAGCATTTTTCACGGTGATCAGGAACTGGTCATTGATGGTGGTCTCGTTGATCGTCCGGTCCAGCCGTTCCAGCATGATATTGTTGCCGATCCGGAATTGCTCGCCGAACAGGGGCAGCGAAATCAACACGCCGGCGCTCAGGTCCTGCCCCTGCAGTTCCGCCGCCGGATTGAGCTCCGCGTCCCCGATGGTCTGCCACCAGGACGCACCTGCCTGCAGCTTCACCGAAGGGAGAAACGAGTTCCTCAGGTAAGACAGGTTCTCCGCGTTGGAAAACAGGTTGTAGCGCAGCTGGGCAATCTGCAGCTGACTGCGGATCCCCGCATCGACCATCCGCCGGGGATCGCAGAGCACCCCATCCACCTTCGGCTCGGGCACGTCCTCGAATGTCACGCGACTATCCAAAGGAAATTGAAGAAGGTAGAGCAGCTCGTTGCGGGCACGCTCGAACGCGCTCTGGCGCAGAACCATCCGGCTTCGCGACTGCTCGAAATCCCTGCGGTAGTCGAGGACCGCGTATTCGGCAATGATGCCGGCCTGGTATTTCGTCTCGCTTTCCTCGGCGAACTTCTTATCCCCCTCGAATCGCACGATCGCATTGTCGAGCACGAGTTTCGTCTCAACGGCCGTGTAATAGGCCGCGGTGACCCGGTATCGAAACTCCCGGTCCACGGATGCCTGCGCCTGCTTCTCGAGCCAGACCTGCTTTTCTGCGAGGGTCTTCTGGAGCCAGATTGGATCCTTCCGGACAAGCTCCTGTGAGAATTTGAGAGCAAGCCGGTCGCTGAGAATCCCGCGGCTAGAAACGTCGTGTTGATAATTCGCGGCGAGGTCGGTATTGGTCGGCAGATGCTCAGCGAACTGGAGACCCACCCCGGGCTCGTAAGTCCGGTAGTAGAAGTCCTGGCCTGCGCCTGTAGTCGTCGAAGTGGTTTGCGTTGTCGTGGTGGTGGAACCGGTGGTCCTGGTGGTGGTCGTCGTCTGGGTTCTGCCCGGCGAATTCCCGACTTGATCCACAGTGTAGTCGTAAACGCGCGGGGCCTCGACCTCGACGCGGAATTCGGGGTAGTATTTCAGACGGACCCCGTAGAGGCGGCGCATCATGCGGTCCACCTCAAGCTTCGCCGTCTTGAGGGAGGGGCTGACCTGCGCGGCGCGGGAGAGCACCTGACCCAGATTCATCGCGACACCGGAGACTTTTTTTCCGTCCTCCCCGCCCGCGGGCCGCTCTAAAACCACCGGCAGATGAGGCAGCTTTTTCTCCGCCCCATCGAGCAAGGCGGAAGACGCAACGAGGGCGAACACAAGGATCGCTGGCAGAAGGCGGATCATTTGGCCCGAATCGTCGGACTTTGGAGACCGGTTGCCGGAAGAGAGAAAAATAACATCTGGGGAGGCTTCATTCAAAAGAGAACTGCTTTGTATAATGGACAGCCAAGGATTTTGTCATGAATATTTCCGGCCTCCTTCAGAGACACGGGAAATGAAACACCGGAAAACCTGCGCGGTTGCGAAATTGCGCGGGGAAACCACTCGCCGCATGCCCCTCGGGAGAACATATACGGATTCGCGGGCCTTCTGAATCATCCGTCCGTGTGTCCGAAGGAAAATCTGTTCAGACCGGCAGCCAAACCGTAGGCTTGCAGGCATGAACCCATCGCTTCTCCCGGACGACGATTTTTACCCCCTGATCGAGGCCAGGCACTGCGATCCGTTCCGGATTCTGGGGGTCCGGGAATTCCAGGGAAGGTGGATCGCCCGGGTGCTGCGCCCGGATGCCGCAAAAGCCGTCATCGTGGCGGACGACGGGAAGCGGTTCGATCTCACGCGCGTGCATGACGCGGGGATTTTTGAGGCGGTGCTGCCGGAGGCGACAAAGGAATTCGGATACTCGGTCGAACTCACCGGGCACAACGGGGAAACCTGGAGGATCCGCGATCCCTATTCGTTCGGACCGGTGCTCGGGGAGATGGACATCTACCTCTTCAACGAGGGAACCCACTACGACGTCTACAAAAAGCTGGGAGCGCATGTGATGGAGATCGGGGGGGTGCAGGGCGTCCACTTCGCCGTCTGGGCCCCATCCGCCCAGCGGGTCAGCGTCGCCGGCGACTTCAACGGCTGGGATGGACGCATCCACCCGATGCGCAAGATGGTTCCCGCAGGAGTCTGGGAAATCTTCCTGCCGGGCGTGCACGAGGGTGCGCATTATAAATTTGAGATCCGCGGACCGCACGGGGAAACCTTCCTGAAGACCGACCCGTATGCGTTTTTCGCCCAGCACACCACGGAGACCGGCTGCATGGTTTTTGATCTCAACCGGTTCGGCTGGTCGGATTCGGAGTGGATGGAAAAGCGCCGCCAGCGCGATCCCTACGCCTCGCCGATGAGCATCTATGAGGTCCACCTTGGATCATGGCAGAGGATTCCGGAGGAGGGAAACCGGTTCCTGAGCTACCTGGAGCTTGCCGACCGTCTGATCCCGTATGTCAAGGAACTCGGTTTCACTCACATCGAGCTTTTGCCGGTCATGGAGCACCCGTTCGACGGGTCATGGGGATACCAAGTCGTGAACTACTACGCACCGACCAGCCGGCACGGGAATCCCGATGAGTTCCGGCATTTCGTGGACCGCTGCCACCAGGAGGGGATCGGGGTGATTCTCGACTGGGTGCCCGGGCATTTCCCGAAGGATGCGCACGGGCTCGCGCGGTTCGACGGCACCTGCCTCTACGAGCACGAGGACCCGCGGCTCGGCGAACACATGGACTGGGGCACGCTCATTTTCAACTACGGCCGGAACGAGGTGAAAAACTTCCTGATCGGCAACGCCCTGTTCTGGATGGACGAGTATCACATCGACGGCCTTCGCGTGGATGCGGTCGCCTCGATGCTCTACCTCGATTACTCGCGCAAGCCGGGCGAGTGGATCCCGAACTGCTTCGGAGGCCGCGAAAACCTCGACGCCATCAGCTTCCTGAAGCGCTGCAACGAGGTCTGCTACGACCGGTTCCCCGGAATTACGATAATCGCCGAGGAATCCACCGCGTGGCCGGGCGTCTCGCGACCAACCTACACCGGCGGGCTCGGGTTCGGGTTCAAGTGGAACATGGGCTGGATGAACGACAGCCTCCGCTACATCAGCAAGGATCCGATCCACCGGCGGTATCACCAGGGGGACATCACGTTCTCGATGCTCTACGCCTTTCAGGAGCATTTCGTCCTCGTGCTCAGCCACGACGAGGTCGTCCATGGCAAAGGGTCGCTCATCGACAAGATGCCGGGTGACCTGTGGCAGAAGTTCGCCAACTGCCGGATGTTCCTCGCCTGGATGTGGGCGCACCCGGGGAAAAAACTGATTTTCCAAGGAATGGAATTCGGCCAGTGGCACGAGTGGCAGCACGGGCAGAGCCTCGACTGGCACCTCAACCAGCTCCCGCTGCACGACGGGCTCCGCCGGCTCGTCCAGCACCTCAACTGGCTCTACACAAACGAGCCGTCGTTCCACGAACTCGACGACAGCTACGACGGCTACGAGTGGATCGATTTTCACGACGCCGACAACACGGTCTGGTCGTTCATGCGGAAATCCAAAACCGGAGCCGACATCATATTCATCGTCAACGCGACTCCGATCGTCCGCAGTGCCTACCGGGTCGGCGTGAACCACCACGGGTTCTACCAGGAGGCCCTCAACACCGATGCCGAAACCTACGGCGGAAGCAATGTCGGAAATTACGGCGGGCGCTGGTCGGACGAGCACTGGTCGTGGCAGGGAAAACCCCACTCGATCCTCATCGACCTCCCCCCGCTCTCCGTCTGCGCGTTTAATCTGAAATCGTAAGTGTCCGCCTACTGCTCGGAGTAGTTCCAGAGCAGGCCGCCGTCCACAATGACCGTCGTGCCGGTGATGTAATCGGCATCGGACGAGGCGAGGAACGCCGCCACGCCTGCGACGTCCCCCCCGGTGCCAAGGCGGTTCATCGGGATGTTCGCGAGCAACGCCTTCAACAGGTCGGGCGAGTTCAGGAGCTTCGTATTGATCGGGGTCTGGATCGCTCCGGGAGCGATGTTGTTGATCGTGATCCCGAGCGGGGCCAGCTCGATGGCGAGGTCGCGGCAGAGCATCTTCAGCGCTCCCTTGCTCGCGCAGTAGGTCGAGAAATGAGGAAACGGCAGCTCCTCGTGCACCGAGCTGATGTTGATAATTTTTCCCGGACGCTTCGTATCGCGGAGATGGTTCACAAAATCCTGCGTGAGGAAAAACGTCCCGCGCAGGTTGATTTTCAGGACGAAATCAAATTCCTCCTCGGTGACATCCCAGAAGTCGGCGTGCTTCTCGACGCCAGCATTGTTGACAAGGATATCGATTTTTCCGAGCGCGGCAACCCCCTGCTGGATCAGGCGCCGGTCGTCAGCCGTGTTTGCGAGATCTCCACCCAGCACCACCGCCTTGCGTCCGAGCGCCTCGATCTGCGCTTTCGTCTCGTCGGCTCCCTTGTTGCCCGGACGGTCGTCGATGAGGATGTCAGCCCCCTCCTGTGCGAGGCGGAGTGCGATCGCCTGCCCGATTCCCTGTGCGCTGCCGGTGATAAGCGCGGATTTTCCTTCGAGTTTCATGGTGGTAAATTGTTGGAGCGCCCTTCATGACAGGCCTCCCACATCCGGTCAATGAGGATGACTACCTTCGAACGTTGCAAATCCCGCATGGGATGGCAGCCTTCCGACATGAAAGACCGGATCCTTGCAACTGTGGGCTCTCCCAAGGACTTGGAAGTTCTCTACCGCAATAGTCCGAATGAGTTCGCAACGGCCTTGCGAGAAGCTTTTGACGAACTGCCGGATTCGAGTGTTCTGCAAGTCTGGCACGAGCGGTTGTTTTTTGACGAAAAGGCGGCTGTCTCGTCTGTAGCGAAGCTGTTGCACGCGCGTGACATTTGGCTGACCGTGGCCTTGTCGCTGATCGCGGGAACGCTGGCGAAACTGCCGATCCTCCTCCCGATTTCCGGGGAGCTTTTCTATCCCAGAAACCTCTGCGGCATCATGGCCGGGGCGCTGACGGCTTACTTCTGCATCCAGAAACCGTGCCGGGGACGCGCGGCCTCCATCCTCCTGTCTCTTTTGGCCGCCTCGCTTCTGTTTCTAAACCTGCTCCCCGACCGCTCGAATTCGGCAAGCATTCTTCTGGCCTGCATTTATGCCCCGTTCGTTTTCTGGTCGCTGCTTGGGATCGCTTTTGCCGGTGGAAATTGGCGCTCCCTCCCGGCACGGATGGACTACCTGCGATACAATGGCGAGCTCCTGATCTACACCACCATGATTCTGCTTGGGGGAATGGTTCTCACCGGGCTGACGGCAGCCCTCTTCCATCTGATCGGTCTGGATATCTCGGATTGGTATATGTCGAATGTGGTCGTTTATGGGGCGGTGGCGGCACCCGTCGTGGCCACTCTGCTCATCGACCGGGTTGTCGGAGACCAGTTCAAAATCACTCCGCTTCTGGCCAAGGTATTCACGCCCCTTTTTCTTGTCATGGTTGTGGCCTATCTGGTCGCCATGATTCTTCAGCGTAGGAGTCCGTTTACGGACAGGGACTTTCTGATCGCCTTCAACGTGCTGCTCATCGTCGTTCTTGGCCTTTGCGTCTTCTCCGTTTCGGAACGCGGCCGAAAGGACTCCTCGGGCGTGACGGATTTGATGAATATCGCGTTGGTTTTTGTCACTCTGCTCATCGATGCTGTGGCACTCTCGGCGATAGTATTCCGGACAGCGTCGGAAGGGTTGACTCCCAACCGGATGGCCGTCCTCGGCGCTAACCTGCTCATCTTCCTCCACCTCGCCGGCATTCTGTTCCATTACATCCGGTTCATCCGGAAAACCCGGGACTTCGACGCCATCGAAAACTGGATCGTCGCCTACCTCCCCGCTTACACGGCATGGAGCCTCTTCGTCATGTTGGGATTCCCGCTTTTGTTTTGGTTCCGATGAGGCGACACTGGATCCATGCCACACCGCCCGCCAAGAAAATCCAAAAGATCCGCCGCTTCATCCGGCATCGCCGACCGCACCTCTCAGCTCGCAGACCAGCGGCGCCAGGAGATGGCCGTCCGCTCGACGCTCTCGCGCTTCCAGAACCGGAAGTCGGAAAAGAAGTAGGGGCTTATGGCGGATCTCGGCAAACGCAACCGGCTTGCGATCGTGCGCGAGGCCACGCCGGGATGTTATCTGGACGGCGGCGACCTTGGAGAAATTCTGCTTCCGCGCCGGTATATTCCGGAGAACGCAGCTCCGGGCGCGGTGCTGGACGTTTTTATTTACCGCGATTCCGAGGACCGGCTCGTCGCGACAACCGAGGTGCCGCTCGCCATGGTCGGCGAATTCGCCCTGCTCCGGGTCCAGGGCGTGAAGCCCGGCATCGGCGCCTTTCTCGACTGGGGGTTGAGCAAGGATCTTCTTCTGCCACGGCGCGAGCAGGTCAGTTTTCCCCGCGAGGGAGGCCTCGTGGTCGTCCACGTTTTCATCGACGAAAAATCCGACCGCATTGTCGCCAGCGAACGGATCGACCGCTGGCTCGACCTCACCCCGGCAACTTACACCGCAGAGCAGCCCGTGAATCTCCTCATCGCCCGCGAGACTCCGCTCGGCTACAGCGCAATCATCGAGAACTCCCATTGGGGGCTTCTCTACGACTCGGAACTCGCAGGCCCGCTCCGCATCGGAGACCGACTCAACGGCTTCGTCCGCACGGTTCGCCCGGACGGCAAAATCGACCTCTCGCTCGACCGCTCTGGATTTGCCCGCATCAAGCCGCTCACCGCTCAAATCCTCGAGGCCCTCACTGCCGCCGGAGGCACGCTTCCCTTCCACGATAAAAGCACGCCGGAGGAAATCCGGACCGCCTTCGGCGTCAGCAAAAAGGCCTTCAAGCAGGCTCTCGGATCCCTCTATCGCGACAGAAAGATCGTCCTCGATTCCTCCAGCATCACTCTGCCCGGAAGACAGTAGCTCCCGGCGCCTCATTCGCGACATCCCCGGACCCGCCTTCAAGATGTCCGGCTATGACAAACGCTCCAGCCTGGAGGGATTTGACAAATCTCAGTATAAAACATAGTTTTACTCCATGGTTAAAACGATCACAAAAATTGGAAATTCGCAGGGAATTATTTTTGATGCGGCACTGATGAGCATAGCGCATCTTGCGCCTGGAGACGACGTGAACATCGAAGTCCACAGGGGAGGAACGATCACCATCACCCCGTTGCGCCCGCAGCCATCTGCGAAGGAGGTCACGGGAGTGATCCGTGAAACGATGAAAAATTACGCGCGGACGATGAAAAAGCTCGCATGAGTGGGACCACGCAAAGCTGCTTTCACCTGTCCGTGGAGATCGTTCAGGCGATTCACCGCGAAGCCATCGCCCAATTCGGCGGCACGGAGGGAGTCCGCGATCTGGCATTGCTCGAGTCCGCCGTTGCCGCGCCGCAGGCGGCATTTGGAGGGAATTCTCCATACAAGGACGTTCCCGAAATCGCGGCGGCCTATCTATTCTACATCTGCCGCAACCACCCATTTTTGGACGGCAACAAGCGGGCGGCGCTCGGTGCCTGCCTGGTCTTTCTGAGGCTCAACGGAATCGAGCCCGCACCGGACGGTCCTGAGTGGGAGGAACTGGCCCTCGCTGTGGCGGCGAGCACCCTCGACCGCGACGAGACGACAGCCCGGTTGCGGAAACTGATCTGATGCCACACGGGCTTTGCCAGGCGAGCCCGGCGGCGGAAAAGATCGCGCGTTTCCGCTCGCTCTTCCGCGGGCGCGATGATGTTTATGCGCGGCGCTTCGAAAACCCGCGCAGCGGGAAATCCGGCTACTCGCCGGCCTGCGGGAACGAATGGGTCCGCGGGGTCTGCGAAAAGCCCCGCATCAAATGCTCGGACTGCCCGAATCCCTGCTGGCTCGCAGTGACCGACGAGGTCGTCCACTGGCATCTCGCCGGACACGATGCCGCCGACCGACCGTTTGTCATGGGGGTGTATCCAATGCTGCGCGACGAGACATGCTTTTTCCTCGCGGCGGATTTCGACGGGCCGGGGTGGCGGGAGGATGCCGACGGCTTCGCTCGGGCGTGCCGGGAGCGCGGCCTTGCAGTGGCGGTCGAGCGGTCGCGCTCGGGGAATGGCGCGCATGCCTGGTTCTTTTTTGAGGAAGCGATCCCGGCGAACCTCGCCCGAAAGCTCGGTTCCCACCTGCTCACCGAAGCGATGGAAGCGCGCCCGGACATCGGACTCGCGAGCTACGACCGCCTGTTCCCGAATCAGGACACCCTGCCGCGCGGCGGATTCGGAAACCTGATCGCGCTTCCAATGCAAAAGGCGGCGAGGGACTGCGGAAACACGATCTTCCTCAACGATGAGCTGGATCCGCATCCCGACCAGTGGGAATTCCTCGATCGCATCGAAAAAATCCCTTCCGTCCAGGTCGCGCACCTCGTTGCCGATGCCGAGCGAAGAAACCGGGTGGTCGGTGTGCGCGTGGCTCCAGATGAGGAATTCTCGCTCACCCCGTGGCAGACACCCCCCTCGCGACGCGCAAAGGATCCGCCGATATCCGCCCCTCTGCCTGCAGCCGTTGATGCGGTAATCTCGGATCAAATCTACATTTCCAAGGACCAGCTCCCTCCCGCGTTGCGGAACCGGATCATCCGGCTGGCGGCATTTCAAAACCCGGAGTTCTACCGCGCCCAGGCGATGCGACTCCCGACGTTCGACAAACCCCGGATCATCGCCTGCGCGGAGGATCATCCGGTGCATGTCGCAATCCCGCGTGGCTGTCTCGACGACTTGAGCGAACTATTCTCCAAGCACAAAATCCGCCTGGATCTGCAGGACCTCCGGCAGGTTGGAACACCCTTCCCATCCAAATTCCAGGGCGATCTCCGCCCCGACCAACTGGACGCCGCCGAGGCCATGCTCGCCCACGAAACTGGCGTCCTTGCCGCCACGACCGCATTTGGAAAAACCGTCCTTGCCGCCTGGCTGATCGCCCGGCGAGGGGTGAATACGCTCGTCCTCGTCCACCGCCGGCAACTGCTCGAACAATGGATCGAGCGGCTCTCACAATTTCTCGGCATCCCGGCAAAATCCGTGGGCCGCCTCGGCGGCGGACGACGCAAGCTCAATGGAACCCTTGACGTTGCGCTGATCCAGTCGCTCGTCCGCAAGCAGGTCGTTGATGATTGCGTGGCGGGCTACGGCCACCTCGTCGTGGACGAATGCCACCACCTCTCCGCGCAAAGCTTCGAACTTGTCGCCCGCCGCGCGAAGGCAAAATTCGTCACCGGGCTCTCCGCCACGGTCGCAAGGAAGGACGGGCGCCACCCGATCATCTTCATGCAATGCGGACCGGTCCGCCATCGGGTGGACGCCAAAGCCCAGGCGGTAGCACGGCCATTTGAACACCGCGTCATGGTCCGGCCGACCTCGTTCCGCTGCGGCGGCGAGCCGGTGGCTGACCCGCGCGTGGAATTCCAGCAACTCTGCGACGCGCTGATTCACGACGAAGCCCGCAACGCACTCATCTGCGCCGACGTCGTCGCATGCCTCAAGGAAGGACGCCATCCGATCGTGCTCACCGAGCGCACCGAACACCTTGCCCTCCTCGCGGACGCACTCGAGAAGAACGGCTCTCACGTCGTCCGGCTTCGAGGCGGAATGGGAAAAAAATCCCTGCGAAACGCAATGGACGGCCTCACCACCGAACGCAGCGGGCTCGTTCTGCTGGCGACGGGAAAATTTGTTGGCGAGGGCTTCGACGATCCCGTGCTCGATACGCTGCTCCTGACAATGCCGGTCTCGTGGCGGGGGACGATCGCGCAATATGCCGGCCGCCTCCACCGTCTGCACGAGGGAAAGACCGAGGCCCTCATCCATGACTACGCCGACCTGAACGTCCCGATGCTCTCGCGCATGTTCGACAAGCGGTGCGCGGGATACGAATCGGTAGGATATTCGATTTTGCTCCCTGCTAGCGCGGTCCCCGGCTGGCCGCCTGAGGTGCCTCTCCCGATTGATCCTGAGTGGAAGCGCGACTACGCGGCAAGCGTCCGGCGGCTCATCCGGGACGGACTGGACAGCGAGCTGGCAGACCTGTTTGTCCATGCCGCCCGCATTCCCTCCCCGGACTCCGAAGGCATCTCCCGCGCCCGCAGCGCCTCGGAGGCATTCCTCTTCAAGCGCCTCGAATCCCTCCCGGCGACAAAAGGAAAATTCCGGCTCAACGCTCCTCTGCCGATCCCATTCGACCAGCAGGGCTCGATGGAGGTGGACTTCCTCGACCCGGCCGCGAAGCTCGTCATCGAACTCGACGGGCCGCAGCATTTTTTTAACGAGGATGCCTGGCGGCGGGACCGCCGGAAAGACGTCCTCCTCCAGCAAAACGGATACCTGATCCTGCGCTTTCTCGCCACCGATGCGGGCAGGCACCTTGACGCAGTTCTGGACGCAATCCTTGCCTGCCTCGCCTCTCGCGGACACCAATCCTGAGAGAAACCCGAAATTTGCATTGAATCGCAGCGGTTTCCATGCCTCTCTATGACGTTAACAACGCATATGAAACCATCTTCGATGATCGTGACCGGCTGTGTGCTGGCTGTGGCTCTCGCCGCCTGCGAGCAGACCGAAAAATCCAACTCGTCCAGCGGACGGAACCGTTTCGGCTACCACGGCACGGAGGGCGATTCCGCCAGCACGAAATTCGCGACGCCGAACCCGACACCGGATCCAAATGCGATGCCAACTCCTCCGGTCGAAGCAACTGTTAACGCTGCCCCGACACCAACGCCGGCTCCGAGTTCGGCAACAGCCGCCCCTTCACGTGAAATGGCCTACGGAACTCCTGTTCCGGGCAAACCCGGTTTTGTGACCAGCCCGCACTCCCCTTATGCCGGCTACGTGGACGTCCGCGGATTTCCTCCCGGCACCGAGGTGAAATGCCCGTATTCGGGCAAGATCTTTCTCGTTCCCTGAGCCGGAAAGCCGCGATTCTCGGCCCCGGCCTGATCGGCGGATCACTGGCGATGGCATTGCGGCGCGGTGACGCTCCGTGGGCTGTCTCGCTTTGGACCCGCCGTGCCGAATCGGTGCCCGCCGTGGAAGCGGCGCTTCCGGGCTGTCCGGTCTCCACCGACCTTGCCGCAGCGGTGCAAGGAGCTGACGTCGTGGTGCTTTGCATTTCGCCGCGCGCCATTGAAGAGTCCGGGGAACGGCTGACCAGCCTCATTTCTCCATCAACCCCGGTCACCGACGCGGGCAGCGTAAAATCCCGGATCGTCACATCGCTTGAACCCGTGCTCGGCGGGCGCTTCATTGGAGCTCATCCGATGGCGGGGTCCGAGCAAAGCGGGATCGCAGCAGCGCGGCCGGATCTCTTCGACGGGGCGCTTTGCATTCTGACCCCGACGGAAAATTCCGATGCTGCCGCGCTGGATGCGATCCGCGGAATGTGGTCGGCGGCCGGATGCCGCCTCCGTGAGATGGCTCCTGCGGCACACGATTCGGCCGTGGCGAGGGTCAGCCACCTGCCTCATGCGGCAGCCGCCGCGCTCGTGCACGCCGCCCTTGGCAAAGACCGTTCATTTGCCTCGCTGGCGGGCAGCGGATTCCGGGATTCCACGCGCATCGCCTGCGGGCCCGAGAACCTGTGGACGGAAATCTTTCTCGACAACCGGAAGGAAATTGCCGCCGGTATCGCCGATTTGCAGGAACATTTCGAAGCGCTGAAAACTGCGGTGCTGCGGGGCGACCGCGGGGCCGTCGAAGCGTTTTTGCGGACAGCCAGAGCTCTCCGCTCGGAGGATTCCGCGTGAAGGCCGCCGCGAAAAACATCCTCAAGGTCCGCCGCGCCCCCCGCATTGAAACGGAGTTGATCGTTCCCGGCGACAAAAGCATCTCCCACCGGGCGGTGCTCCTGTCCGCCATTTCCAACGGGCGGTGCACCATCACGAATTTTCTTGAAGGCGAGGATTGCAGGAGCACCGCGCGAGCGATGCGCCAGCTCGGGGTGGAAATCGAAACGCCCGAACCCGGCACGGTCATCGTCGAAGGCAACCGGGGGATTTTTCGCGCCCCCGAAGGCGACATCGACTGCGGGAATTCCGGGACCACGATGCGGCTCATGGCCGGACTCCTCTCGCCGCAAAAATTCCGCTCCAAGATGACCGGCGACCCCTCGCTCTCAAACCGTCCGATGCGGCGCGTCATCGAGCCGCTCCAGGAAATGGGGGCGCGACTGCAGGCTGAAGGAGAAAAACAGTGCCCTCCCCTCACCATCGTTGGCGGCCCGCTCGAAGGCATCACCTACCGACTTCCGGTCGCCAGCGCGCAGGTCAAAAGCGCGGTCCTCCTGGCGGGGCTCTTCGCCAAAGGCACGACAACCGTCATCGAATCCGTCAGGTCGCGCGACCACACCGAGCGGATGTTTGAATATTTCCTGATCAAGTTCCGGCGCGAGGAAATCTGGGAGGGAACCTGCCCGGTCGGTCGAAAGCTCAAGGAGATTCGGATTTCGCTCGACGGCGGACAGATCCCGGAGTCGAGGGATTTCCGCGTGCCCGGCGACATCTCGAGCGCCGCATTCTGGCTCGTTGCAGCCGCCGCCCAGCCCGGGTCGCGACTGCTGGTCAAAGATGTCGGCCTCAATCCGACACGCACCGGAATTATCGACGTCCTCATCCGCATGGGCGCGCGGATCCGCGAGGTCGTGGAAACCTCCGCACACGGGGAGCCCGCCGGAACCGTTGATATCAAGGGGATCCAACTTCACGCCACCGAGGTGAGGGGCGCTGAAATTCCGAATGTCATCGATGAGATTCCCGCGATTGCCGTGGCGGCAGCCCTTGCGGAAGGCACGACGGTCATCCGGGATGCCAAGGAATTGCGGGTGAAGGAAACCGACCGGATCGCGGCTGTCGCGACAAACCTCCGCGCCATGGGCGTCGAGGTGGAGGAGTTCCCGGACGGCATGGCCATCACGGGCGGAAAACCGCTCAAGGGGGCCCGCATGCAGAGCTTCGGCGACCACCGCATTGCCATGGCGTTTGCCGTTGCCGGCCTGTTCGCATCGGGGGAAACTGTCATCGAGGACACCGACTGCGTGCTGACATCGTATCCCACATTTTTCGAGACGCTGAAAAAAATCCAGAAGGGCACCGGCATCGGCCGCCGCACTCCGGTGATCTCTTCGCTCGGCGGCGGCAAAACCCGGCGCCGGAAAAAAGCATGACCGTCATCGCCATCGACGGCCCCGCCGCCTCCGGAAAAAGCACCGTCTCGCGCCGTCTCGCACAGCGGCTCGGATTTGCCTATGTGAACTCCGGCACCATGTATCGCGCGGTGACGTGGGATCTTCTTCAGCGGGGCACGGACACCGCCTCGGCGGTTGTCATCGAAGCCGCTCTCGCCAGCACGGATGTTGTTTGTGGAATCGGGAAAAACCGGGAATCCTTCATCCGGATCAACAATTCCAATCCGGACGAAGCCCTCCGCGATCGCAGCGTGAACCGCCATGTTTCGCTCGTCTCGGCCGTGCCCGCGGTGCGCGCATTGATCTCAAGCCGCCTCCGGGCATTGGCACAAGACTGCCCGCTGGTCATGGAGGGCCGCGACATCGGCACCGCCGTTTTCCCGGAGACTCCCTACAAATTCTATCTCGATGCCTCGCCGGAAATCCGCCAGCAGCGCCGCGAGGCCGAGGGAGGGGCGGACCAGATCGCCGACCGCGACAAGTTGGACTCCTCCCGCAAGGCCGCTCCCCTCAAAATCGCTCCCGATGCCCGGGTCGTGGACACTTCTCATCTGACCCTTGACGGCGTGGTGGACGCGATCCTCGACCTCCTCCGCCAGAGCGGAATCGCTCCGAAATGAGCCTCGTCTACAACATTTTTTACAACCTCGCGAAGCTGCTCGCCCGGCTGTGCTTCCGCATGCGCGTCATCCATCCGGAGCGGATGATCGAGAGTGGTCCGCTCATCCTGGCGGCCAACCATGCGAGTTTTTTTGATCCCCCGCTCGCGGGCATTTGCAGCCGCCGGGGCGTGTATTATCTCGCCCGAAAGACGCTTCTCAAGTGGCCGTTCTTCGGACCTCTTTTCCCGGCGATGAATGTCATCCCCGTCGAGCGCGACGGCAATGACATGTCCGCCCTCCGCGAGGTTATCAAAAAAATCAAGCAGGGCAACGGGGTCGTTCTTTTTCCAGAAGGCACGCGCTCGAAGGACGGATGCCTTCAACCCGCCCGGGCCGGAATCGGTCTGGTCATCGCCAAGACTGGCGCTCCCGTTCTGCCGATGCGGATCTTCGGCTCTTTCGACGCGTTTCCAAAAAACAGCAAGCGCCTCCACTTCCCCCAGATCACCGTCGTCCTGGGCGAGCCGATCCATTTTTCCCCGGAGGAAATTACCTCGACGTCCCGCGAAACCTACCAGAATCTCAGCGACCGGGTGATGGAAGCCATCAGCTCGCTCAAAATCGAATGAATGCCATTTCCGCAAAAGGCCTCGTCAAAAAGTTCGGGGACAACACCGTCCTGCCGGGGCTCGATCTCGAAATCCCGAAGGGTGAACTCTTCGCGCTGCTCGGACCGAACGGCAGCGGAAAGACGACGCTTTTCCGGATTCTCACAACCCTGATCGCTCCCGACAGCGGGTCTGCATTCGTCGGCGGCTTCGACGCCGTCCATTCCCCCGCGGCCGTGCGCTCGAAAATCGGCGTGGTTTTCCAATCTCCAAGCCTGGACAAAAAGCTCACGTCACGGGAGAACCTTCTGTATGGAGGGGCACTTTACGGGATGCACGGCCTTTCCCTCAAATCCCGGATTGTCGAACTCGCCGCAGCGCTCCGTCTCGAAGACAAACTCGACAGCCTTGTGGAAACGCTCTCGGGCGGTCAGCAACGCCGGGTCGAAATCGCCAAGTGCCTGCTCACCCGCCCGGAAATCCTCCTCCTCGACGAACCCTCGACCGGGCTCGACCCGTCGGCGCGCATGGATCTCTGGGCACTCATCGGCAACTTGCGAACGGCCCACGGGATGACGGTTGTCTTCACCAGCCACCTTATGGACGAATCCGCCCGCGCGGACCGTGTGGGAATCATGAGTGCAGGCCGGCTCGTCGCCGTGGATGCCCCCGCAAGACTGCTTGCAGAGGCCGGCCCGGAAATCCTTCGCGTGGCCACAGGCAACGCGTCCGCCGTCTCGGATTTCCTGCGCGCGGAGTGCGGCCTTGCTCCCCACGCGCTCGAGGGCGAGGTGCGGGCCTCCGCCACGGATGCCCACGCCATTGCAGCCCGTCTCTCCGCCTCCCTGCCAGACGCCATCGACTCCACAACCATTTCGAAACCCTCCCTGGAAGATGTCTTCCTCTTCAAAACCGGAAAGCGCCTCAATGACTGAAATGCATCTCTGGAGACCGGCGGCGGCCTTGTGGCACCGCGACGTCGTGCGGTTTCTTCGCCAAAGGAACCGGATCATCAGCGCACTCGTGACCCCTCTGGTCTTCTGGGTTTTGCTCGGGGCCGGGTTCAGCCCGTCCTTCCGTCCCGGTGGTGCCGAATCGGTGTCTTATCTCACGTATTTTTTCCCAGGGACTCTTGTCCTGATCATGCTTTTCACCGCCATCTTCTCGACGATCTCGGTCATCGAGGACCGGCGTGAGGGGTTCCTGCAGGGGGTTCTAGTGGCGCCGGTTTCGCCGGGCGCGATTGTTCTCGGAAAATTCCTCGGCGGCACGACGCTCGCGGTCGGCCAGGCCGCACTTTTCTGCGTCCTGGCTCCGTTCGCGGGCATCCCGTTCCCTCTCCATTTACTTCCCTCACTGGTCGCGGCATTTGTCCTGGTCGGGTTCAGCATGACCGGACTCGGCTTTCTGGTGGCCTGGCCGATGGATTCGACTCAGGGATTTCATGCCATCATGAACGTCGTGCTGATGCCGCTGTGGATGGTCTCCGGCGCGCTCTTCCCGCTGCCTGCCGGCAACTCCGTCATCGGATGGATCGGCGCCCTCAACCCGGTCACCTACGGGGTCGCCGCCATCCGGCAATCCCTCTGCGGCCCGGTCAATGGAATGCCCTCCATCGGGCTCTCCCTCTTCGTCACTCTTATCTTCTGTATCGTGGCTTTTGCCGCATCCTGGATGCTGGTGGCGCGCAGAAGAAAAGTGGCATGAGCCTTCTGGAGCGGATCGACAGGGAAATCGTTCTCGCCGATGGAGCGATGGGCACGCTGCTCATCGAACGCGGCGCGGATCCGGGATCCTGCCTCGAGGCACTCTGCCTGGAATCTCCGGAAATCGTGGCGCAGATCCATTCGGATTACGCGACAGCCGGCGCGAAAATCATCCGCACAAATTCCTTCCGCGCGAATTCCCTCCACCTCGGAAAATTCCGTCTCGGCCACCACGTCAACGAAATCAACTGGCAGGCCGCCCAGATTGCACGGCAGGCCGTCAAGGGCCTCGGTGTCACGGTCGCGGGAAGCGTCGGTCCGATCGGCGATCCGGAGCTTTCGGATGCCGAAAAATCCGCCCTCTTCCGCACCCAGATCGGAGCCCTTCTGGACGGCGGAGCGCAGATGATTTTCCTGGAAACATTCCAGGATCTCGGGGAACTCATCCTTGCGCTTGAGGTGAAATATTCCCTCCACCACTGCCCGGCGGTTTGTTCAATGGCATTCGACCGCTCCGGGCGACTGCCGGATGGCACAACCATCGCAGAGGCTTTCGACGAACTCCGGCGCAACGACGCGGAAATCGTCGGGATGAACTGCTCCAACGGCCCCAGCGAACTCATCGCCCTTCTCAAATCCGGCATCCCGACGGAGCCTCCGCTCGCGGTTCTTCCGAATGCCTGTCTTCCGGAACTTGTCGGCGGAAGGGCAAGTTACTCCCTAACTACGGAGGACTTCGCTTCGGCTGCCGTCACGATCTCCTCGCTCGGCCCGCGCATCATCGGCGGGTGCTGCGGAACAACTCCCGCTCATATCGCGGCCGCAGCTAAGGCACTCAAAAGCATCTGATACCATTTTGACACCGAAACAGGCGGAATCAACGAACGCCTGCGGTCGGTCCGGAGGCCCGACCCTACCTGTGCCAATGG